>CAJQKT010000050.1 GCA_905478995.1 uncultured Pseudomonadales bacterium | reverse complement strand
AGCACCATCAACGACGTAGTAGCTCGGTCCAAGAAGTAGCAGCCTGATCAATTGACAGCTGACGATGAACCCATAGGGTCACGCCATTGTTGCAGTTGATCGATGCCAAGTAAAATAGGCGCAAGCGCCGACTCAGGTAGATGCACCTGAATACCGACTGAATAAATGGCTATTGGCAATTCGGCAGCGAAGGCTCGGCATTTTACCGCATCTTTTTCGGTCACTAAAAAAACACTTTGCGCGGTTTCAGCGCTCAAGTTTAATTGCTTGACCAAATCTAAAAAATCTTCCAGCGTAAACGGATGGTGGTCGGGAAAAGCGATGGTGTGCAGGCTGCTATTGCTGCTTATGAACGGCTCAATACCGGAAAAAAATCGCTGCGGGTTACCTGTACCCGTGACGGCCACCACTTGCTTAACGGTGCTTAGCACCTGCGTTAAATCAACGCCCGTAACATCGAGCGCCGCCAATGCGCTACTCGCAGGCACTAGGCGGGTAGCGCCAACCGGTAAAACCTGCATCGTTGCCGGCGCCCGACTCAGCCTAAGTGAATCTTTCTGCGTGAGATTGGCGCTATCACATCGAACATTTAAATTCAGTGCAAGCAGGTCTTCACTTGAGCCATTCACCACCACTTGATGAACCGATGCTAGCCGCGAGACAGGCTCACGTAAAGGCCCGGCTGGTAACAAGCATTCATTACCAAAGCCACGCTTACCATCGACCACCACATACTCAATATCCCGAGGCAGCTGATAATGTTGCAAGCCATCATCACACAGCACTACATCGATCGCATTCACCCCATTATTTGCGAGCTTCTGGTTTAGGCTCGGGTTTTCTTTAACAGGAGGATTACCCGCCAACAAAAAGTCGAGACCTTCGCAGCGATTTTTACTGACAACAACCGGGATGGCAGCGAGCTCTGAAGGCGTCACGCCTGCTGGCGCATCACCGAGGCCGTTACCCGCCAACGCCCGAGCAATCAGCAGCGGCTCATCACCTACTTCGCCAGGGTCATCGCCAGCAGTAACCCGCCGAGGCTTGCCCTCATCCCGCAAGTGCTGACTCCCATAGCCCTTACTTAAAACGGCCACCCGCAAACCTTTGGCGCGCAATTGCATCGCTAGATGTATCAGTAGCGGCGTTTTGCCCGTACCACCGGTAGTGATATTGCCTACCACCACAACTAACGCATTAATTGAGCGGCTTGGATCAAAATTTAATAACGTGCGCAGACGCCGCCGGCGGCGATGGGTTACTTGGCCAAAAAGAAGGCTCAACGGGAGTAGCAAGCGCATTAGGCCAGTCAGCTGAGGCGTAATGGGATACCAATGTTGGAGCAAAATGCTTTCCAGCCTAGCCGACCAACTATGGGTGGCAATGTGCTCTTGAGGTGTCACAGCCTTGCTCGCATGAGGCGCATTAATGACTGTTTTTCTAGGCATCGACTCCACCTTTTTGTGACCTACTCGGAGTCATCATCTTGGGTGGTGATGTCAATCTGCGCAAAACCCAACTGACCGCCGACATCAATGACACGAACAATGGACTGGTAAGGGGCTGCAGCATCAGCTGTTATCGTCAGCGGGCGGCTGTAATCTTCTTGCGACAGGTTTTTTAGGGCACTGCGCAGCGTAGCTGAGCGGGTATCAACTAACGACTTGTCATTGATATGATACGCCCCGTTTTGATCAACAATCACTTCCAAACCACCACGCTGGGCATCGCTGCTCAAACCATTAATGGCCTGCGGCAAATTAAGCGTCAGGTGCGACTCCTTAATAAAGCTCGTTGACACCATAAAAAATATGAGCAGCAGAAACACCACATCAATTAAGGGTGTTAAGTTAATATCGATCTCAGCTTTTTTTTGACGTTTAAATTGCAAAGCCATTTGCCCGTTTAATTTCATTGCGCATATGCGGCGTTGGTCTTGAGTGCCTACTTTTGCTACTAAGGCGCTGGGTCACTGGTCACACGAACATCTCGCTGACTATAAAGCGCATCGACTAATTTAATAGCCTCTTGCTCCATAGTAACCACCACCGTATCGATTTTTCGTTGAAAGTAGCGATGCATAATTAACGCTGGAATAGCGACAGTGATACCCGAGGCTGTTGTAATGAGGGCTTGTGAAATGCCGCCGGCAAGAATAGACACATCACCGGTGCCGTGGAGCATAAGTTCGGAAAAAACCGTGATCATGCCGATAACCGTACCCAATAGGCCCACAAGGGGTGACACCGCGGCTATCGTACCCAGTGTGTTGAGGTAGCGCTCCATATCATGAATCACATAGCTGGCGGCCTCGCCAATGCTCTCTTTCATGATTTCACGGCCGGCATTCGCGTTGTTTAAACCGGCTGCTAAAATCAAACCCAAGGCCGACTCGAGCCGCAATTGGGTAATAGCTTCATTGTTTAACTGGCCGGCTTGAAGCTTCTTCCAAACATCGGCCAATAAATCTTGGGGAACTAGCCGCTGGTTATTCAGGGCCCAAAGGCGCTCCAAGCATATCGCTACCGCAATCACCGAAAATGATAATATCGGTATCATTAGCCATCCGCCTGCCTTTACAAACTCTAACACGCTATCCATTCCTCACTGTCGATTTATACCGGTGACAACGCTGCAACACGCTAGTTGGACATTCGCAACTAATGCGTCTTTTACCCGGTTAATTGTGTTGAAACCTTACCGCAATAGCAGCCGTTTCGACAGTGGCTTCTTACACAATCCAGGCGAAAAACTCGCTGCAAATGGATCGCGTTGTAACCTCAAGGACCACCCATATTGCCACCGCACTGGCCCCTGTTATTCCACCCTTGCCAGAAATGCCGGCTCAAATAACGAGCACAACGCGGTCGCTGCCATTGTTGGTTGATAAATTTCAGCTGGATTGCCCCTAGCTGGTCACTGCGCAACAGCTCAATATTCTGGGCAAGGTAACGCCTAACCACGTCGGGATGCGGATGGTTATAGTGGTTATTAAAGCCACTAGAAACCAGTGCGTAGACAGGCGCCACCTTTGCCAAAAACGCTATGCTAGATGAACTTTTGCTGCCATGGTGCGGCACCATTAAAATGTCGGCTGAAAGATCGTCGTCATACAGCCTAAGCAACTGCTGCTCAATGCGCCGACCAATATCGCCCGTGAGTAGCGCCGTTCCGTGACTAGTTCCGCGACCCTCGCCTTGAGCAACATTTTTCACCACACCTTCCTCAAAGCCGTCCCCAATACCCTCCTCAATAACAGAGCGCTGCGACCGGATCATCAATACACATGACTGATCGTTTTCGCTCACCGAGAGGGCCTGAGATACTGGCGGGTGCAGAAACTCAAACGCCACGCCGTCAATAGTCCAACCGCTGCCGCTCAAACAATCACTCGCCTTTACGCGCTGATTACTTGCAAACTGTTTTTGTAATAGAGGCTGCACCGACGGCTGCTTCGGCGCCAGTAAAGATTGCCAGGCTTTTGCCTTGCCACCCAGCCACCATCGCTCGATCGGCAAGCCACGATGCATCGATAGCACGCCGCCGGCATGATCTTTGTCGCCGTGACTAACAATCACGCCATCGAGTTTATTCACACCCAGTTTGCGCAGCGCAGGCAAAACAACCACCCTTGCCGCGTCACTGTTTTGCCCAAATTGACCACCGGTGTCATACAGCCAGTGATGATGGCGTGTACTAATCAGTACCGCACTGCCCTGTCCAACGTCCAATTGAGTTAATACAAAGTCACCCTGATTGAGCTCGGCTTGCCACGGTTTTACCGAATCGGTAAAAGGATTGAATAATAGTAACCATACTAGAGCTGCCAACCGATAAAAGGGTGTATGCCAGCGCCCTATCAAAACAATAACAGCACAACATGCCGCTACCGCTTGCATTAACGTAAGCGAGCTGACGAGGTTTGCTTTTGACGGGCTCGCGCCAACCAGCCACTGCAATAACCACATTGCTGCAGCTAAAAATCTATCTGCTAACTGCAAGAGTATGGCTGTAGCATCAAGGCTGACATAAGACACCAGTAAAGCCAGCAGCCCTAACGGCACAACAAACAGACTGACTAGGGGCACCACCAGCATATTCGCCAGCGGTGCCACCAATGGCATTGGCAGGCCAAACGCCAATAGCACTACCGGCATGCCAATAAAGATGGTTAGCTGAGCGCGTAAGGCTGCTTGCAACTTTTGTTGCGTACCTTGCAAAAGCGATGGCTTCACTAGTGATCGCCTAACCAACACGCCAGCGCCTTCGTCAACCGCCGAACGACTCGCTGCGGGTAGGCGCGCACCTTGGTTTTGCGGTGCCATGCTATACAATAACAACCCCACTGCAGCGAAAGACAACCATAAACCACTACTAAGGACAGCCAGCGGGTCATAAACAAGCAATGCTGTTAGCGCAACGAGCAAATGATTGACATAGTGAACGTTGCGCCTCAGAGCTGTCGTTAGACAAATACTGGCAACCATTACTAGGGCGCGCTGCGTTGGGATAGACAAGCCCGCCAACAGCGCGTAAAAAAAAGCCAATGGAAAGCTGCACATAGCCAGAAACACCGGCCTAGGCATATGCAACATCAACATCGGAAACCAATAAAGCACCGCTCGCCCCAGCAGTATGCCAAGACCCGCTGCAATGCCTATATGAAGGCCAGATATAGCCATTAAATGTACGGTGCCAGACTGCTGCAAAAGACTCTTAATGCGTTGCGTCAATCCTGATTTATCGCCCAGTAGCAAGGCGTTGTGCACGCCAGAATATTGGAGCTGCGCAAAAATGGGTTGCAACAGCGAGTGCCGCTCTTCCCGAAGCTGCCGCAGATTAGAGAAAGGTAGCGGCTCAATTGAGTCAATACGTTTCGCCGCGCGAATATACCCCTGCGCGTCGACATGCTGACTGAGCATATAACGAACCGAGTCAAAACTGCCAGGATTGGCAAAACCTCGAGGGCTTCGCAAACGAACGGTGAATCGCCAACGCTGGTCAGACAAGAAAACCGGCTCGGGGTCATAGCTACTCAGACGCAGGTTGCGCACCGATACCGCGCTTAGCGCTCTGGCCTGCGCATGAGTAGACTGTTCATTTTTAAACGGCTCTATAAAATCGACCTTGAAATAAAAGCTGACCTTGGAACCGATCGTACCGTCATAATTAATCCGCTCTTGATGTCGGACCAAGCCTTGAATTCGACCCTCAAGCACTATATCTTTTTTGTCTAACGATTCGGGTAGTTGGTATGTCAACTGAAGTGCTGCACGCCATTGTGCATACAAACATCCGATCATAAACACCACTAACAAGGCAATTAAGCGCCGCACCCGCTGCGAACCACTCAATAATTGCGTTAGATAAGCGCTAGCACATTTCAAATAAGTTGAGCATTTGACAGCAAGCAGCAGACATCCCACCGTACCCAGCAAGAACAGTAGAAACACATCTGCCAACACAATAGAGCCACCAAAAACAGGAGCCAGAGCGCTGCCGCTAATAATGAGCTTGGGGATAAACCACAGCGTGACCACGCCGAGGGCGAAAAATAGCATCCATGCCATACTGATAATCTACTTTATGTATTATTTATAACTATCTATTTTATATACAATAATCTTTCACACGCCAAGTTTCACATCTGCCGAAGCGACCTTTGCACTGGCAGTCAGTGTAATGAAAGGAGCCCTCATGGTGCAAATAGTTTGAGCCGCGATCAGGACATGCCACAAAGTGCCTCCTAGCGCTCCTGACCGTTTAACACGCTCGCCGGCTTTAACTGCGCCGCGCGCCAGGCAGGGATTAAGGTACCTAGCAGACTCATCGACAACGCCGTGCCACTAATTAACAGTAAGTCGCTAATAAGAATCTGCGAAGGTAAATAATTAATCGGGTAGATGTCAGTTGAAAGGAATTCATGCCCCAAGGATTGTTGTAGTAAATCGACAACACCCGGAGCCAGCCAAGCTAGCGTGCAACCCAATGCAAGACCCAAACAACACCCCAACACCGATATCAGCAAACCCTGCCAAACAAAGACCTGCAAAATATGCCGCTGCGACACACCCATAGAACGCAAGATAGCAATTTCAGGACGCTTGTGCCTCACGACCATTCCCAGCGTAATAAAAACGTTGAACACTGCAACCGCTATGATCGATGTTAAAAGCAAAACGACTAGCTGGCGCGACAACTGAATAGCGGTATACAAGTTGCCATACTCTCGGGTCCAATCACTTAAGCGCCCCATTAGGCCATATTCTTGCGCAACACGCCTAGCCTCACTGCGCGCAGCAAAAACATCGGAAAATTGTAGCTGCACCCCTTGAACAGTGTTGTTCGTGCCCTGTATACGGGCGGCCTCACTAAGACTAATTAACGCAATAGACTGGTCTAACTCGGTGCCGGTGCGCAATAACCCCGCCACCCTCAAAGAATGAATTGATGTTTGAGAGCGCTGTCGCTTAACACTGTGCAGAGCATACTGATCGGTGGTTGACGCCTGAGCTTGAACGACCATCAAGCGAATGTTTGCGCCATAACCTACACCCAACTTCTTGGCCAATGCCGCACCCATAATCATATCGCCAGGGCCTAATTCCTCTCGCTTAGCATCCGCTACCGCTGCCACCAAATAATCATGGCCTATTTTTTTAAATCGCTTAAAGTCGGTTCCTTGTACAAGAATCGGTTGCGCCTGCGTACCGACGGTAGCCAAAGCCTTAAAATCACTGAAAGGTAAGACACTGATAACACCAGGCTCTTGCTCCAACTGTTCGAGTAGGTTGTCAGCCTCGAGCTGTGGCTGCTCAAACCAAACGCGCGCATGTGGGACCATCCCGAGAATACGATCACGAAACTCCTGCTCAAAGCCATTCATGACAGAGAGCACCAAAACTAGAACCGACACCGCAACCATCATGCCAACGATAGAGATGGTGGAGATCATTGAAACCAATGCATCTTGCCGCCCGCCGCCAAAAAAACGCCAAGCCAGGCGCTGGTTAAGCCGCATAGATTGCATCTTTTTACGCAAAGAGTTGAGAGAACGAGAGGTCATAAATAGTTTCAACCTGGCTCATCAGTGTGGGCTTGAGCAGAATCCATAACGAATTCTACTGCAGGGCTTTTAACAACTAGGCCACCATCTTGGAGCTCTACTATATGGTCCATCATGCTCGCCACACCCATGTCATGCGTGACAACAACAAAAGCGGTATTACCATTTTGCGCAAGCTCAGCGATTAACTGCTGAATATTTTCAGCAGCCTGACGGTCGAGATTACCTGTGGGCTCATCCATCAACACGCAACCCGGCGAATTCACAAGCGCTCGGCCAATTGCCACTCGCTGACGCTCGCCACCTGATAGCTCTGATGGTAAATGTGTCTCCCTATGCCCTAGCCCTACGCGTTCAAGCATAGCCTGTGCAATGGGCATGGCGGCCTTGCGCGACTGCCCAGCAATCATCAGCGGCATGGCCACATTTTCTAGCGCAGTAAATTCCGGTAGTAAGTGATGAAACTGATAGACAAAACCCAGCGCCGCGTTACGCAGACGGCTCAGGTCTGGGTCGCCCAGTTGTGCAGGGTCGAGGCCTGCCAGTTCGATGCGACCCGAGCTCGGCGTATCTAGCCCACCAAGCAAGCTCAACAGCGTGCTTTTACCCGAGCCCGAGGCCCCCACAATAGCGACTCTTTGACCAGGATAAACGGCAAAATTGATGGCCTTGAGCACCTCAATTTTTTCACTGCCCTGGCGGTACGATTTGCTAAGGTTGCTGCAACATAAAACTGGCTGGTCGGATTGTCTTGGGGTAAAAGTCACGTCGCTTATTTTTCCGTTGAGTGTTTTTGCTTATCGATAAATGTCTTTAATGCGCCGAAGCCAGCGCAACAACCGGGTTGATTTTAGCTGCTCGCATAGCCGGAAATAATGTAACCAACAGACTAATAGAGATGCCCGCTACCACCACCAACAGCACATCTTGCCAGCGCAGTAGCGAAGGCAAATAAGGAATGAAATAGACGCTAGGATCGAACAGCTGCCAACCCGTTTGCTTTTCTACAAACAAAAGCATCGCACCGATGTTAGGCGCCACGGCCATGCCAAGCAAGGCACCCACTAACGTGCCCGCCGTGCCTATCAGCGCTCCCTGCAACATAAACAGCTGCATAATTTGCTGTGCACTGGCGCCCATGGTTCGCAATACGGCAATATCAGTTTTTTTATCAGTGACCGTTAAAAGAACAATAGAGATCACATTAAACGATGCGACCGCAACTACAGCCATCAATAGCACAAAAATCATAATCTTTTCCATGACCACTGCACTATACAGCGTGGCATTTTTTTCTCGCCAGTCGCTCCACGGGGTGTCGGCAGACAATAATCCTTTGGCGCTCAATGCTGCAATGGCCAGCTCGGTAATACTAGCTGCAGCGTACTGGTTGTCGACGGCCAAGCGCAGGCCATCTACGGTTGCAGCCCCTGCAAATAATTTATTGGCGCTAGATAAATCGGTGAGTGCCAATGTTTGATCGAGTTCCGCACCCACCTCAAAGACACCGGCTACCGTAAACTGGCGCTGCCGCGTAACCGGCCCCATTGGAGTGATTTGCACACGCGGCAAAATAATATTGAGTTTATCCCCAATCGATAAGCCGAGCTGCCTAGCGAGATAACGCCCCAATACCATTTGATATCGCGTGTCTGCCAAGCGATTTAAATCGCCAGCTAGCATATGGGCCGGCAGCGAAGAAACACCTGCTTCTTGCCCAACATCAATACCCACCAATGCAACACTGGCTAAGTTACCATTGGCCGTAAGTAACACCTGGCCTTCTATATAGGGCGCACTGGCGACCACGCCCGGCTGATTGGCAAGGTCCTGCTGCACACTACCCCACTGCTGATGCCCGCCTGGCAGATCAACCGTGGCGTGTGGCAGCAGTGCCAGCATTCTGCTTTGCAATTCACGCTCAAAGCCATTCATTACACTGATCACTAAGACAAGAGCAAACACCGCCAACGCCAAACCGGCTAGCGAAATAAAGCTTAAGAAGCCCGTCAAACCTCGATTGAGGTAGGGCAAACTGTACCGCGCGGCGAGCGTTCTTGAAAAATGTAAATTCGGCACCTGAGAAGACCCAAATCGGTTTAAAAAGACTAAAAAACAACCTAAACTAAGCCGCTGCTCAGTGTAACCCCTGATACTTAGACTAGGCACTTAGGCTAGGCACTTAGACTAGACACTTAGGCTGGGCACTGACCCATAGCACTTTGTTGGGCACCGAGCCCTGAACACCAGGACCTGAACTTAAACGCCTTGGCTGTGGATAGAGACCGAGTATCGAATCTTACTGGCGATGCCCGATGCCATGACCTAATACCTAGACCTACGACCTAATATCTCGAACTAATAACTAACCGCTGCAAAAACTATAATCAACATGAGCCAGTAGTAGGAAGATTGGCGACAAGTATACTAGACTCAAACAACTGTGTTAGCACTCGTTTTGGCCACGTTACCTAATGCACAATTTTCAAACTATTATGGGTAGGACCTGCATGACAGCCTCAAATGACGACGTAAATAGCGAAAACGAGAGCGAGCGACGCGAGCGCTTTCGTATCGATGACATTGCTATTCTCGAGGTGGCAGAAGTTGATATTGCACAAAGCATCGATAAGCCAGCCGAATACTTTTTTAAGCCATCGCCACTGTTCAGCCTGATCCGAGAGATGCGAGCCATCGACACCGACAATATCTCAGTACTTCGAGCGCTGGGAGAACAGAGTAATGAGTTGGCGATCTATCTTGCCGCCATTAACAAAAAGATCGATATCATCGCCAAAGCTTCTGCAGAGGCCATACTCGGCGAAGACCAAAAACTACAATCAATTGATTTAAGCGAAGGCGGCATTGGGTTTGTGCAAAACACTAAACTCAACGAAGACGGTTTCTATGCTTTAAAAATTTGGTTTCACCGCGCCCTAATTGGGATCTCGGTTTACATCCGTGTCGTGGCTTGCAGCCCAACTATCGACGGCGGCTATCATATCTCTGCCTCATTTCACGCTATTCCCGAGGCAGATGTCCAAGTCATAGCCAGGCATATCATGCAAGTACAGTCGGAGCAGCAGCGATTGAAAAAGGATAAAACTGATAGGCCTCACGGCTAATAAAACTGGCACCGAGACCGGTGTCCTTGCTTTATATTTTTGGCCAATGCACTATTGAAGCTACAACGATCAGAGAAGGTCTAGCCATGAACCCTACAAAAATTTGTAACTGTTTAATGTTGCTTTCACTTTGCTGCATTCCTCATTTTGGGATCGCGCAAACCATACAAATTCCCGTTGCCAGCCAAGGCGGCGCTCACGCCACCCTTGATCGACCGCAGACAGGTCTATCGGGAGAAGCAGTACTGGAGCGCTTCGGCGAGCCACTCAACACAACACCAGCAGTTGGCGAGCCTCCCATTAGCCGCTGGGAATATGCTGAGTTTTACGTTTACTTCGAGTACTCCCACGTTGTGCACACGGTGTTGAAGCACAAACCAACGCGCTAACTGTTTAGCCGTCTAACCAATCGGCCCGCCGCGCTAAAAACTCCTGCTCGTCAATCACCTCAACGTCTAGAGCCTGCGCTTTGTCGAGCTTAGAGCCGGCACCCGGCCCGGCCACCACGCAGTTAGTTTTACTCGATACACTACCGGCCACTTTAGCACCTAACGCACGCAGATCTGCCTTAGCTTCGTCGCGGGTCATATTGATCAACTTACCCGTGACGACCCACGTTTGACCATGTAGCGGTAAATCCTTGCTACTCTCAGAATCAACAACAATGACCGGCCAGCCAATGCCTTGCTGAACCAACCGTTCAATCAACTGAGTGTTTTCTGCATTGGCAAAAAAAGCCACGACATGAGCCGCAACAATCTCGCCCACGTCACTCACTTCAAGCAGCGCGTCTAAACTGGCCGATTCAATAGCCGCCAGCGTTCCAAAATGATTGGCTAAGTTACTCGCAGTTGTCTCACCGACTTCACGAATACCCAGCGCATACAAAAAGCGGCCCAACTCCGTCGCCTTAGAACGTTCGAGCGACTCAATTAAATTGCGCGCCGATTTATCGGCCATTCGCTCTAACGATGCTATTTGGTCTTGAGAAAGTAAGTATAGATCCGCCACATTCGCAATCAATTGAGTATCGACCAGCTGCTCAATCAGCTTGTCACCAAGCCCGTCAATATCGAGCGCTTTACGAGATGAAAAATGCACGATACTTTGCTTTAACTGGGCCCGGCAAACCAAGCCGCCCGTGCAGCGCAGCACCGCCTCACCGTCTAAACGCTCAACGGTCGAATTGCAGACTGGGCACTGCGAGGGAATTCGCGGCTTACCGCTTGCCTGTTGGGACGAGGACGGCCGAGCGCTTAAATCAACTCGTGCTACCTGAGGTATCACGTCGCCGGCACGCCTGATGACCACTCGATCACCGACGCGAACATCCAGACGCTCAATCTCATCAGCATTGTGCAACGTCGCATTGCTCACCGTTACGCCACCCACGAAGATGGGCTCTAACTTAGCCACCGGTGTAATCGCTCCAGTACGACCGACCTGCCAATCGATGTCCACCAACGTGGTAGACGCCTCTTCAGCTGGAAACTTGAACGCAATTGCCCAGCGCGGAGCGCGCGCAACAAAACCCAGCTCAGACTGGAGCGAAAAATCATTGATTTTAAAAACAATCCCATCGATGGCGTAATCAAGCGATGAACGCAACTGCGCTAGATGCTCGCAGTATTCAATACACTCATCAATCGTTGCCGCACGATGAACGTGCTCATTCACTTTAAACCCCCAGCGCTTCAATGCCTGCAAGGTTTCAAAGTGAGTAGCGTCAATCGCACCTTCAGCATGATGACCAATACTATAGGCAAACAACTGCAAGGGCCGCTTAGCGGTGATGCGCGAGTCTAGCTGACGCAAGCTGCCCGCTGCAGCATTGCGTGGATTAACGAAAACTTTTTCACCCGCGGCCAAAGCGTTTTGGTTGAATTGATTGAACTCAGTAATCGGCATGACGACTTCGCCGCGCACTTCAAGTTGCGCAGGAAAATCGTTACCGCGTAGCCGTAAAGGAACTGAAGCGATGGTACGTGCGTTGTCGGTGATGTTTTCGCCTACGCGACCATCACCGCGGGTCGCCGCCTGCACCAAAATACCATTTTCATAACTAAGGCTAAGTGCCACACCATCCAACTTCGGCTCGCAAATATAGTCCAACGGCAATTGGCCCGTACTGGCTTTAACGATGGGCGCATCACTTGACGCAGCACTCGACTCTGGCCGCGAACGGGTAGCCAGCCTTGCTCGTAAACGTTTGTCGAAGTCGCGCAATGCGTCCGCCGAAAATACATTATCGAGCGAGAGCATGGGGATTTTGTGTGTTGCACTGTCAAAGCTGCCTAATGGTTTTGCGCCGACGCGCCGACTTGGAGATTCGGCTGAGCCCAATTCAGGGGCGCCCAACTCTAACTGCAGTAAAGCCTGAAACAAGCGATCGTACTCAGCATCATCGATACTGGGATCGTCTAAAACATAATAGCGATGATTATGATATTCAAGCTGGTCTGCTAACGCAGCGTGCAGCGCCGTCGCTGCAGCCTTATCAAGCGAGCTGAAATCAAGCACCCTTACAGCGATAGCAATTTGTTCGAGTAAAGCTTGTGTTGGCTTATCGACTGGCATTTGTTAGCCACATAGGGAGAGAAAAACACGGGTAGATTGTTCTAACGCAACAGCTGTAGGGCTCTGCCTATTACGCAAGGCTATTCAGAACCGCGCAGAATTGTTCGAAACTATCTGCAAAAGCCTCAGCTCAAACAAGCCACATTCACGCGATCGCGCAGCGCTTGAAGAGCTTCCTCAGTCATCAGTTGATGGTCTTCATCAAGCAAATCTGCATCAAGGTTTTTAACCACGCAGTTAGCTGTTTCAACCATGCAGTCAAAGGCCTGCCCAGGCTCTAGAGGCCCTGGCAAAGTCATAAAAAAAGAAACACCGGGCGTTTTAAACGTGTTGATATCTTCAAGATCAAAGGTGCCCGGCTCAAGCATGTTTGCCACGCTAAATTGTAGGCTTCCAGTGCCACCAGCACGCTCATGTCGATGCAGGATATCTCGATCTCCATATCGCATGTCACAGGCTAATAGCACTTGTAGCAGGTCACTACCATTAAAACCTCCCGTCAATCGTGATTTGACATGCAATACTAAAATCTGCTGATCTAAATTGAATTCTTGTTCAGACGCCCGATGTGCCCCTGAACCATTCTCCGATTCCAGCTCATCCAGCGAATCATGAAATTGCCGCACCGCGTCCCCAGGTTGATCAGCTTTTAGATGCTCTGATGACAGATGAGGTTCGGCACGCTCAATTACCCGTGCGCCACCGTTAGGTAACTCCGCCGTAAAGCCATCGGCACCGGTGAGTTCCGGAAAGCCTCCACCCATTTTTCGCGACATCTTAATTTCGTTTTTACGCTCGCTGCGCATGCGCCGAAAACCATCAATTAAAACGACCACTACCAGCACCAAGCCGCAAGTAATTAGCCATTCACGCATACCAAAACCGGATAACCATTCCATAATCTATAACTACCTCATTCTTACCTAGCTGCCTCAACTTCAACTCTAAGACAGCGCCAAAATAAATTCACGAAGACCCAACACTACGGCCAAAAACTATGCCGTTGCCAGCTCCATAGCCTCATCGATATCCACGCTCACCAAGCGAGAACAACCTGGCTCGTGCATGGTCACGCCCATTAAGTGGTCTGCCATTTCCATGGTGATTTTATTATGCGTAATAAATATAAACTGCACCTTGCTCGACATCTCTTTTATGAGACGAGCGTAGCGCCCAGTATTTGCGTCATCGAGTGGCGCATCAACTTCATCGAGCATACAAAATGGTGCTGGATTCAACTGAAATATCGAGAACACCAGCGCGATCGCTGTAAGCGCTTTCTCGCCACCTGACAGCAAATGAATTGTACTATTTTTCTTACCTGGCGGCTGGGCCATGATGGTAATGCCCGTATCTAACAGATCATCGCCTGTCATTTCGAGATAAGCTGCGCCACCACCAAAGACTTTCGGAAACAACTCTTGCAGACTGCTATTTAACTCATCAAAAGTTTCTTTAAACAAGTTGCGCGTTTCTTTGTCTATTTTGTGAATCGCATTTTCCAGCGTAGTCAACGCCGTTTCGAGCTCTTCATTTTGAGAGTCCAGATGACGCTTGCGCTCAGACTCAGTAGTGTACTCGTCGATAGCCGCAAGATTAATGGCACCCAAACGCTCAATACGCCTCACCACTTCGTCGAGTCGGGCTTGCCAAGCTTCTAACTCAGCCTCAGCCGGCATGTCGGCGAGGACCCGCTCAAGCTCAAAGCCTGACTCAACTAATTGCTCTTCGATCGTTTTAGTTCGAACTTGCATCTCTTGACTGTCGATGCGGGCTTTTTCAAGCTGATCGCGAAGCTGCGCAGTGCTTTGCTCAACCCTATGACGATCTTGCTCAGCCGTTCGTTTGGCATGGTCGATTGACTCAACGCTAGTGCGGGCTGCAGCCAACTGCTCTTCAACCTGCAAGCGAGACTCGAGCTGCTCGGCCAACGTCGCTTTGTATCCAGCAATAGGTAGATCGTTTTCGGCTTGCGCGGCACGCAAGCTTGCTTGGCGCTGCTCAAGTTGCTCAACTTGACGACCGAGTCGACCGACACCGCCTTCAACTGAATCAATTTGTGCTTTTAATCCTTCGACTCTTACCGCTACCGATTGCAAGGCATCCCGATCGGTTCGTGCCGATTCGCGCGATGCCGTTAGTGCATCACGCACTGAATCTCGCTCGAGCAGCAGAGATTCACGCTGCTCTTCAACAATCTGCATGGCCTCAATCGCGGTGTCTAATTGCACTCGAGCATCGGATAAACCTTGACGCTGTTGCCGCTGATTCCCCTCGGCTAGCATAATCTCTTCGTTGGTTCGCTTACTGCGTGCTGCCACTTGCTCAATACTAGACTGGAGCGATTTAACTTCCGCCTGAGCACGACCCAACTCAGCCTGTGCCTGCGACTTCTCTTGCACATACCGGTCTTTTTCTTGCTCAGCTTCTAACACCGCAGCCTCGCCCCGCTCTTGATCAGCTTGGCATGCCGAAAGCTTGGCTTCGGTTGCGCTCATCGTCGTTTCGAGCTCGCTCAACTGCTGTTGGCGCGCAATGACGCCCTGGCCGGCATCGGCACTCTTATAGACTCGCAACCAGTCAAGACCTAGCCAAATACCCTCACGCGTGACGATTGATTCGCTAGCACCAAGCGCATGCTTTGCCTGCATAGCGGCCACCAAAGTGTCGGCTGCATAAACGTTGCTTAGCATTGCCGGCACGCTATCGCCTTGCACTTTAGTAATTATTTTTGGCAAGTTAACACGGCTATTGATAGCGTTATCTTGCGTTGCGCGGAGCTCAACAAAGCTCATATTAGCGTTGCCCAGACCCGCAATTGCCTCCGCAATGTTCTCAATGGATTCAACTGCTATGGCTTGCAGCGAACTACCCAAAATAGTTTCAACCGCCGTGTCCCAGCCACTATCGACTCGAAGCTGGTCAAGAAGTCGCGGTGCATCAGCTAGCTGATGTGTTTGCAGCCAACGCTGTGACTCGCCTTTATCGTCGCTTTGCGCAGCTTTTTGCAACGCTTCTAACGATGCATACCTGCCGCGCTGCTGTTGGAAATCGCCGCGCAAGCTATCGAGCTCAAAACCGGTATCTTTTAGCTGGGCGCGCGATTGCGCTACCTGGGCATTGCATTGCTGAATTGCGTCATCAAGCTCGCTTACTCGCTTTTGACCTGTTAATACCGCTGCCTGCTGCGCTGCCAGCGGCGCAGTGTGATCTTGCCCATCAAGCTCGCTACGCTCCTTCGTTAAGCGCTCCATACGCGACGACAGGCCAGTTAGCGACTCTTCGATTTGGTCGATGCGGGTACGCTGTATCTCGGCATTTTTTTGCGGTTCAGCAGCATTTTGATTAAATTCATCCCAACGATGCTGCCAGTCTTGCATATTACCTTCGGCGGTCGCCAATGCTGCACTCGACTGAGACTCGGACTGCGATAGATGCGCATACTCAGGTTCAATGACCCCAAGCTCAGTGCGCCAAGCCTCTAGCTTTGAGCGATCATCAACAAGATGCTGGCTACTCTCTATAGCATTGCGTCCGGTTTCTGCGATATCTGTAGCCAGCTGCCTAGCGCGCTGCTCACAGTGTTCAATAGACTGCTCTAGACGCGAAATATCTGCGCCTAAGCCGTAATAGCTGGCCTGAACATTATTGAAGGTATCGGTCTTTTCAATGTGATCTTCACGCAGCTGCTCTAATTTGGCATCAATGGCAAGCTGTTCGGCAATGGCAGCTTCAACATCAATTTCAAGACGCGCTATAAGGTCACGTTGGCCGCTGGACTTATCACGCAGTAATTGCCAATTAAGGCTGAGAGTTTGCGCCTTGAGCTCGCGCTCTTCGCCTTTAAATTCTTTATATTTTTCGGCGGCTGCTGCTTGGCGCTTTAGTTTTTGCAGTTGCCTTTCTAGCTCTTCACGTAAGTCTGTTAAACGTTCGAGGTTTTCGCGGGTATGGCGAATCCGTGTTTCCGTTTCACGGCGCCGCTCTTTGTATTTAGAGATGCCGGCTGCTTCTTCAATAAAAACCCTAAGCTCTTCAGGCTTAGACTCTATTAGCCGAGAGATCATGCCCTGCTCTATGATGGCATAGCTGCGCGGACCAAGACCGGTGCCTAAAAATATATCGGTAATATCACGACGCCGGCATTTGGCTCCGTTGAGAAAATACTGCGACTGCCCATCGCGAGTCACTTTGCGCTTGATGGAAATTTCACTAAAGGCGCCATATTCGCCTTTGAGGGTGCCATCGCTATTATCGAAGACCAACTCAATAGAGGCTTGGCCGACCGGCTTGCGGGCGGTTGAGCCGTTAAAAATGACGTCGGTCATCGACTCACCGCGAAGGTTTTTAGCCGAAGACTCGCCCATCACCCAGCGCACAGCATCGATGATATTCGATTTACCACAACCGTTAGGGCCAACGACGGCCACCAGGTTTTTGTTGAGCTGGACGTTCGTGGGATCGACAAAAGATTTGAAACCAGCGAGTTTGATATTGTTTAGGCGCATAGCATTTATGTCTAGTATTAGGTTTATGCAACACAATCTGCTCGCCTCCCTGAAGAGCGAACAAAAATCAACCAATTTAAGCCCTCTATTTGCTTAAATTGTGGCTCACACGAAGCCGTGCTTATGATGCACTGATGCGGAAACGAAGACAATCCTGAAACCACATATTGTGGTAATAAACGCAAATTAATCTACAGGTTGTGGATGAAAGGATTTTTGCTCACTACTTATCCACAGAAGGCCCAACAAATTAGGGGCGTGAGGCGGACTTGTCGCTGGCGAGCAACGCTGCGGATCAATCACGCAGTGTATCGATAACCAATGACGTCGTTTGAACATCTAGTGAGCCGGATTCGACTGATTCACCGCGCATTACGTCTACGACTACCTGCGGCGAATCAACATCGCCTTGCTGCGCAAATGGCTGCCCTGATCGCGCAAGACGTGCGCCCACAATCACCTGCTCAGCCTGTGCGATCGACCTCCCTGCCATCATGTCCTGATCGGTTAATAGCAACGTGACCGGCAAGTCCGCGAGCGTGACCCGTTTTGCCGCAAGCGGCATACGGGTGCCGTCGACCGGACGCGCATAAATGAATACTGGGGTAGACGCCGCATCCGTCGACCGAACATGCTCGGCGGCAAGACTAATCGTTAATTTAACAAACGCAGAGATCCCAGCGCCTGACTTAGGCTCCTCGGAATGAGATTGCCGCAGAGCCTGCGCCATTTCACCACCCGCTGCGCCCTCTGTCTCTCTTAGCTGCAGACGCGCCGCCCTCAACCCGTTCTCAATCATGGTGCGCTCATTACTGCCCTGACCGTACACTTGTGCCGCCTGAGTCCAGTATCCAATGGCCTTTTGCCACTGCTGAGCTTGGTAAGCGCGAATACCCGCCAGGCCTAAAGCTCGCGGTTCGGCTGGATCAATCTCCAATGCTCGGTCTAGCCATTGTGACGCCTCATTAATAAAGCTTTGCTCCGAACGCTGCCCTAGCGACTGCGCCTGCAAGTAATAGGTCTCAGCTAGCTGCGCCATAATCGATGCGTTATCGGGGGCTATGGCAATTAGGCGCTGATAAACCTGAGCTGCGTTATCCCATTGGTTGAGCCCCGCCAGCACATCGGCCTGCAAACTCAACAGCTGGGGGTCGGGTGCCAATGAACGTGTTTGCGTGGCTAGCACCGAGGCTAAACGCATAACCTCGCGCTGACGACCTTGGACATCGCCAGCTTGCTGGACATTCTCGAGTTGCAATAACACCGCTCGTTGATCAGCCGCGCCCAGTGAAAACCCGCCGGGCATATACAAAGTCAAGGCTATGACGGGCACCAGCAAACCGACTACTAAAAGTACCCATTGTTGCCCTCGACGGGTGCCAGTTTGGCGCGCACCGGCACCGCTATCGACGGTATTTTTGTTAGGTGACGACGCACCACTTTCAAGCTCTAAAATAACCTGATGCTGGCCTTCGAGCACCAGCGATTCATACTCATCCGCTGCAATGAGCCCCTCTTCTAACTGCGCCTGCCATTCACTGCGTTTATGGCGAAAAAGCGCTAGGTTACTTTGCTCCCGGGCATCAATACCGGCGTTGATCGCAGGTTCTGAACTGCGCTCAGCAGGCTGTGTGCGCCAAGTAAACCGACCCACCGCTAATAAGACTAGCAAAACCATCACCGACGCCGCGGCCAAAAATTCAGGCCATGCGAGCCAACTATTTATCATGTTCATGGGTACGCTCTAATTCGGCAATATGACGATCAAGGGCATCAACCTTCATCGAGATAGGCTCGATGCCGGCATTAACTGCGCCAACCTTTTGTAAACTAGCGTGATGCTCAAAGTTGGGATCAGTCAAGCCTCTGGGCTTACCGGTCATGCGCCAAATAATTAAACCGCTAATCAACAACAAACCCAATGGCACAAGCCACAATGCCAAAGTGAACCGCGTTAATGGCGGCTGATACAGAACAAAAGTACCATAGCGCGCGGTCATGAAATCTCTAATTTCTTGGTCGCTATAGCCTTCGTCCAACAAACTGAATAATTCATTACGCAGATCCTCCGCAATGGGCGCATCGGAATCAGACAAGTTTTGATTTTGACACTTTGGGCAGCGCAACTCATTGATAAGAGCATAATAGCGAGAACGCATTGTTGTGCTGCCAAATGCCCGCAACTCATCGCTCTTACTCACACCCTGGGCAGCCACTTGCGCATTGGCATTTAGCGAAAAACCCAACGCTATGCATCCTGCCAAAAAGACTGTGGCGAATCTAAGGCACTGGCTAAAGCTTATCGATGGCCGACACCCGATTAACCGATACCCCACGTTTGACATTGCAACGACACTCACAGCGCCGCACCCTGCGCTTGAGCGACCGCCCATTGCAACCCTAACGGCTCAATTTTCTCACGCCATACCTTTGCATCAAGAATACCCACATGTCGATAACGAATGATGCCTTGCGCATCAATCACGTAGGTTTCAGGTGCCCCGTACACACCTAGATCAAGCCCTAACGATCCCTTGAAATCAAAAATATTTAAACGATACGGATTGCCCAGGCGCTGTAACCACTGCACCGCCGCTGCTCGCTCATCTTTATAATTTAAGCCAAAAATGGGCACGCCTTGACTGGCCAGTTCGTTCAAGTAAGCATGCTCAGCACGGCATGCAATACACCATGTTGCCCACACATTAAGTAGCGCCGCTTGACCAACAATATCCTCAGCATCTACGACCTGTTCGGCATCCATCAGACGGCTCAAATTAAACGCCGGGACCGATTGCCCCAGCATCGCTGACGGTAAATTAGACGGATCATATTCGCCACTGCCAATACGCTTTTCTAAGGTCAAAAAAACCAAGGCAACCACCGCAAAAATCAGTAGTGGTATAAAAAGTCGAAGACGAGCATTCATTGACGGCACATCACTATAGTTAGGTTGGTTAATAGATAGGTTTTTGCTTGCATCATCCGGCTACACCACAGCCTGCTCTTTACTGGCCACCGTGTCAGACGGCGCATCAGTACGAACCGGCAGCCTAGGCATATAACGCTTATCGATCACTACCAACAGACCGCCAGCGGCCATCATCAATGCACCCAGCCAAATACAGCGAATGAAGGGCTTCACGTAGATGCGCACTGCCCATCGCTCATCCTCCAAAGAATCGCCCAGCGACACGTACAAATCACGCGTCAACCTGCCATGAATACCCGCTTCGGTCATGACGTTCTTTGCCGCATAATAAAAACGTTTTTCTGGCTGTAAACGAATCGGCAAACCTTTAACCAATGTACCGTCACTAAGCCTACCGACACCAAAACTAGCGATCGTGGCGGAGTAGTTGGGGCCTTTAACGTCTTCTAACTTTTCCAGCACAAAACGATAGCCTGCAACATCGGCAACCGCCCCAGGCGACATAGCCAATTCTTTTTGCACGCTGTAGCTCGACGTCAAACCAATCCCTAGCGCCATCACCGCAATGCCGCTATGTGCAACTACCATGCCCCAGTAACTGCGTGAAAGCGAAGCTAAACCCTGCCAGGCGCTGGAGTTCTTCGCACTAGCAAACCGCCGCGCCTTTAAGCCTGCATGGGTTAGCGTCATTAACAACAGCCAGCTACTTAATGCAACCGTGATAAACGCACCGAAGCGCCACTGCGTAACATAACGCTGCGACAAAAGCGCTACCGCAAGCATGGCAATACCTAGCGCTACGATCGAGACCATATACCAAGGCCGAACCAGCACAGGTGTAAGCCGATTATGTTTCCAATTAAGATACGGCGCTACACCCATGAACAGCATAAGCAAGACCATTAAGGGCAAAAATAGCTTGTTAAAATACGGTGGCCCAACCGAGTAACTGCCAAGATCAAGAGCACTCATCACCAAAGGAAACAAGGTGCCAATGAGCACCACTGCCAACGAAACCGCTAGCAAGCTGTTGTTAATCAGCAGCCAACTCTCCCGCGATAATAGCTTAAAGGTGGCCAGTGGCTTGATAGTGGGCGCGCGCAGAGCATAGAGTAACAACGAGCCTCCAACGGTGACGGCCAAGAACAATAAAATAAACATACCGCGCGTAGGATCTGAGGCAAACGCATGCACCGACACCAGTATTCCCGATCGAACCAAAAAGGTACCAAGCAGACTCAGCGAAAAAGCCAAAATGGCTAACAGCACTGTCCAGCTGCGAAAAACGCCGCGCTTTTCTGTTGCCGCTAGCGAATGAATTAAGGCCGTACCTGCAAGCCAGGGCATGAATGAAGCGTTTTCTACTGGATCCCAGAACCACCACCCGCCCCAGCCAAGCTCGTAATAGGCCCACCAACTGCCTAACGCGATTCCCACTGTTAAAAACAGCCAAGCCACTGTAGTCCAAGGCCGCGTCCAGCGCGCCCAAGCGGCGTCGAGCTTGCCACCGATCAACGCGGCAATGGCAAAAGCAAACGCCACTGCAAACCCAACGTAGCCTATGTACAGCAGCGGCGGATGCAAAATTAAACCGATATCTTGCAGCAAAGGGTTAAGATCATTGCCCTCTAACGGCGGGCTAATGAGATTACGCTCAAACGGATTGGAGGTGAATATAATGAACAGTAAAAAGCCAACGGCAATACCGCCAAGCACAGCTAACACGCGAGCATGCATATCAGGCGGTAAGCTTTTGCCGAGGTAGGCGACTGCAAGCGTCCAACTCGCTAGAATGAATACCCACAGCAACAGTGAACCTTCATGATTGCCCCACACGGCACTGAATTTATAATAACTTGGCAAGGCTGTATTGGAGTGTTGCGCAACAAGCACCACACTAAAGTCATCGTGCAGGAATGAGTATGTGAGGCAGGCAAATGCGACGGCTAAAAACAACCACAGGCCGCTACTTAACAGCGGGCCGCTGCGCTGCAGCAAATGCCAGCTCGCTGCTGCACCCGCCATGGGCAAAACGGCCAGCGCGGTCGCTATGGGAAGACATAAAAGTAAGGCTAAGTGACCTATTTCGGGTATAACGCTTATCATCAATATTCGCTTGCTGGGTCGCTGTCATTGTCGTTTGAGTAACTGTTTTTATAATCGCTTGCCGATTTACCCTCAAGCGCCTTAGCCACTTCGGGCGGCATATATTTTTCATCGTGTTTCGCCAATACCTGCTCAGCCATAAAAACACCCTCGGCATTCAACACACCGGTGGCTACTGCACCGGCATCTTCGGCAAACAGATCCGGCAATATACCTTGGTACTGCACCGCTACGTCCGCGCTGTAGTCCGTTAGTACAAAGGTCACCGCCAAAGTCTCTGGATTGCGCACAATGCTGCCAGGCACCACCATCCCGCCAACTCTGATTTTACGACCCACTGGTGCCTCACCCGCTGCAATGCGATCAGGCTCATAAAACAGATTTAAGTTGTCTTTAAGTGCCGTGGTAACGAGTGCTGTGGCTAAACTTGCGCCTACCACAATCACCGCCACAATCATTAAGCGTTGCTTACGAACTGGGTGCATCACTATTTTTCAACCTGTGCAGAATCAGCCGATGATGGTGTTGCATTTTGTTGCAGCACAGCCACAGCACTGTTTTTAATACGCCCAAGCTCACGGCGATAACGCACTAGAGGCTGCAAAACTAGCAAGCCCAACACTACAAAACTCATGCCATAAGCACTCCATACGAAGCTGCCATGACCTGCCATGTGCCAAAATGCGGCAAAAGATTCAAAATACACGCGCAAACTCTCCGTCGATAAAAATAGTTAACGTAAACTGATGACCCATCATCGAAGCTTATTTGTAGCGTACTCGGCCAACCAATTACTGCGGCCTTCACTCAATACAATTTGTAGTCGAAGCTGCAAGATCACCATGGCCGCAAATACAAAATAGGTGCCTATAATAGCGAGCAATAACGGCTGCAGCATCTCACTGGCAATGGCCGACTGCTCGGTAAATTTAATCGATGCCGGCTGATGCAGGCTAGACCACCAATCGACGGACTTGTAGATAATTGGAATATTGACGGTGCCTGCTAATGCCACCACAGCCGCCGCTCGATTGCCATTGCGACGATCACTGTAAGCATCGTACAACGCCATAACTCCCAAATATAAAAAGAACAGGATTAGCATGGAGGTTAAGCGTGCGTCTTGCCAAACCCAGTAGGCGCCCCACGTAGGCTTGCCCCAAATAGCACCTGTCACCAGAGCCAAAAATGTGAGCGCCGCACCCACCGGTGCAATCGCTCGCATGACCATGTCGGCCACCTTCATGCGCCAGATCATGGCAACTGCTCCGGCAATGGCCATCGCATAGTAAGCCGCCAACGCAACCACAGCCGTAGGCACATGAATATACATAATACGAAAGCTGTTGCCTTGCTTGTAGTCGGGTGGCACAAATGCCAAACCCCATGCTAACGCGCCCACCAGCATCAACAGCCCTAAACTTAAAAGCCAAGGCAGCCAGCGATCGAGCGTTGCCAACAGCCACTTAGGCGAACCCAAGCGATGAAACCACTGCCAATTTGCCATATTAACTATCCATACTAATTTTTAAGCCTGCGCCAATAGCCAGTGGGGCCAGCACCACTGCCGCACAAAGTAAGCCCGATAACATCATTAACGGCGCCGCCACTGACCAGCCTTCTAGCGCGTATTGCAGTAACCCTGCGCCAAAAATAATAACCGGTACGTAGAGCGGAAGAATAATTAACGCAATTAACAAGCCACCTGTTTGTAAGCTCACTGTAACTGCAGCGCCAATTGCTCCTACAAAACTCAAAATACCACTGCCCAAAAAAAGCCCTAAGGCCAGCAGCGGCACGATTGAGATAGGAATGCCCAGCATCAATGCGAACAGCGGCGAGGCCAATAGCATGGGCAAGCCAGTGACCAGCCAATGCGCAGCAACTTTTCCCATGATCGCAAAATATAGCGGCCTAGGTGACAGTAACAGTTGCTCGAGTGTTCCGTCTTCATAGTCACTGCGAAACAATGCATCGAGCGACAGCATAATGCCCAACAGTGCCACCACCCATATAATGGCCGTTGCATTCGATGCTAACTGCTTAGCATCGGGACCGATTCCCAAGGTAAACAAAGTTATCACCAACAACACAAAGATCAATGGATTTAGCCAAGCACCGCGAGTTCTGAAATACACGCGAAGATCTCGCTTAAATATCGCGTGAAGTATCCTGAACATCGATTCGTTATCAGCTTGCATCGCAGCAGGGTGAGTCATAGTGATCGAGCCCCATTCATACCGCCCGCTTTCGCCCTGTGCGCGTCTAGATCGAGCGTCAACATTCGCTCACTGCGCAAGGGTTGATGGGTTGTCAGCACGATCATGCCACCGCGTAATAAATGCTGGTCAAACATTTCCTCTAACACAACAACACCGTCTTGGTCGATGGCGGTGAACGGCTCGTCAAGGACCCAAAGTGCATGCTGACTCAGCACCAGGCGAGCCAATGCAACGCGGCGCTGTTGTCCGGCTGAAAGTCGTGCACACGGCGTATGGCTGTATGACACCAAACCGAATGTCGCCAGAGCTCTTTCCAACAAGTGGTCGGCTTGTTGTGCGTCGCCGATTTTTACACCGCCCGATGTCGCCGCACTGGATCCATTCGTGGCCTGCCACCACTGCAAATTTTCAATAGGCGTCAGTGCAGCCTTTACTCCCGGAGCGTGGCCTAAGTAGCAAAGTTGGCTGCGAAATAGAGCACCCAACTCGCGGGTGCTGCGACCATTCCAACGAATATCGCCGCTGAAGTCAGTCGTAAGTCCGCTCACCATACGCAACAGTGTGGTTTTACCGCTGCCATTGGCTCCTGCAATACGCAGACCTTGACCGCCCTCTAAGCAATGATTGACATTTTGCATGAGCACGCGCTCGCCACGCTCGCAATGCAGATCGTTTAACTCGAGTTGGATAGCTAGTGAAGACACAGGTAGTTTATATTCCATACGCTGCCCATTTTAAGAGGTGCCAGCGAAAATAGGTAACCGATCAAACAATTAGTAGGCGGCAAGCTTATACACGTATATTGTACGATGCTCACGACACAAAGACCATTTACAACGCAAGTCTTGCAGGCCAACCAAGCCCCCTCGAATGTCGACGAAGTGATGCCCACGGCTGTACTGGCCCGTGTTCAAGGTCGTTGACTCAAGCTTACGAACAGAATGGCCAAATGTATGCTCTAGGCAACCTCAACTGAGCCCTGAGCTTTAAGCCCTGAACCCTGAACCCTGAGCCCTGAGCCCTGAGCCCTGAGCCGATCAATGTACTATAGTAATCTGACACGGCCCGTTGTGATGCATTAACATGG
The DNA here is from genome assembly GCA_905478995.1 of uncultured Pseudomonadales bacterium. Taxonomy (GTDB): domain Bacteria; phylum Pseudomonadota; class Gammaproteobacteria; order Pseudomonadales; family UBA7434; genus UBA7434. The sequence continues at coordinate 18,625 of CAJQKT010000050.1, read as the reverse complement.
CAGGCTTAAAATAGCCCTGCGGATTGCTCGCAGTATCAGAATCTGTATGGGTATCAGTATCGGTAAGCAGCTATGAAAAATGACCGCACTATTTTATTGCCAACAAGCCCTAGCAGTGCTGCAGCCGAGGGTCATTTTTACAACGACGGTAGCGCCAAGCCAACCAACACATCCACCATGGCGTTAGCACAAGCCGCGGAAAAAGCGCGCCGTGGTTAATCCTACCGGCAGCCAGTCATCCAACACAAGTGGCAGCCTGGGTCTTCAGGCGATCTCGACTGAAACACTGCAGTACCTAGGCAGCCGAGTCGGCGCCGTTATAGAAGCACGCGTTGTGCAGGTGCTTACCGAAGTGACCTCAAGCACGTCGGGCAACGCAAGCAAGTCCGTAACATCCGACGGCAAAGCAACGCTCGTGACACCTAACGATGCGGCGCGAGCTGCACCCGTCAGTGACAAGAATGCCTCGGCTAACCGAGCTGAGCGCTATCAAGTGTTGCTATCAATTGACAACACGACCACGCTTAAAGTCAGCTCACCACTAGCCCCGCGCATGGGGCAAGTACTGCAAATGATGGTGTTAGATAACCAGCAATTACGTATTCTTGACCCTGGCGCCGCCAGCAAGATCATGGCCACCACCTCGCCCGTCACTGCGCAAGCAGGTATACCTGCTGCCACACCCCAAGCAGCCGGGGGCACCTCAACTGCCGCTGCACAAGCTACCAATAATATATCTCCAAACGACGGCGCACAGGCCAACCGAATAGCACAATCACAATCTGCCGGTATCAATGCAATTCTCCAACAAGCGCTACGATCATCGCTGCCCAAACAAGCCTCACGCGCACAGCTACCCCAAGCACTGGCACAATTGGCTAGCAACACGCTACCCGCGTCATCCGCACCTCAGGCAAGCGCCAGTAGCACTACAGACTCAGCCACCGGCAAGACCACTATGCAAACAGCCGGTCAAACTGGAGTGGGTACGGATGGCATAAAACTAACGCCGCCAATCAGCGGGGCGTCGCAGCCATTAAACTCACCTGGGGCTCTGAGCGCCACCAACAATGCATTATTACAAAATGCTGAAATTCAAGCCGCGCGCCAGATCCTATCTGCGCTCATCCCCACATTTAAAAGCACCGTTACGCCCACGGGCATCCGCGACGCCTTGTTAAACAGCGGTGCCTTTTACGAGCATAAGCTCGCAATCGCGGCAACCAATATGCGAGCTAGGCAATCAGCTCAAGCCAATACTGCCGAAACAAACCGCGCACAAGCAGCTGCCACAGGGTCGGCGGGAAAACTACTGCAACTTGACCCACAGCACCGAAGTGCCATTACCGTGCCGCTCCAAAGTGATATGAAGCATGGCCTATTACAAATAGCCAAAGCGCTGCAAACACTCCTGCCCGACACCCTTATGAGCACATCACCCACAAAAAAAGACAGCGCGGCTCAATCAGAATCAGCTTTAGCCAACCTCTGGCAAACGCTGGGATCAACCAGTTCAAGCAGCCAATCCTCTGGCGACAATCAACGAGGCGGTGCCGATTCTGTGGTCCAATTGCTTCGCTTAGCGCTCGGGGCAACTGCCCGCACTCAGACACAGCAAATCTTGGCCGTGGGCAGTCAGCTAGCTGGTCAAGTTGACCCGCAAATAAACCAATCACTCAACGTAGAGCTACCACTGTGGCTCGATCAGCGCTTATCCATGGTAGAGATTAAGCTCGAGCGCGAAAAGGCCGCTCGACGAGCACGGGAAAAAATAGACACCTGGAATGTTCGCCTGCGCTTTGATCTCGAGGAGCTGGGCGAACTCACGGCCTTAGCCACGCTGCAAGGCAAGCGAATGGCCGCCGTTTTATGGTCGAGCCAACCCCAGCTAACCGAAAAAATTCAAGCTGAACTCGCCGAGGTCACTAGCCAGCTCAAGCAGTCTGGCCTTGATGTTCAGCATTTACATTGCCGCACAGGGCAGCCGCCAGCAGCCACTGACAGCAAAGCCGCGAACATACTGCAAATGAATTTACTCGATACGCAAAGTTAACATCATCAACGCTCCAAACCGATAACTCAGTGAAGCATCAACATGGATAAGAAAAAACCGCCATCCAGATCGCCAAGCGATAGTGCTAAAAAACGCGACGCCATTGAGCACTACCAGCAGGCGGTAGCATTGCAATACGATGGGAAAAATGCGCCCGCTATAACGGCCACAGGCGGCGGACAGCTGGCCGAAGATATCATTGCAATGGCGCGCGAGTACGGCATACCCCTTTATGAAAACGCCGAGCTTACCGAAATGCTTGGGCTCCTAGAACTAGGCGACCACATACCGCACGAGCTCTACGTCATCATCGCGCAAATTATTGCTCTGGCTTACAACTTACAAGGCAAACAGCCTCCAGTACCTACCGCAGGACTCTAAATGCACAGCAACCTACGCTTTACCACGCGCCGCAAACATTGCCGCACAAAATCCAATAACAATAAGCGCCAAACCAACCCACTCATGAGCAGCGCCTGCCGGACTGGCGCCTACGGCTGTAGCAAAAATCGCTTGGACATACCAAATAAAATACATCAAAAAAATAAAACAGAGCCACTGATAGCTGCGCTTCGCTTCTTTTACTAGACCAGGCATGACCAGAAACAAACCTGACGACACTAAAAGCCAGAGCCCGAGGGCGGGAGCCAAATCTGGTGGTCCAAAGTTCAACAGCCCAAACAACATGGTTGCCAATAGCCCAAAATAACAAATCAGAACAGCGACCCGCGCCGGTGCGTAGTAAGAACTATTTTGTGCAGTGTGATCCGTCATAATATGAATTACTTGTAAAAGATAAAATTAAGTGAGCCGGTGCGCAAGCGTTGCAATACGCTCGCCAAGCGCGAGACACAATTGGGTCTCGTGAGTACTCAGACTACCAGCCCCACTGAGCCCTGCTACGTGGCTGGGACCATACGGTGTTCCGCCGGAACGAGTTTCATGCAAAGCTTTTTCAGAATACGGTAAACCCAGCAGTAACATTCCGTGATGTAACAACGGTAACATCATACTCAGCAACGTCGCCTCATTACCGCCATGCATACTCGAGGTGGAACTAAAAACTCCCGCAGGCTTACCCACCAACGAAGCGGAGAGCCACAAGGCTGTGGTATTGTCGATAAAATACTTTAACGGCGCCGCCATGTTACCAAATCGGGTAGGGCTTCCGATGATAAGGCCGGCGCACCGCGCTAATTCCTCTTGGCTACAATACAAAGGCCCGGTTTCTGGCACTGCTGGCTGAGCAACTGACGATTGCCCCCGTCTGTCTTGGGCAATGCCATCGAAAACTTCTGGAACAGTACGCACCAGTGCACGCAGCCCCCGCACGCGGTTAACTCCCTCGGCTACCTGCTCTGCCATGGCGGCTGTTGAGCCATGGCGGCTGTAATACAGCACCAAAACATAAGGATCCTCATTGGCCTGCATAGACACTCGCTTTATAAAGGCTGATTTTAAGTAGTAGGTTTCTCAAAGCTAGTTTTCTCAAAGCTAGGTTTGCTCACGCATTCACAGCAGTACATTGACGTTTTCAGGGGGCCGACCTATGACCGCTCGAGAACCAGACACTACGATCGGTCGCTCAATTAACTTTGGATACTCGCTCATTGCTTGAATGATGCTTGAGTCATCAAGCGTCATGTCAGATAACTTCAATGTCTTATAGTCTGCCTCGCCCCTGCGCAATAAATCGCGAGGCGCCATGCCAAGCTTTTTGAGTAGCTTGGCAAGCTCTGCGCAAGTTGGTGGAGTTTCCAAATACAGGATAACCAATACTTGTACGCCACTTGCCTCGATTAAGGCCAGCGTTTGTCGCGATTTTGAACAGCGGGGGTTGTGGTAAATAGTTAATGCCATAGTGTTGATAAAGCCTATTTTGAACGGCCTTTTATCCAACGTATTTTGGCCGAAAAATCCATAGAGTGGTATATTAGCTTAGATGGCTTACCGCCATTTGATTTACACCAGCAACGCAGTGACTATGGTACATGAGGTTTCTGCAATCAACAGTCATAATGCCTAACAGCCGAATCATCGCGGCATTGACCTGGCAATCAATGAGGAAATAAACCATGAGTTTTTTTTGGGCGCAAGCCCGAAGCCGAGTACGCAAAGGCGTTGCAATCTTTTTTCTCTTTATGCTTGCTGCCTGCAACCACAGCGCTAGTGATCGCTCCGACCAGCCCTTCTCACTCAAGACCTACGCCGGCAAATGGGTGGTCTTAAACTATTGGGCTGAATGGTGCGCTCCGTGCATCAAAGAAATTCCGGAGTTAAACCTATTACAAGCCGAGCACGAAGACGACATTGCGGTTTTAGCCGTCAATTTTGATCGGGTGACTGGCGCAGAGCTGATAACGCTGGCGCAAAAAATGGGCATTCAATTTGGCTCAGTTGATCCAGACCCAGCCGATACGCTGCGACTCTCGCGCCCAGTAAGCTTACCGACCACCTACATTTTTGATCCCACCGGAAAATTGGCAGCGAAGCTGGTTGGCCCGCAAACTAGTGCCGAACTGCTGGCTAGAATCGAGACGGTTTTGGCGCCGAATAAAGCCACGCCGCTTGCCGAGTAACACCTCAATCAATCGTGAAGCGCTGCTAAAGCCACATCCTTTGAGGCCGCCCGCTGAAGAGGCTTACACATGCAGGCTGAGCGGTGCTAAAAAACGCGTGATATTGAGTGCCTAGGGCAATGTTTTAACTAACATTTAACCATCCGGTCCTAAATATGCCGCCCAACTTAAACGTAAACTGCGGCCGAAATCACACTATATTGTGGCTTTGGACGCTTAAATCCTGCACAGCACGCATTCACCGACTAGACTTATGTCACTAATCTTTATCAAAGCCTGCTAAAGACTGGCCCACAGGCAGCACTTTGCAGTAGGAAACTCCGATGAGCGACACCACTAAGACAAGATCTACCGACTCACCATTTAATGACCCAACACAGTCTTCACGCTTCGTTGAGCTTAATGGCAAGTGGTTTTTTATGACACGAGAGCATGGCCTACAAGGCCCTTATGAGACCAAAGCCGGAGCGGAAACTGGGGTTCAAGTGTACATCGCTGAGCATGCTCATCACGATGCAGCCCCTGCTCACATGCCTGAAAAACCCACCCCTACTGCCCAACCAGAGCAAGCGGCCAACGTCGTTCCATGGCCAAACATCCGCAAACAAAACCTCGATTGATTCCTTGCTCAGCCAGCAAATATTAATAAGCAAGCCGATCAATAACGCTCTCAAATTGAAAAACACAGTCGGGTAAAGTCATTCAAGCTTAGATTGATCACTCAAGTGAGCGAGCTGAACACCCACCCCAATTGGCATTCACGCCTATAGTCAAACGACACCCACCTGCTTGGAAGTTTTGTTATACTCGGCGTTTAGCCAAATTCATAGGGCAGAGAAAGAATTCATAATACTGGCAATGATTAAAAAGCAGATCACAAAAACCGAGCAACGCGACGAGATTCAGCGACAAACGCAGAGATTTTTGAAGCATGGGCAGCAGGTTAAAGAAATACCTAAAGGGGTTAGTAGCCGTGATGAAGCCGCCGGGCCACTACCCAAAACCAGCTGGCACATGGAGAAAAGTGACTCCCAAAGAACCTATCTTACCGAGGTGGTAGATAGCCTTGAGCAGCGCAAACAAATCAAATCAAGCACCGTGGCCAGTAAGCGCCCTGTGCGGCCGAAAAAGCCCAAGCGTAAATTGATTTATGATGACTTCGGCGAACCACTGCGATGGGTCTGGGTCGACGAATAAGACGCCCCGGCCAAACTACGCTTCACTAACAATATCGTAACAAGCCCTGTAATCACTAGCGTTAATTTTCATCCTGCCTTGCTCCACAAAGGACTGCAACAACCCATCGATTGCCTGCATGAAAGATTGCTCACCAGTAATCTGAAAATTGCCATGCCGCGCGATCTCGGCAATACCTTCGGCCTTTACGTTTCCGGCGACCAGACCTGAAAACATGGCGCGCAAATTTACCGCTGTTTCAAATGCAGACTGTTGAGTATTCAAGCGTAAAGCTTGCATATTTTCATGCGAAGGATAAAACGGTAATTGCATTTCTCTGGGCACGACCAAAGACCAATTAAAATAAAAGGCATCGCGCGCATCACAGCGAATATTGCGGACGGTGTCCATACTTTCTAGCATACGAACTGCCACTGCGTCCGGCTCGCCAATGATAATGTCATACATCGTCTGCGCATCAGCACCCAACGTCAGTCCGATGAATCTATCGATGCTTTCAAAATAGTCAGCGGAGGTCTCAGGCGCTGAAAAAATTATGGGAATGCGCTGCTGCTGATTATCCTCATGCAGCATCAAGCCTAACAAGTAAAATATCTCCTCAGCCGTTCCAACGCCTCCTGGAAACACAAGAATACCGTGCCCAACACGCACGAATGCCTCTAACCGCTTTTCAATATCAGGCATGATGACCAAGTCATTGACGACCGGATTAGGCGATTCAGCTGCAATAATGCCTGGTTCCGAAATGCCTAAATAACGACCGTTGCCAATGCGCTGCTTGCGATGAGCCACAGCTGCGCCTTTCATCGGCCCCTTCATCGCTCCTGGGCCACACCCAGTGCAAACGTCTAGCCCGCGCAAGCCAAGCTCATACCCTACGGCTTTTGTGTGGTCATACTCTTCCCGACTAATTGAGTGACCACCCCAAACAACCACCAAATTTGGATCTTTCTCGGCTATTAACACTTTGGCATTACGCAAAATATTGAAAATAGCATCGGTTGTGCCCGACGAGGTGCTTAAATCATAGTACGGATTAAAACGCAGCTGATTTTGCACGAAAATAATATCGCGCAGCACGGCAAAAAGGTGCTCTTTGATACCTTTAATCATCACACCGTCAACAAAGGCTTGTGCCGGTGCATTAGAAATTTCGAGCTTAATGCCTCGTTCTCGCTGAATAATTCGAACATCGAAAGAGGCATATGCTTCTAACACCTTATTCGTGTCGTCTTCGCTGCTACCACAATTCAACACCGCCAAAGAACATTGCCGATAGATTTGGTAAAGCTCGGCTTGACTGGCATCGTAAAGTTGCTCGATTTCACGACGAGAGAGAATTTCTAAGCTTGAATCGGGGGTAACCGATGTAGATACCCGCTCGGTGCCGCTTGGGAGAGAAGAACCCATGGTTGCTACCTCTGCAGTATTATTGTTGTTTACGTGGCTAATCGGTGGGCCTATTCCATCCATAAAATAGCATGCCTCAATACCCTAGAAGGCCGATACGGCCCGAGACGCACCAACTAGCCGTAATGCCTAAGGCATGCTATCGACGTCAGCATTCTCAGGTAGAGGAATAATTAAGTCCTCTTTGGTCACATTAAACGTTAACAGTAAACCCGCGGCGACAAAGATGGAAGAGTAAGTACCTATGATCACACCAAATATTAACGCAGTTGCAAACCCGTGAATAATATCGCCACCAAAAATAAATAATGACGATAGCACCAGCAGCGTAGTCGCCGATGTCATGATCGTTCTTCCCAGCGTTTGATTGAGTGAGTGATTAATAACGTCGCGCGGACTGACCTTCCTTAATAAACGAAAGTTTTCACGGATGCGATCGGCCACCACTATAGTATCGTTGAGTGAATAGCCAATAACCGCCAACAAAGCAGCTAGCACAGTCAAATCAAAGTCTAGATAGAGAAATGAAAACAAGCCCAACGTCAGTATTACGTCGTGAATTAGCGCAGCTACAGCTGCCAAAGAAAACTTGAACTGAAATTGCACGGTGACATAAATCATCACCCCTAAAATTGCTACCAGCAAACCCAGGCCGCCCTGCTCTCGCAACTCTTCACCAACCTGAGGCCCAACATACTCAATGCGCTGGAGTGAAATATCACTCGCGCTGGCATCGCGAAGAACCTCGAGTACACGGTCACCCAAATCAGAGGTGTTATCCTGCGGCAAGCGCACCAATACATCATTCTCAGAACCAAAATTAACTACCTGGCTGCCCTGAAAGCCATTGGTATCTAAGGTTTCTCTGACTTCCTGTAAATTAACTGCTGGCTCATACAACACCTCGACCAATGTACCACCGGTAAAATCCAAACCTAGATTCAGACCTCGCGTTGAAAGTGAGACAATAGCCGCAACCACTAAACAGACCGACAGGCCCTGTGAAATTCGGCGTAAGCTCATAAAATCAAATTTGGTTAGTGTCACAGCGGGCTTCCCAATGAGTATTTGTTTTCAATAATTGTTGTTTATCGCTTGCTAATTCGCTTGTTGCGCTGAAAACCCCTTGGGCCACCGCGCTCAAGATCTAAACCATCAACCGTTTAGTCTTGCGCTGGCCGCCATACATCAAGTTTACCAATGCGCGTGTTCCCATAATGGCGGTAAAGACCGAGGTGAGAATACCGATTGAAAGTGTTACCGCAAACCCTTTAATCGGCCCTGTACCCACGCCATAAAGTATTAGCGCTGCCAGTAAAGTGGTTAAATTCGCATCGCGAATAGTCACAAACGCTCGCTCAAAGCCAAGGTTTATAGCTGTTTGCGGCTTGCTTCCCGCCCCTATTTCTTCACGAATTCGCGAAAAGATTAACACGTTGGCATCGACGGCCATACCCACCGTCAAGACGATACCCGCTATACCCGGAAGGGTCAAAGTAGCGCCCAATATTGACATGATCGCAACAATTAGCACCAAGTTGACCGTCAAGGCAATATTCGCAGCCAACCCGAACAACTTGTAAACGAGAACCATAAAAACAACCACTAGCGCCAGACCAATGACCACAGACTTGACGCCTAGCGCAATATTCTCGGCGCCTAATGACGGCCCAATCGTGCGCTCCTCGACGAACTTCATGGGGGCGGCCAGAGCACCTGCTCGCAACAACAATGCAAGCTCTGAGGCTTCTGCCTGACTATCGAGGCCAGTGATACGAAAGCTCGCACCGAGGGCCGATTGGATTGTGGCTAAACTGATGATACGGCGATCATAGTAATCTTCATAGATGGGTTCTACATCGCCCGCCTCATTAATTTGCTCTCCGGCTTTACGCGTTTTACGCTCGATAAACAAAACGCCCATGCGTCGTTTAACCGCATGGCGAGTCACCCTGTGCATGAGCTGCCCGCCGTCGGCACTCAATTCAATATTAACTTGTGCCTGCGAATTCTCGTCAAAGCTGGCTCGGGCGCCGGACACTTGCTCGCCGGTGACCATAATATCTCGCTCAAGAAAAGCTGAGCGATCTTCATAGCTAAAAGACTCGCGGTCAAACGAACTACTATCCACTTTGGCCTCAAGGCGAAACTCGAGATTAGCGGTTTTACCCAGAATACGTTTCGCCTCGGCCGTGTCTTGCACACCGGGCAATTCAATCACAATACGAGAGCGGCCCTGTCGCTGCACCAGCGGTTCAGAAACACCCAGCTCGTTTACGCGATTACGTAGAGTAACTAAGTTTTGAGCCACCGCATCATCTTCCAATTGAGCGATCGCATTATCTCCAAGCTCTAAAGCGAGCGTATATTTGCCGCCGGCCTCACCTTTTCGGCGCTGCATCTCGGGCATGTTTTTAAAAGCCAGCGCTGACGCCTTGTCGCGCAACTCAGCCGAATTAAAACGCCCCTCAATTGTATTACCTTGAAGCTTGACGACACCGCGAATCTTATCGGCTCGCAAATCACTCTTGTAAGTAGATACCATCGAACGTAAGCGAGTCTCGATAGCTATCTCGGTATCAACCTCCATTAAAAAATGCACACCACCACTCAAATCCAGCCCTAACTTCATCGGGCCGGCACCGATTGAGCGTAACCACTGCGGCGTAGTTGGCGCGAGATTCAAAGCAACAATGTAATTATCCAGGCCCAAGCGATTTTGCACCACCTGCTTGGCCACCATTTGAAGCTTTCGATCAGTCAAGCGCACCAACAAACGGTTGTCTTTAAGCACCGCACTTTTATACGCAATACCTTTGGCTTTGAGCGCCTCCTCAACCAGCGCCAGCTCAGACTCCGACACTAGCAATGAACTGCTTTGACCCGACACCTGAATGGCCGGATCGGGGGCATAGATATTGGGCATTGCGTAAACAATCCCGAACACCAGTGCAAAGAGTAAGATTAAATGTTTCCAAAGAGGGTAACGATTCATAAGCGATAAAATGAAGCACCTTGTTAGTTTAAATACCCAGCAAAAATTGGCGCCTGCCTGCATTTCACCGACGAAATCTTTTACATTTAAAGCTGTTTAGACTGACCAGCGAACCTAATGCCACTAGCCTGCCTAGGTGGTTACGGCCGCAGCATGGTAGTTACAACTACTGGCTAAGTAACTGCCAAGGTCCAATATAGATCTCCGGCGCTACCATCCAATCCATACCGCAGCAATCACAACCATTATTATAGGGGGTTAGCATACCCCTGAGTAGCGCACATGCTGTAGAAAAGTACGCCTCCGTTAAAGGCCTTAAACTAGCACTCAGTGGCTGGGTGTGAGCCTTACCTTTTCAACGAAACCACTTCTTAATCAACGAAGACTCGCGCATTGCGAAACAGTCGCAGCCATGGGGCATCTTCGTTCCATGCTGGCGGTGCCCACGAATGCTGCACGGGTCTAAATACTCGTTCCGGATGTGGCATCATTATTGTCACCCGGCCATCATCGCTGCACACGCCAGCAAGCCCCTGCGGTGAGCCGTTGGGATTGCCTGGATAATTTACAGCCGGCGCGCCACTGGCATCAACGTAACTAAGAGCGACAGCCTGCTTTTGCTGGAGCTGAGAAAATTGGTCGCCTTGGAATGAGGCTCGTCCCTCTCCATGCGACACCACAATCGGCATCTTCGCGCCGACCATGCCTGACAGTAGCGGTGAAACGCTCTGCGCAACTTCAACCATAACTAATCGCGCCTCGAACTGCTCTGAGGTATTGCGCTGAAAGCTCGGCCAGTGTTCGCTGCCAGGAATAATACTGCGCAACGACGAGAGCATTTGACAACCGTTACATACACCAAGAGTGAAGCTAGACTCCCGCGCAAAAAACGTTGCAAATTGATCACGCAAGGACTCATTAAATAAAATAGTTTTAGCCCAGCCTTGCCCAGCACCCAAGACATCACCGTATGAAAAACCACCGCACGCGGCCAAACCTGCATAGTCTGCCAGATTAGCTCGACCAGACAGCAGATCGCTCATATGGATATCATGCGCTTCGAAACCTGCACGATCAAAAGCCGCCGCCATTTCGTACTGACTGTTTACGCCTTGCTCGCGCAAGATTGCTATCGAAGGCCGCACTCCGCGGGCGATATAGGGCGCACTAACATCATCATCTAAAGCATACGGGAGCTGCGCATAAAGCTCGGCGGGCTTGCCGCTAATAATGGCATCGCGCTCTTGGTCGGCACACTCAGGATTATCACGCAATGCTTGCATCCGGTAGCTAGTCTCATGCCATTGAGCGTGAAGCTGCGCAACAGACTTGATTAATAAACTTTTACCACCCTGAACCACCGACAACTTCCGATCATCTAACGTTTTACCTATGTAGAAGGCCGATTGCAAGCCGCAAGCGGCGAACGTGGCCAGCACCGTATCGAGATCGCTCTGCCGAACTTCTAATATTGCGCCCAACTCCTCGTTGAAGGCCCATGCAACGGCGTCGGTGTCAGCCGGAACAACCAGCTCAACACCCAAACGGCCGGCAAAACACATCTCTGCAACACTGGTTAACAAGCCGCCATCAGATCGATCGTGATAAGCCACAATTTTTTGTGTAGCTTGCAGTTGCCTTGTGGCGGTGAAAAATGCGTTGAGATTTTCCGCACTATCTAAATCTGGGCAAGTATCACCAAGCTCGCTATAAACTTGTGCCAGAGCACTGGCACCCAAGCGCTGTTGCCCAGCACTAATATCAGCCAAAACTAAAACCGTGTCTTCACCTACGCCCTGCTTACCGCGCAACTGTGGAGTCAGGCTGCCACGCACATCTTTCAACTGCGCAGCTGCGGTAATTATTAGTGACATGGGTGCAGTGACGCTCTTATCCACTCCGTCTCGATCCTGCCAAGCCGTGCGCATCGACAAAGAGTCTTTACCAACCGGTATCGCTATGCCCAGCTCTGGACACAATTCCATTCCAACAGCCTCAACCGCAGCAAATAAATTCGCATCTTCACCCTCATGCCCAGCTGCAGCCATCCAATTTGCCGATAAAACAATATCCTCCATGGCGCCAATTGGGGCACTGGCGATGTTAGTAATTGCCTCACCAACCGCTAAGCGTGCTGACGCCACCGCATCAATGAGCGCTACCGGGGTGCGCTCACCCATCGCCATCGCCTCACCGCCGTAACCACTGTAGCCAGTTAAGGTCACAGCCGCGTCGGCGACCGGAACCTGCCACGGCCCTACCATTTGATCGCGGTGAACCAACCCAGACACACTTCTATCACCAATAGTTATTAAAAAACTCTTACTGGCAACGCAAGGTAACTGCAGCACTCGATCGAGCGCGTCATCTAACGAAAGTGTTTGGCTTGCAAAAACCTCAAGCCGCGGCTGCGTCGATCGAACATCACGGTGCATTTTCGGCGCCTTGCCAAATAGCACGCTCATGGGCAGATCAACGGGCGCATTGTTAAAATGGCTATCCGACAGCGTCAAATGCTGCGCGCTAATCGCTTCACCAACAACCGCAAAAGGTGCTCGCTCACGCTGACACATCTGCTCAAAAACAGGCATATCAATTGATCTCACGGCCAGTACATACCGCTCTTGCGATTCGTTACACCAAATTTCAAGTGGCGCCATGCCAGGCTCGTCGCTGGGCACACTTCGCAAAGAAAAAACGCCACCTACGCCGCCGTCTTTAACTAGCTCGGGTAAAGCGTTAGACAAGCCGCCAGCGCCTACATCGTGAATAAATGCAATTGGATTCGCGTCGCCTAACTGCCAACAACGGTCAATCACCTCTTGACAACGCCGCTCCATTTCTGGATTTTCGCGCTGCACAGAAGCAAAATCTAATTGGGCACTGCTCTGACCAGAACTGACGGACGAGGCTGCCCCGCCACCTAATCCAATCAACATAGCCGGCCCACCCAAAACGATTAACTGGGCGCCCGCTTCGATCGATTGCTTTTGCACATGCATATCGCGCACATTACCCAAGCCACCCGCAATCATAATAGGCTTGTGATAGCCCCGTACTTCAACGTCGCCCTGCTCATTACGCACAGGCACTTCTAAACTGCGAAAGTAACCACCCAGGTTGGGTCGACCAAATTCATTATTAAAAGCAGCGCCGCCTATAGGCCCCTCGAGCATGATGTCGAGCGCCGAAACAATGCGCTCGGGCTTGCCGTAGTCGGCCTCCCAAGGCTGTATGAAGTCCGGGATACATAAATTCGAAACAGAAAAACCCGTGATACCCGCCTTCGGCGTAGCACCTTCACCAGTAGCACCCTCATCACGAATCTCACCACCGGAACCTGTGGCCGCACCAGCAAACGGTGCAATCGCTGTTGGGTGGTTATGCGTTTCGACCTTCAATAGATAGTGTATGGGCTCCTCTACCGAGCGATAGATAAAGTTTTGCCTAGCACCCTCAAGCTGCTGCGGGAAAAATCGAGCGCCTGTGTTACCGGCAATGACCGCAGCATTATCCGAATACGCGCTTAGGACTGGATTGACGCTAGCCTTGTAAGTATTCTTTATCATGCCAAACAAAGTCTGGTCTTGTTTTTGGCCGTCAATCGTCCAGCTCGCATTGAAAATCTTGTGCCGGCAATGCTCAGAATTAGCCTGAGCAAACATCATTAATTCAACATCCGATGGATTGCGCTGCAGCTCACTAAAACTGCTAAACAGATAGTCCATCTCATCATCGGCCAAAGCCAAGCCTAGGTCGCTATTGGCTTGAGTTAATGCCGCACGGCCTTCACCCAAAATATCAACCGATTGCATCGGCGCCGGTGACTGCTGGGTAAAAAGCTGCTCCAACCCTGCACGATCTAAAAACACCTGCTCTACCATCCGATCATGCACCGCAGCACCCAACTGTTGAGTAAACTTTGGACTCATCTGCGCATTGGGCTGAACAACAAACCGATACTCTACCGCCCGCTCGATGCGTAACACCTCGTCGAGTTTACAATTGTGTGCAATATCAGTTGCCTTGCTCGACCACGGTGAAATAGTGCCACTGCGGGGACTCACTACCAAGGACGGCATACTAGTAGAGCTCGCTTGATCAGGAGCCTCTGAAGCTGGTTGCGCGCCGTAATCTAATAGCTGCTCGAGAACCTCAAGCGTACTGGCTGAAAGCGACTGATCCGAGTGCACGATATGCAGATAGTGGGCCTGCACCTGAAGTAATTCAGGCATAGAAGCGCTCTGCAGCTGCTCGTTGATCTTGCGAGTAAGTCGATTAGCCCTAAACAGCGATAGCGCTTGGGCACCCGGGAAATAGGTGAATGTAGACAGCTTTAATCTCCTAGCGGCCCATCAGTTCGATCGCTCGACTGGTTCGGCCAGACGTTAAATGTAGGCAGCGGTGTTGTTACAGCAGATATGCGGCACGCATTGTATGCGCTTTACAGCCACTTCGATACGCATGGGGGCTGTCAGTAAAACAATTACCGATCTTCAAACCGTGAAAAATAACGTAACCAATCAAGGCCGGTCACGTTCTCATATTATCTCATAAATTCATAAACATAGCCGTGTTTCCAAGGTATGAGATTAAGTCTCGCATCGCACCTAACGCTCGAGAACCTTTGCACGCCCTGATCGAGCCTTTAAGATGTTTATGAAGGCAAGGATTCGAGCGGGCGCCTTATCAGCTGATCAAGTACACAACCGGACAAAACGTTGTTTAAACTAAACCGCCATAAAGCCACACGAAAATGGGTGCCAGTGCAATCATGGCGCAAGATGGCGCGTGTGTGCTTGTATGGGGTTGGTCTGTGTCTAATGGCGCTGGTTTACGAGTTCTCTGATGCAGGCCCCCCTTGGCAAGTGGCATCTCCAACCCATACCACCAGTGATAAAACACTCACTGTAGCCACTCATGTCAGCCCGCACACGTACTACGAGACCCAATCCGGACCTAGCGGTTTTGAATACACGCTGCTCTCTTTGTTTGCCCAAGACCTCGGACTTGAGCTAGTGATCAACACCACCGAGACAGTGGAAGAACTTTTTGCAGCGATCAGCAGCGGGCAAGCAGCGCTAGCCTCAGCCGGACTGACGCCAACACGACAGCGCCGACAAGAATTTCTTTTCTCTGAGCCCTACCTCGAGAGCGAGCCTATCGTCGTTTACAAGGTGGGCAACCATAGGCCGCGCAACCAAGCTGGCCTAGTAGGGAAAAAACTTGTTGTAGTAGCCAATAGTAGTCATTCAGCAGCCCTGCGCAAGGCGCAAAAACAGCGCCCAGACTTGCAGTGGCGTGAGGTTGAGAAAGTTGATTCGACTCAGCTCCTGAGTTTGCTTGAGCAAGGGCTTGTCGATTATACGATTCTTGATTCCGCTGAATTCGTTCTGCATCAAGGCAACTTCCCCACCCTAAAACGTGCATTCACCTTTGCCCCAACGCAAACTTTTAACTGGATGTTCACTCAGTCAGCGACGAGCGAGTCGATGCGCATTGCAGCGAATGAATTTTTAGAGCGGGTCCAGAGCGACGGTACACTTGCGCAACTAGAGGAACGTTTTTTTTCGCACTCCGATGAAGTGGGACAAGTTGCGGCCAACGAGTTTTCAAAAAACATCTATGCGCGACTGCCGCGCTACAAAGATAACATACAGCGCGTTGCCGACTCCTATGCAATGGATTGGCGATTTCTAGCAGCCATCAGCTATCAAGAATCCACATGGAACCCGCGAGCCATTTCACCAACGGGTGTGCGCGGAATGATGATGCTTACCCAACCGACGGCTAGAGAAGTGGGCGTAACAAATCGACTCGACATTGATGAAAGCCTCAATGGCGGAGCCAAGTATTATCACCAATTAAAAGATCGCCTGCCAAGCCGTATTACCGAACCAGATCGAAGCTGGTTTGCGCTGGCCGCCTATAATATTGGCATGGGCCACTTAGAAGATGCGCGCCGCTTAACGCAAAGCCTAGGGCAAGACCCTGACAGTTGGTACCATGTAAAAGAAACTCTTCCGCTACTCACGCAACCCCAGTGGTATAAAAAAACACGCTATGGCTATGCGCGCGGCCACGAATCGGTTCATTACGTTCAGCGAATTCGTCATTACTACAGCGTCTTGGTCTGGCAAGATCTTGCACCCAAAGATCAGTTCAATTTAGCCGGTGACACCTTGGTTCAGCTGCTTGGTAGCGACTGGGTTGCCGATAACAACAACGTGCCAACGGCCGTGGCGGCTCAGCCCTTAAATAACCCTCTAGCGAATGCCCAGCTAAGCAGCAGCAAAGCTACTATGAACAATCCTGCCACCAGCACCCTTGCGAGCGCGGCAGATCTCATCGGCGCAGATTCACTGGCTCAACAGACCAACTCTCTCTAGCCGCTAAGCCGAAACCCTCCAGCCAAGTGCCCCTACAACGATTGCAAGCTCAAGCACTAGCCGATCGTCAACTCATGACAAAACTAATCGTTAGCGTCGCTGCTTAAAGAAATCCGCCATTAGTTGCCCGCACTCATTAGCTAGAACACCAGAGCTAACATCAATTTTATGATTATAAAAATCGCGTCCGGCCAACTGTAATTGCGAGCTCACCACGCCAGCTCGCGGCTCAGCAGCACCATAAACCAATCGCTTAATTCTGGCATGTAACATTGCGCCGAAACACATCGTACATGGTTCAATGGTCACGTATAGCGTCGCGCCCGTAAGTCTATAATTTGCAACAACTGAGCACGCTGTGCGCAGCGCAATCATTTCAGCATGAGCTGTTGCATCACAAGTAGCAATGGGCTGATTAAACGCCTCAGCGACACACTGCCCATCCATCACTACAATCGCGCCCACAGGCACCTCGCCCTGCTGGCCGGCCTGCTTGGCCCTTGCTAACGCCCTCTGCATCCAATGCTCATCTTCACTTGAGCTATCTGCAGCTGCCAACTGATTCACCTTACCAAATTGATTCGTCATGAGCAGTGCTCTACAACCGTATTAATAAGAGCGGTGTAATCAAACTCTTCACGCAACTGGTAGTCCTTGCGCAACCGATCGAATACCTCAGGTATTTGATCGGCCGGTGTATTCATCATGTCACGCTTAAACGATTGCGTCTCTTGCTCGAGAGGAAAAATTAGCATTAATTTTTTTGCATAGGCTTCAAGCTGGGGGTGGTTTTGAATACCAACACACGCTAATGGCGTTAGCGTGACTTGCTCTGGCAAACAATAGTTCTTGCAACTGCTCGCACCCGCATAATATTTCAGCATAGCCGACACAATCATTTGAGTCCCGCGCACCTTGCCCGCGGAGCTATAACCGGCAATGTGAGGTGTGGCATAACTGACACGCTCGACCAGCTTCTTCAGCGGTTGCGGCTCAAACTCCCAGACATCTAGCGCCACGACCAAGTCGTTACGCTTGCTCAAGAGCTCGAAAAGATCATGGTTGTTTATCACCGCACCGCGGCTAGTATTAATGAGTGTGGCGTTTTTTCTTAGCTTTTTTAATGCCACCAGATCAAGCATGTGTTCGGTCGCAGCGTTGCCAGTGCGCGTGAGCGGTACATGCAGACTGACAATGTCGCAATCCAAGATGCCGTCTAAGTTGCTTACACTATGACAATGCTCCATCTGATCAAGCTCGGCTAGATCGAGTAAAGGGTCGTAAACATAGCACTGCAAACCAAAGTAATTTAAGCACGCGGCTAACCGGCGCCCTACGTTGCCATAACCGACAACTCCTATTCGTTGCCCGCGCAAGTCTGCTATAGAACGCGAGCTAAGAATCACCGACATCACATAATCAACGACTGCATTCGCATTACACCCGGGAGCATAGGCAAAGCCAACGCCCGAATGCTCAAGTAGGTTCAAATCAATATGATCCGTGCCAATCGTCGCCGTACCGACGAAACTCACGCAGCCATCGCGCAGCAACTGTTGATTGACCTGCGTAATTGATCTCACCAACAATACATCAGCCTCTGAAAGGTGGCGCCGGCTGATTTCTCTTCCGGCAACCGTTATCACATCCGCCCAACCATCGACCAAAGGCAGTAATCCCGTCATTGCCTGATCAGCGACAATAGAGAGCCGCCTGCCCTTCGCCGCCGACTTCGGCGTTAAGATACTCATAATGCTTTACCCTTCGTTTCTCTTGCTTTGATTATTGCTCTGTACCTTGACTAAAAAACCAAGCTGCACCTATTATGACATCGCCTTAGGGACTTCGACAGCAAGCTCAAACATACAATCACTGCGATAAAAATCTTGCAGGGCAAGTGCAAAAATCTGTGCCCGAGGTGGCAAACCGTCAGCGCAATATTCTAAAACCGTTTGCTGCACCATTGTTGCAAACGGTGTTGCATTGTGGGAAGCCTCGATTG
>CAJQKT010000049.1 GCA_905478995.1 uncultured Pseudomonadales bacterium | reverse complement strand
GCCCGATGAAATGGCTGCCATGCTGGTAGAAAAAATTGGTCATCCGCAGTCGGGCGCTAACACCGCGTGGGTACCGTCACCCAATGGTGCTACGTTGCACAGCATTCACTACCACCGTGTGAACGTGGAAGCTCGACAAAACGAAATCAAATTGCGTGAACCCGCAAAGTTAGACGACATTTTAACCGTGCCGGTGCTGAGTGCAGATGAATTACCTGATGCGCCAACCGTGCAAGCTGAGCTTGATAACAACGCGCAAGGCCTGTTGGGTTATGTTGTGCGCTGGATCGATCAAGGGGTGGGCTGCTCTAAAGTCCCCGACATTCACAACGTCGGCTTAATGGAAGATCGTGCCACGTTGCGCATATCTAGCCAGCACATAGCAAATTGGTTAGAGCATGATGTATGCGATGAGGCGCAAGTGATGGAAACACTCAAACGTATGGCCATGGTGGTTGATGGGCAAAATGCGGGTGATTCAAGCTATAGTCCTATGGCGCCCAGTTACGATGGCGTGGCTTTTACTGCCGCGTGTGATTTGATTTTTAAAGGTAAAGAACAGCCATCGGGTTATACCGAGCCACTCCTGCACGCCTATCGTCAGCGCGCTAAATCAACCGGGTGATAACCTAGGAAGACGACGATCGTTTACTCTGAGGTGTTTTAATTTTGATTAAGCAACTAATGAGCGAGATAAGATGATACTTTATCATTATGAAATGTCGCCCTATGCCGAGAAGGTGCGGGCGATGTTTGGCTATACCAATACAAGTTGGCAGTCGGTGCTAGTGCCGCCAATGCCACCGCGCAAGGGGCTCGATGCATTAACCGGCGGCTACCGGCGTATTCCTGTCGCTCAGCAGGGTGCCGATTTGTTTTGCGACACGGGTATTATTTGTGAAGAAATTGCCGGTCAGAATAACAACCAAGATCTTTCGTTATACAGCTGCGATGAAGCCGTAGCCGACTATTCCCGCCGTATAGAGCGCGAATATTTTTTTGCCTCGGTGGCTTCAGTGCCTTCCAAAGTGTTGCTGAAAAAGCTGCTCAAGTATCACTCCATTATTACCGGCTTTAAACTGCTGCGTGATCGCGCAAAAATGCGCAAGGCCTCCTCGGTACGTATGCCAGGCGCGGCACGCAGTGTAAAGCTTTTTAATGAGCAGCTGCATGCACTTGAAGAGAAGCTAGAGCATGCCTTTTTGTTTGGCGAACATCCTACCTTTGCGGATTTTTCGGCCTATCATCACCTGTGGTTTTATCATGAGCTGGGTGCGCAGCCGCTGCCTGATGAGGTACGGCAGGTATCGGCTTGGTTTGAACGTATGCATGCCTTTGGGCGTGGTGAGCGTGACGAGAAGCCTATTCGCTATGCACTGGCGCAAGCCAGCCAGCATGAGCCTCGCGTTATTGACGAGGCAATGCAGTCGCCTAACGTAGGACGTGACATAACTATCCAGCCCAACGACTATGCGCAAGACAGTGTAAGCGGAAGGCTGGTGGGTGAGGGCCCCAATCGCTGGATCATAGCGCGCAATACGGCTCAATACGGTAATGTGAATGTGCATTTTCCTAAAGAGGGCTATGCGGCCGCGCTGTAAACAGGCATAGGGCTGCTTGATTGCGGGCCTAGTTGGCTTGAATAAGTCGCTCTTTAATTTTTTTCGTCCACGTCACTCAACCCCGTATGTCTCTATGTAGCCGCCAGCAGTTTAATCTACCGTTTATTGAACTCATCGATCAGGCATGCCTGCGCTTTGCCCATAACACCTGCCTGACGTTTGGTGATGAGCAGTTCAGCTATCAGCAAGTTCAGCAGGAGTCGGTGAGGGTAGCGAAGGCGCTGCTTGGTTCGGGCTTGCAACCCGGTATGCACTGCGCCATATACAGTTTGAATTCAGCGTGGGCAATCATTGTGACGCTAGGCATCATTAGAGCGGGTGGCATTTGGCTGCCGGTTAACTCACGCAACTCCGAAGCCGACAACATAGCGACGTTGGCACAGCTAGGCTGCGATGTGTTGTTTTATCAAGGTCAGTTTGCAGATGCCGCAGCTGCGGTTGCATCGCAAAACCCCGGGTTCTTCGTGTCGGTTTGTCTTGATGAGCAGGCGAGCAACGTTGAGGTGGCTGCTGGGAATGCTTCTAAGACATACTCCTCAGTAGAGCTGCATAACTGGCTGCGCGCAGCGCCCGAGGTAGCTGTAAGCGTTAAACGCGAGCCCGCCGACATTCTCGCCATACCCATGACCGGTGGTACCACGGGGCGTGCCAAAGGTGTGTTGTTGAGCGACCGAAATTTTAGAGCGCTGAGCTACGGTATGTGTGACCAGCTGGTGCGCGAAGAGGGCGCTGCCACGTACTTGTGTGCGATGCCATTGACTCATGTGGGCGGTAGGATCGTGCTAAGCGCATTACCAAGCGGCGCGCGTTTTATTATTCATGCCGGCTTTGATGCCCAAGCGTTATTAAACAGTATTGCACACGAGCAGGTGACCGATCTATTTTTACCTCCCACGGCTATTTACACCTTGCTGGCGCAGTCCAATGTGCATGCGTTTGATTATTCCAGTTTGCGAGCATTGAGTTATGGTGCCGCGCCTATATCTGTTACTCAGTTGCGCAAAGCGCTGGAGGTATTTGGGCCGGTCATGCGCGGTTTATTTGGCCAAACCGAATGTCCCATGATGATTAGTGCGCTCACCCAGCAAGATCACTATGTTGATGGCGCTATTGCCTCGGACAAACGGTTACAAAGTGTTGGCCGAGCCAGTATTTTGTCGGAGCTGGCTATTTTAGATGAGCAGGGCAGGAAGTTGCCGGCTTCGCAGTGCGGTGAAATTGCGGTGAAAGGCGACATGGTGTGCGAGGGCTATTACCAAAATTCGGCTGAAACGCAGCAAACACGGGTTAACGGCTGGCACTTAACGGGCGACATTGGTTATTTAGATAATGAAGGTTTTTTGTTTATTGTTGACCGCAAAAAGGACATGATTATTAGCGGTGGTTTCAATGTTTATTCAGCAGAAGTTGAATTTGCGATTACGCGTATTAAGGGCGTTGCGGCAGCCGCGGTGATTGGTGTGCCGAGCGAGCACTGGGGCGAGGAGGTAGTGGCATTTGTTACACTAGAGCCTGGCACTTCAATTGACGAAAAAAGTGTTGTTGATTTTTGTAAGGAGGCAATAGGGCAGGTTAAGGCACCCAAAAGCGTTGAGTTTGTGCAGGATCTTCCCGTTACTAAGCTTGGAAAGATTGATAAGCGG
>CAJQKT010000048.1 GCA_905478995.1 uncultured Pseudomonadales bacterium | reverse complement strand
GCGGTGTGGGGCTGATTATGTTTTCTATGCCCACACCCAGAGATATTCTTCAAGCGCAGATACAGTTAAACCGTATTGGTTATCAGGGCAAAACAGCGAGTATTGTGCGCTATGAAGATGAGCGCGAGGAGCTGTTAGCCGGTGGTATCGATGAGGTTTTTAATTTTTATGCAAAAGCGGGTTCGGGTTTTGCCGAGCAAAGCTTTCATCTTATGCGAGCGAGGGACGCAACGTAAGATCAGTTCTTTGAGAGCTGTGAATCATTCGTTATTGTCCGGGCTTGCAGCGCTACGATTATTTTTTTGTAAGGAATTAAATTAGCAGCGTAATTTGTAATAATATAGCCGAAAGTTCGCCGCGCCGCCCCTTTTGCGCCCCAAGATAATTTTAGGAGATAGTCAATGTTAGGTTTGATGATGAAACAAGAGCTGATGATCAGCGACTTGCTAACGCATGTAGAAGAGGTTCATCCCAGCCAAGAGATTTATTCGCGCGAGTCCGATGGTAGCGAGCACAGATACAGCTGGGCGGAGTGCGCGGTGCGAGTGAAAAAGTTGGCGAATGCATTGCTCGAGGCTGGCGTTAAGCCTGGCGATAGGGTTGCAACCATTGCATGGAATAATTATCGCCATATTGAAATTTACTATGCGGTATCTGGTATTGGCGCTGTGGTGCATACCATTAACCCGCGCCTGGATCCTGCACAAATTGCGTGGATGATAGGGCATGCCGAAGACGCCTTTGTCTTTTTTGATACGACTTTCATGCCTATTGTGGCGGGTATTCATGCGCAATGCCCCAACGTGCAGGGTTGGGTTGAGCTCACTGGAAACTTGAATGAATCGAATGAGCCAAAAAGTCTGACCAGCTATGAAAGCTTTATTGCCGGCCATGCCAGCACTATTGAGTGGCCACGATTTGATGAGAATACTGCATGTACCTTGTGCTATACCTCAGGGACCACTGGTAATCCAAAAGGTGTGTTGTATTCCCACCGTTCTACTATTTTGCACGCTTGGGCTGCGTCCTCAAAAGATGCGATCGGTATTGGTGCAACGGATACGGTATTGGCGGTAGTGCCGATGTTTCATATAAGCGCTTGGGGCATGGTTTATTCGGCGGCGATGTTTGGCGCGAAGTTGGTCATGCCGGGACCTAACCTCGATGGCGAAAATTTATGTGCAATGATCAATCAAGAACAGGTGACTTTGATGGCGGGCGTTCCTACCGTCTGGCTTGGTGTGCTGGAGCATTGCCGAAGCCATCAAGTGGCACTACCTAGCGTGCAGAGTGCGGTGGTCGGTGGCTCGGCCTTACCCGAGTCATTGTTGCGTGCATATGAAGAAGAGTTGCATATCCCGATGCATCAGGCATGGGGTATGACGGAGACCAGTCCTATGGGAGTGGTTAACCAGCCCTTACCACAACATGCGGGTCTTTCGTCGGATGAACTAGTGCCAATAAAGTTGTTGGCGGGTCGCCGAATATTTGGCGTGCAGATGCGGCTCGTCGATGATAGTGGTGAGCAGTTACCGCAAGATGGCGAAACGTCAGGGCATTTGCATGTGCGCGGTCCATGGGTTGCGTCGAGTTATTTTAAAGGTGCTGGCAGCGATGCATTCACCGATGATGGCTGGTTTCAAACGGGTGATGTTGCGGTGTTGCATCCTAGTGGTCATCTTGAGATTACCGATCGCTCTAAAGACGTGATTAAGTCTGGCGGTGAGTGGATCAGTTCGATCGAAGTTGAGAACGCAGCATGCGATCATCCCGACGTATTAATGGCCGCCTGTATAGGTGTTGCGCACGCTAAATGGGGCGAGCGGCCGTTGCTTATTGTCCAGCCAGTAGAGGGTAAAAAACCGCCGCGGGAAGAGGTCTTCGCTTGTATTGCAGAAAAATGCGCTAAGTGGTGGATACCCGAGACTATGGTTTATGAGGCAGCATTACCGATTGGTGCGACCGGAAAAATTCTTAAGCGCGAGCTTAAGTTAAAATACCAAGATGATAAAAACATGGTCTGAGTGCTCCTCCTGGCGTTACCGTAGATGAAACTACTGTAACGCTGTTTCGCCCGTTATTGCGTCACAATAGGCTTGTCCAGCAATCTTGCTGGGCAAAGTGGCTGCCCCTTTTTGTATGCGATGATTATCTATTCATTGTGCGGCTCTTAAAATCCAACGCCGCCTTGAGGGTGCGATAGTTATGGGTGAATCGATGGGAATGAACCGCGCATTACAAGTCAGTTTGCTTAAAGAGCTTATGAGTCAGCTCGATGAAGGCAGAAATATTGACGCGGGCGTGCAATACGTCATGCCAACGACGCCTTATATTTGTCCTGATGTGGCGTCTAAGGAATGGCAGGTGCTTTTTCGAAATCACCCGCAATTGGTTGGCCTGTCTGGCGACTTACCTAAAGCCGACAGTTTTTTTACGTTAAATGATTTTGGTGTGCCTATACTCGCTACGCGCGATAAAGACGGTGTTTTTCATGCGTTTTTAAATGCTTGTCGCCATCGTGGCGTACAAGTGACGAACGAAGTGCGCGGAGAAAAAAAGCGCTTTACCTGCCCATTTCATGCTTGGACTTACTCGGCACAGGGCAAGTTGTTGGCTATACCAGAGGAAGATCACTTTGGTGAAATTGATAAGTCGTGCCACGGTTTAATTCGCTTGCCCGCCATTGAGCGTAACGGTTTGCTATGGGTTCATCCGCAGCCCGAGGGTGAGCTTGATATCGATAATCTACTAGGTTCGCTCTCAGACGAAATTGCCTCCCTAGACTTTGGAAGTTACATTTATGCCGGTGGTACCGAAATTGATATGAAGCTTAATTGGAAGTTGGCTAACGATACCTTCGGTGAAACCTATCACTTCCAGAAGCTGCACAAAAATACTCTAGGGCAAATTTTTTACGGCAATAACCTTGCCTACGAAGAGTTCGGCAAAAATCATCGCTTTGTGACCGCTAGCAAACAAATTTATACACTGCGTGATAAACCAGAATCGGAGTGGCGACTTACCGATGGGGCTTTCCTCATTTATTATCTATTTCCCAATATTCAAATAGTGGTCAACGCCGGTAGGGTCAACCTTGTGCGTATCTACCCCGACCCCGAAAATCCTGCGCGTTCAATCACTCGCATTACTTCTTATTTTGATCAGGTTGTAGCTGATGTTGTTTTAGCCGATCAGTCTGACGACGACATCCCTAAAGTTACAGCCGATAATGTCTATGACGCATCTAAGCCAGTTGGTGCAGTTGCCACTCTTGATGCGACGCTTGAAGTTTTTTATAGCACTGTAGCGCAGGAAGATTATGTGATGGGAGAGTACCAACAGCGTGCAGCCCAAAGCGGATTGCTGCCACAAGTTATTTTTGGTCGGAATGAGCCTGCATTGCATCATTTTCATCATTCATTTCGAAAAGCCATTGGCTTGGCACCACTTGAAAAAATAAATTTTTCTCAGCGTCAAAAATCTTAGCGCATTTAAATTTTTTGCTAGTTGCGTAAGTAAGCATCAGTAATACTTATAAGCCACGCCATGACCAAAACTGCCCATGCCAGTGCTGATAAAAGCTCTGAGCTATTTACGGGTTGCGAGGCCAATGCGTCCATAATCGAAGTAATAGTGGGCGCGATGTCACCGCTCTGAATGCTTGCGCTACTCTCCCTTGCTTGTTCGAGTATTACTGAAATGATTCGATAAATTGGAATGGTTGCAGCTCCGGCTAGCACCGCCCCTAATATTTTTCGTTGCAAATAAAGCTGCCCAAGACCAGGAAGAATAGCCTTGATCGCAGGGCGGCTTTGCGCGACTTTTGCATAGGTGTTGTTGCTCTTCAGTGGGATTGTTCAGGCTATTAACAAAACGCAGGCCGCATGGTTTTTGTTGCGAAGCTTAGTTTATGCTTTTTTTCGTAATTCTGTGTATCCAGTTAGAACGTTGTGTATTATGTGCCACGCAATTTTAACCGTTAATTTTTTAAGGGTAGTATGAAGGTCCCAAAACGAATTCAGCCACTAGTCGATGACGGTATTATTGATGAGGTGATGAGTCGCTTGATGAGCGGCAAAGAAGCCGATGTATTTATTGTGCGTTGCGGTACTGAGATGCGTTGCGCAAAAGTCTATAAGGAGGCCATGAAGCGGAGCTTTAAAAAAGCCGCAGAATATACAGAAGGCCGTAAAGTGCGCAGTGGCCGTCGCGCTCGAGCAATGGATAAAGGTTCTCGTTATGGCCGAAAACAACAAGAAGAGATCTGGCAGAACGCTGAAGTAAGTGCGCTTTACAGTTTGGCCGAGGCCGGTGTGCGTGTGCCAAAGGCCTATGGCTGCATTGATGGCGTCTTACTTATGGAGTTAATTACCGATGAGAAAGGGGATGTTGCGCCGCGGTTAGATGAGGTGGTTATGCCAGCTGAGCAAGCTCGAGAAGATCACGCACTAATGATGCGCTTTATTGTGCGCATGTTATGCGTCGGCATTATCCATGGCGATTTGTCAGAGTTCAATGTGCTGGTTGACGCGGATGGTCCGGTGGTTATCGATTTGCCGCAGGCGGTTAATGCGGCTGCTAACAATCAGGCCAAGGGAATGCTTGCCCGTGACGTTAATAATATGAGCCGTTATTATGGTCAGTATGCGCCTGAATTGCTTGGCGCGCATTATGCCGATGAAATATGGGCGCATTACGAAGAGGGCGATCTGACTCCAGAAATTGCGTTGACGGGCCAGTTCGAGGCCAGCGGGCAAAGCGCAGATGTTGACGCTGTGTTAGAGGAAATCAAAGCAGCGATGGCTGAAGAGCAAGCGCGTCAAGAGCGTATTAATGGGGCGGACGAGTAGCTTTTTCCATACTGTCCTTTAGGTTGCTCAAGTGTTGCCTTTAAGTGGATGTGTTAGGGGAGTGCTTTGACCATTTTCTTCAAATAGCTCTGACTCCAAATCAGCCAGCTTGGTGTGGCGCGGCCCGTTCCTGCATACTCCAACTCGCTGTGCTTGGCTGTAATATTTTCTAGCAGCTGTTGTTGGTTGTGTTTAATGTCAATAAAAAAAATGAGTCGCCCTTGGCTTGTGGCATCTTTGAATTGCGAAAATTCTTGGTTGGGTGTTTGTATTCCGTGTAGGCCAGCTTCCCACATTAAAAACCCACATATAATAACTGCGAATAGTGCGAACGGTGTCCAGCCCGCAGGGGTTTTTGCCCATCCCATCCAATGTGTCATTAATAATAGTATGAGTGCCGCAGCCAGACCTGCTGCGGCGCCAAATAAACCTGATTGCATAAGATTGCGTTTTGCAAAAGAAGAAACTTCCGGCAACTCGCGAGCAGCGGCAGCAGCTTCTGCCGGTCCGTCCTCAGGGCTACAAACATGCAGCTGTGCTGACTCAATACCCGCTGCATGCAGCTCGGTTTTTATAACACTCAGGTCTTCAGTGTTATTACTGATGTAATAATATCGGTCCATGGCTATGCATCCTCTAAAAAGAACTGCTCAGGTTAATTTATTACCATTAACCTCTTTTGACCTTAGTTTTTTTGTTTTGTTAATACTGTTAATGAATAAAAAAATAGTGGGATATGCCTAAATACCTCCGAGGGCTGCTCGTCGTTAAGCGCAACAAAGTAAAACGCCGCTATTAGCACTACCCGGTTGATACAAACTCGGCAAAATGCATGGACTTGGATTAGCCTGCGGCAGCCTTCACATGCCTGCGTGCATTAGCAGGTATAAATAGGTAAATAGGCCGCTCGTCAGACGCAACAAGCTGTGATGATGCAGCGAGAATGTCATGCGGTTTGGTGTTTTGTCGACCTATGCACCCTGTTGGTCTTACAGAAGGGGCGCTTGATCGGCTTAAAGACGGCCTTCATGCTAAACTAAGCGTAAGAATAAAGTTACTGTTACAAGCAAAGCAATAATAGGGTCGGGTCACATGGTTAACAAAATAGTCTCAAAGACTCCTTCGGGGCGTTTTCATTTGGCCGGTTTGATGGCTGCACTGGTTTTGTGGGGGTGGGCTTTCAATGCCCAGGCCTACGACGTTGAACAGGGTAGCATCGGCAATCAGGTTTTTATTCTGCTGATGAATGAAAACCCATCGGCTTCTTTTGAGTCCATTAGCTTATCTAGCGATGCAACGGGCATGGTTGACACGGCGGTGGCTAGCATTGTGCCCAGCTCCGTGGCAATCGGTGGAAGTGCGCTCGCCGCCATTGATTTCGACATCAGTCAATATGCGCCGGTTGGCACACAGGATGACTTGGTGATTACCGCTTCGGGCTTGGCAGGGGGGCTGCCCGTTGATGTGGTGGTGACGATCCCATTAACTCTGGTCTCAAGCGCAGCCTCGGCGCAAGGGTTTTTTGGTGCTACGGTGCCGAGTCCTGACCCGGGTGGCGTGGATACCGATGGCGACGGCGTGAGTGACGCGCTCGAAATTTCCTATGGCTCTAACCCTAACAATGCGCAGTGGCTGCCGGGTTTAGTGGTTGAAGAGAACGTGCCCTTACTGGGTGTGATGGGCGCCATTGTGTTGGCGGCCCTATTTTTAGGTGCGGGATCATCGGCTGCACGACGTCACAGGATGAGCGTATTGGCATTGGCAGTTGTAATGCTGTTGCCGCTCAACATGTTGGCAGGCTCGGCTACGCGCATCCAAGTGGTTGCGTCTATTCCCATTCCGCCACCTCCGCCACCACCTCCGCCAGAGCCTGAGTTGTTGTCGGATACGGCGACCGCTACTGCAAGCAGTAGTCAAAATAGTGAAGGGGCGGGGCCGCCATCTTTCGCGGTGGATGGCAACATAAGCACTCGCTGGGGCTCGCTGTTTACCAATAATCAATGGCTCACGCTCGATCTAGGCGCAGTTTATTCGCTCTCAGAAGTCATTATCCGTTGGGAGGCAGCCAACGCTGCCACTTACGAAATGCAGGGTTCAAACGACAATAGCAGCTGGACCACAATGGCCAGTGAATCGGGCGGCACCTTTGGGAATCGAATCGACACAGTTGCATTGGCGGGTAGCTATCGCTTTGTGCGCATGCAAGGACTAACGCGATCTAGTGTTTATGGTTATTCTATTTTCGAAATGGAAGTCTGGGGCATACCTGCGGCCGATGAAGATGGCGACGGTGTTGATGATTCGGTTGATCAATGTGCGGGCACTCCAGCCGGCACGGCGGTTGCGGCTAATGGCTGTCCCGATTCGGATGGCGATGGCGTGAATGATGGCATTGATCAATGCCCCAGCACGCCGTTTGGTACGCTGGTGGATGCAACGGGTTGCGTGATTGTAGATAGTGACAATGACGGTGTGCCCGATAACACGCCCGACTTATGCCCGAATACGCCGCCTGGAGATTCAGTTGATGTCAATGGTTGTACCATCGTAGTAGCGGTAAATGAAGTGGCGTCGATTAATGATCTTTTAGTTGGTGGTGCGGGTTCAAGTGACCCAAGTTTTGTCTTGTATGTTTGGGATAACGATCCTATAAATGGCGGCGTTAGCAACTGTAATGGAGGTTGCGCAACAAGCTGGCCGCCACTGCTAGTGACTGATGGGATTGCTAGTGGGGTGGCAAATTTGAGCCTCATTACGCGCAACGACGGGACTCTTCAAGCGGCGCATAATGGAAGGCCGCTGTATTACTATATTGGCGATTCTGCCGCTGGCCAAACCA
Source organism: uncultured Pseudomonadales bacterium (assembly GCA_905478995.1). Lineage (GTDB taxonomy): Bacteria > Pseudomonadota > Gammaproteobacteria > Pseudomonadales > UBA7434 > UBA7434. The sequence goes on along the minus strand of CAJQKT010000048.1, from coordinate 20,633 downwards.
ATGGCGATGGTGCCGGGGGTACTTGGCATACCGTCACCTATGAGCAAGCATTGCCGTTATTTGATCAAACAACGCAACTTGAACCCGCTATTTCTTATGTCAGAGCCGATGGTGTAGTGGTTACTCGTTTCGGTGATCGTGGGCGAGACCGCCATGCTAAAGACATCGGATATTACGGTGGCACTAACTATGATCACTTTGATCATTATTTAGCAGAATACTGGCATTATCGCACCGCGCGGATTCAAATAGAGGATTTTGTAACGGCTAATCAGCCGCAGAGCCTTATCCGCTTTACCTACATCACGGAAAATCGCTTGGGTGCAAAAGAATTTCGAGCTTGGTTTTACGGCTTAACCACAACGGGACAATTTCATTTTAATGGCAGTGGTATTGAGGCTGCACAGCACGGCCGCTTTGACAACGACTTTCAATATATTGGCCCTGCAGGCCCTGGCCAAAGCGATCAGTACAAGTACACAATCGATGTGACGCAGCAGTGGAAGGATGTAGGTACCGCCTTCACGGATTTATTCGCGGGCGTCAATATGGAGTTTGAGATTAGTCAGTTCCTTGTTGGTGTGCCATCGGGCGCGCGCTTGAATTACTATGGGACTTCTTATGTTTATGTAATCGGCACACCAGGTTTGGCACCGTTTGAATGGCAGCGCGGTGTGAACAACCCCAATGGTGTGAATGACGGTACGCCAATCCCCGCGGCGGGTTTGTTGGGCGGTGATACAACGCTGGGTTATAACTACAGTGAAGAGCCTGCCGGTCGATTTATGCAAATAGCGACAAATTTAAGCCACGTGAATGCGCAACCTTTTGTTCGTGGGCGTCGTGTGCATCATACGAACTTTGTGAATGGCAGCCACGATGAGCGTAACGAAAACCCCATTTGGTCAGCACAAGTAGGCAAAGCAGGTAACCACTACATTAACACTTCATGTGCTAACTGCCATGTACGTAATGGTCGAGCGCTTGTTGCTGATGTCGGTGGGAGTTTGGATAAATGGGTTTTTAAAGTGGGTGATATTAATGGCAATGCCGATCCATTGATCGGCGCAGTATTGCAGCCAAATCAAATAACAGGTGGGTCTGAAGGTGATGTAACACTAGGTCCTTGGACTAACCTAGCCAATGGATTGCGTTCGCCTAATTATGTATTTAGCAATGGTAATCCAGCACGCTTCTCAGCACGCATCGCGCCACAGTTAGTGGGTTTAGGGCTGCTTGAAGCGGTTCCTGAGTCGCAGATTCTTGAGTGGGAAGATCCTAATGATTCGGACAACGATGGAATTTCTGGTCGTGCTGCTTTGGTCGATGATCCTGTAAGTGGGGTATCTCGCTTGGGTCGCTTTGGTTATAAGGCAGCTACATCAAGTGTTTTACATCAATCTGCTTCAGCGCTCAACACAGATATTGGTGTAATGACCAGCGTTTTTCCTGCCCCGGATTGTGGCACTCAGCAAACTGGTTGTGGAGCAACTGGGCAAGAGTTAGCCGATGACCAGCTCAATGATTTAGTCAAATATGTCAGTTTACTGGGTGTGGGTGCGCGACGTGATTATGACGAGACCGCCGGCGAAAATCTCTTTAATTCCGCGGGCTGTGGAAGTTGTCATCGCGATACTTTGACAACGAGTGATTATCACCCATTTGCCGAGCTGCGTAGCCAAACGATACACCCCTATACTGATATGTTACTGCATGATATGGGGCCTGGCTTGGCAGATACCCTCGGCGAGGGCGTGGCCAATGGAGCCGAATGGCGGACCGCGGCACTTTGGGGTCTGGGTCATGCGCGTAGCGTTATGCTGGGCGATGCGAAAGCTAACGACTCAGTGACGCAGCCAATTGATCCAAATAATGTTAACCGCATCGGCTATCTGCACGATGGTCGAGCGCGCACCATTGATGAGGCTATTCGCTGGCATGGCGGAGAAGCCGAATCGTCGAAGCAGGCGTATGAAGCGCTGTCTTCGAGTCAGCAGGCAGCAATGATTGAGTTTTTAGAATCGTTGTAGTTTTAATTGGCGCGCTGTTAAGCTAGTACTGCAGCGCTGAATGGGTTGTGAACTTTGATAGGCAGTGTGTTGGATGGTCAGGCCGTTCTGATCATCTAACAAAGCCCGCGACTACTATAAAGTGCGCCACCGATCCCAGCAGTACAAAAAAATGCCAAATGCCGTGGGCGTGATTCAGCCAATTGAGTTTATCGATAATATAAAAAACGATACCGGCGGTATAGGCGACACCGCCGATGAGAAGCCAATGAAAGCCCATACCTGGTAGTGCAACTTTGATGGCTGCTATCTCCATCGAGCAGGCCCAGCCCATGGCTAGATAAATAATAATTTGAACCACTTTTATGGTCCGCCCAGTCAAGGTCAGTTCGGAGATGATCCCGATGGCGGCCAATGACCAAACAACCCCCAAGATAAACCAACCATTATTTTCTTGTAAGCTAATTAGCATTATTGGTGTGTAGGTGCCTGCAATCAGCAAATAAATTGCAATGTGATCCCATATTTTGAAAATGCTTTTAAGTTTTGGCTCGTAAAAACTGTGGTAAAGCGTCGACATGCTGTACAGCAATACGAGACTTAAACCAAACACACTGAAGCCAAAAATAATCATAGGCTCACCAGTTTGTAAGCTGATAGTCAGTAGTGCACCAAGCGCCATCAGCGCAAATACTACGCCCACCAAATGACTGATGCTATTGAGCTTTTCGCCGTAATACATTTTTGATCGTTCCATTTGGTATTGCTTGAGCAAATTATTTACCTACAGCAATGATCATCTATCTGTGCATGTTTTGCTAGCTTATTGTATCTGCAAGCTAACTGGCCGACTAAATTAAAGGCTTGCTGGCAGGCAACCTGCGCTTTTCAGCGCTGGTGAGTCATAGTCAAATATAACTTATTGATATTCACAAGCTATCAGATTTTGTTAAGCTCGTAGTTTTAATAACCGCTGAGGCAGCTATGATCGATTATTCTAAATATCACAATCTATCAGATCTTATTTTTCGCGTGGGGTTAAGTTTGATATTTATTATTGGTGGCGCTGGACATCTTGTTCGTGAACAAATGATGTTGCAGCGTATTGAGGCTTCGCCGTGGTTGGATTTGGTCAATACTTTGGGGTCGCCAGTATTTTTTTTACAACTTAGTGGCATCGTTTTTATTATGGCGGGGTTTGGGCTGCTACTCGGTTTGCGAACTAGGCTCAGCGCCCTCGCGCTTTTTGTGACGCTTGTGCCCATAACGTTTGTTATACACATTGCGCCAGAGCATACCGGTCCGTTGTTTAAAAACATTGCCATCCTCGGCGCTTTGCTGCACTTTTTTGTGCGCGGTGGCGGCGGGTTTAGCCTAGACAGGCGCTAGTGCTAAAATATTGTTGCACTGGCACTGTCCTTAACCTTTTCGGCAGTATATTTTTTGTAGGCGCGTGCGGCTAATAAGAAGTGAGTTGAAGCCCAAATGCAAGCACACGGTATGACGATGATCATCGCATAGCGGAGCGAGTCATCACCAAATAAAGGTTTCAACATGTCAGATGCAGTACCTACGATAGTTGGGCCACAACCCAAGCCAATAATGTTAAGGACCAGAAAAAATAAAGCTGATGAAGTAGCTCGCATCCGTGGCTCAACTGAGCCATGAAACACTGCTAGTGAGACACCTAAGTAGCAGGTGGTGAATATTGGTGGCAGCCAACTAATAATGAGAGCAGTAGTGGTATGCTCAAGTGTCATTGAGAGTACTACTGGCGGGATTGCTACTAGAATGGCGATGGCTGGCACCCACATATACCAGCGTTTATCTTTGACTCCCCAACGGTCGGCCAAATATCCGCCCATAAATGTACCGAGTGAACCGAATAGGCCTGCCCCAACGGCTAGCCAAGCGCCAAGTTCAGCGGTGGGGACACCGTGCGATCGGATAAAAAATGAAGCGGTCCAGCTTGTCAATCCATATCCAGCCATGCTGCTCATGGCGGCGCCAAGGCTAATGTGCAGCAGATACCTACGCGCAACAATAAAGCTAATAACGTTGCCTAACGATACCGAGCTTGAGTCGACTGTTTGCTGCTCAGACCAGCCGCGCTGAGGTTCTTCAACACCAAACCGAAACCATAGCGCTAACAACAACCCGGGGGCACCAATTACCAAAAATGCGATACGCCAGCCAAAGTATTGGTTCAGGATGCCACCGAGCAAAAAGCCAAGCATGATGCCGATATTGATGCCAACCGAGTAAAACGATAAAGCTGTAGCACGTTGAGTGGGCGGAAAAATATCAGAGATCATCGAATGCGCTGGCGGGCTGCAACCTGCCTCACCTACCCCTACGCCTATGCGGGCAGCCAGCAGCTGTATAAAGTTGGCGGCATAACCGCTGAGTGCCGTCATTGCGCTCCAAACACCTATTGATACTGCAATAATATTGCGCCTGTTAGTGCGATCGGCCAAGCGGGCAATGGGGATGCCTGCGATGACATAAAACATGGCAAAGGCAAAACCAGTAAGAAGCCCTAGCTGCGTGTCTGAAAGGCCTAAATCGCTTTTGATGGACTCTTGTAATATTGCAATGAGCTGTCGATCGACAAAATTGACCGCATAGACGAGAGTCAGTAGCACCAGTACATATCTGCGGTAAGATGGATTTTGATATTTTGACATCGCGGCGCGCCAATATTTATTGTTAAATGAAATCGCCACTAAACAAAGTCGATAGAAACTGTCGAGTTCAGGAGCACTATATGGCAGACATTATGCCTAATTAGTTTGACGGTCACAATAATATGGCCGGCTTGCGGTACTGCTAGCGCCCAAGTAGGTGCAGTGGATATACACTTAACTATTGATGCCTCTAGTGAGGGTTGTCTGTGCAATGCCATAAAAACTCTTCTTAAAGTTCTGCGGCTAGCCAAAGCGCTCAATTTTGGGAAGGATGGCCTAATCGATATTCGGCAGGGATGTTGTGGTAGTCTAACTGGTTAGCGCGGAAATCTACTCGCCATAAACAACAGCATGAGATAAACATATTATGATTACTGTCTTGCGATGTCGTATAGCAGCGGTTCTATTTTTAGCGGTGGCGGCAAAAAGTTGGGCTTGGTCTGACCATGCAAGCTTGGGGTGGCCCCTTTTTCAAACCATGCCAGATGTCATTGAAGCGCCCCTAGTCGAGACAGAATCGTTAAAAGCTTTTTTAGTTCAAGAGGCTGTAGGGCTGCAGCAGTTACTAGCAGACCAAGAGCTCTGGGCGCGAGATAATTTAGTGCACTATAGTCCACGGCCAGATGCACTGGCCTTTGATGCGAGCTCGCCAGCCGAGAATATTGTGCAGCAGTTTGCTTATGCCATAAGAATTAATCCTACGTTGTCTTACTCGCTCTATCGGCAATTAATGGCTTTTGAGGATCTCGAAGGCGGCATGCAACCTATAGCTATTGCTGAGCTGACTTTTTTACAAAGTGCTATAAAAGGCAACAGCCTTCGTTATGTGGGTTTAGATCCTAACGTTTTAGTCATGCCTATCCATGTTGTTGCTGCAGCATCTGATGAGCCCGATTTTGGTATGGATGTGGATCTTTATGAGGATAGTGGTACGGAGTTTGGTGATCAGTATGGCTTTGGCGACGTGCCATTTGGCAATTCCAACTTAGATTACGGAAATCAAGCGCCATTTCATATGGGCTTTTATTATTTAGATTATGTTACGCGAACAGCGCAGCCTGGCTTGCTCAAGACCTATCCTGAGTATCGCACGCACCTATATAAAACATTAGCCACTTATGCTTTTCAAACTGGCCACCCCTATTGGGGGTGGCGCTTTTTGGGTTGGGGGTTGCACTATGTTGGCGATATGTCGCAGCCTTATCATGCGGTGCCATTGCCTGGCGTGAGTACTTGGCGAAGCGCATGGCAGCTGATTACAGGGCATGGTGACGATGCTGTGCAGTTGGTTTCTAACCGCCATGGAGCTATCGAATCGTTTCAACAGCAAATTATGCATCGCGGTATAGCCAGGCAAGATTGGCAAGGCCCTATTATGCAGGCTTTAGTGGGTGGCTCATCGACTGCCCAAGCCAGCGATGTTTTTACTGCGAGTACACTTAAAAATGATTTGGCGCGAGAATCCAGCTATGCGGCTAGTAATATGGATAGCGTTATAAAAAATAACCTGCCGGCAAAAATAGTCTCTGATCCAAATTTTGAGCTCGCTGGAAGTGCTGAAGACGGGCGCATGATTGAGTTGGTTTTTTCCAAAGGAGGCCAGCCAGCCGTTAATCGGATGACGTTGGTTGTCGCTGATCAGCTTGAACGATTTGCACGCTATACCCGTAGCTGGGTAAGGACGATTTTACAAGATGGTCGTATGTGCGTAAGCAGTGAGGAGGGTAGCAGAGAGGCTTGTTTCATGCCGTGATAGTGGGGCCGTTTTTTTGAGGAGCCCCCAATCGATCTATTCACCATCGGTGCTAAGATCGATGGTGAATAGACCATTGAGTAGGGCAGGGTATTGCTAGGCTGTGGCAGCCTCTTCCTTCTCTTCTATTTCTTCTTCTGCCGGAACTTTTGCTTCTAGATCTTTTACTTGCTGCTTGAGTTCTTCGTTGTCTTTTTTAAACTTGTTATAAGATTTCTGCAGCAGTTCATTGGCGGTAGTTTTTTCAGCCAGTTTTTTCTTGCCCGCATCAAGGTTTTTCTTCATTTTGTTTACGTCAAACTGTTTTAAGCCTTTCAGTTCATCGCGCTCTACGGCTAAATCTTTTTGCAATGACTTGATGCGCTTTTTCTGCATAGCGACTTCTTCTTGCAGGTTTTTTGCTTGATTATTAAGTTCGCGATTGAGCTGTTCGGTGCGACTGTTTTCGCTGGATCGTGCGGAGAGCTCGGTGATTTTTTGTAGTTGCTCTGCAATTTTGGCTTTTTGCTTGGCAACGGTAGCTTCTAGCTCATTTTGCGAGTTTGAAAGCTTAGTTATTTCATCGGATTTGGCAGTTAGCTTGGTTTCGTATTGTGCTTTTAAGTCGGCTTCTATTTCAATAAGTCGTTCGAGGCTTTTTACTGCTAGCATATTTGGTTCCTGAAAATGGCTGTGAAAGTGATAATCGGTTTTGCTTAGCGTACGCGTTTGGCTTTGGCTCGTACCCTAGCAGGGTCAATCCAGGCTTGTGAATTTAGCAGTACTTTAGTTTCTTGCCCGTTCCAGGTTGGAAGGGTTACTGGGCTAAATGCTATGGGCGGTCCTGCGGTGTATCGCAGGGTTCAGAAGGGCAATCTCCTTCTGATGGTCGCTAAACTGACCGCGCGCAATATAGCGTTTTCTTAAGCAAAGTGGAAGGAAGTCAAGGCCTTTATTGATGGGAATGTGACCAAAACGCGTGCGAAGATGGGTTCAAACAGCTTTCTTGCCGCTTGACGCGTGTGGATGGCCCTACGGCCGTGTGTACTTCCAGCTTACTAACGTACTAGCCTAACTGTCTTGCGGCTCGTCCCTAACGGCAATATGCCTTATTCTCACTGACTCCTTGGCAAAGCATGCTGCAAAACCTTGCTCAAATTTTACACCCGCCCTACGATGAGATACAAAACGGAAGCTGTCCGTTCGAGGTGTTATTGCTGAATGAATACTAGTGTCATACAAATTGAATGGTTGCATATTGGCATAGCGCTATTGCCAATGTTACCCGTGGTTGCGCTTATGTTTGTTTGGTCTGAGCGAGGCTGGATGTCACTGTATTCAATAGCCCGCATGTTGCTGCAGCTTATTGCCATTGGTTATTTTCTTGTTTACATTTTTGAGGCCACCGATGCATGGTTAATATGCGTGGTCTTGACCGTGATGTTAATGGTGGCCAGCTGGATTGCACTGAGTCCGGTTCGTCAATTCAAATCGCAACTCTATGTGTGTGTATTGCTGGCCTTGGCGCTAGGTGGTGGCAGTACGCTCTTTATTGTGGTTTCGGCTGTGTTGAATCTCACTCCATGGTACGAGCCGCGCTATCTTGTACCCTTAGCGGGAATGATATTTGCCAACTGCATGAATACTGTGAGCATTGCTGCCGAACGATTTGAGTCTGAGTTGGGACATAATCTTCCTATAGCGCAAGCCAAGCGAATCGCCTTTCAATCGGGCATGATACCAGTGATCAATTCAATGTTTGCTGTAGGCTTGGTTGCATTGCCCGGCATGATGACTGGGCAAATACTTTCTGGTGTTACGCCGCTAGTGGCGGTCCGTTACCAGATAGTGGTAATGGCTATGCTCTTTGCTGCTTCTGGTTTAAGTGCAGCATTATATTTACAGTTGTCGTCTAAAGCAGTAGTAATGCAGGGCTTTAAAAAACCCTAGCCCAATTTGGGACATAAAACTTACCATGCTAGCCAGCAATCAAAATGCCGATGCCAATACGCCGATATTTTTTAAACTAACTTTTTTAAAGCGAGCTAACTTCTTCTAAATTGAGCGGTGCTTTTGCAAAATAGTAAAAAGCTTGTGTAAGTCCTTAAGTAAAACCCCTGATAATAAAAAACCATTCGCTATTCTAAAATAACAGCTACTCACTACCTAATAAAATATTAATTTGAGTATCCTTTATGACCGCATGGTTATGTATTTATATTTAAGGGTCATGATGTGGGTGCTATAAGGTTATTGTCGATAACCCGTGTATTGGTGGGCATACTTTCCTTCCAGTCATTACTTTAATAGGCAATCATCATGGCAGTAGGAAAAGCGTATCGCTCCTATATGCGATCTTCCCAGACAAATAAAGCGCGTTTTTTTGATGCGATTGTCATTGGTTCTGGTATGGGTGGGTTGAGTACCGCATCTTTTCTCGCGCAGGCAGGAAAGCGCGTTTTAGTTCTTGAGCAGCATAAGACCATTGGCGGATTCACTCATTCATTTGCCAGAGGCTCCTATCGATGGGATGTTGGACTGCACTATGTGGGTCAAGTGCATGTGCAGGGTAGCTTGCTCAATAAAGTTTTTCGCTACATTACAAATAATAAACTGCAGTGGGAGCCGCTGGATGATATCTATGATCGAGCCATTTTTGGCAGTATAGAGTATGAGTTTCCTCGTGGCAGAAAAAATCTCCAAAAAAAGCTTAAGGAATATTTCCCTAATGGCGCAGACCAGCAATCAATCGATAAATATTTCCACCTTCTTGGGCAGGTAGAAAGCTTGGGTGTTGGTTACTACTTGGAAAAAACTCTGCCGTTGTTACTTGCCCCTTTAGCCCGATTTTTTTTACAGAAAAAGACACGTGCGTTCTCAGATAAGACGACTTTAGAAATATTAACGAACATTACTGATAACAGTAAGCTCATTGGTGTATTAACTGCGCAATACGGTGATTATGGTTTGGCTCCAGGCCAAAGTAGTTTTTATATGCATGCGTTGCTCGTTAATCATTATATGGATGGCGCGGCTTATCCGGTTGGTGGCGGCTCGGCCATCGCTGAAAAAATTGTACCTATTATTGAGGCCGCTAACGGCATGGTATTGTCGGGGGCTCAGGTGGCTAATGTTTTGGTTGAAAAAAATAAAGCTATTGGCGTCCGTATGTTCGACGGAGAGGCGTTCTTTGCAGACACTATTGTCAGTGCTGCCGGCATTGCCAATACCTATGCCCAACTACTGCCCGTAAAAACCATCAAAGATCACGCTTTAGATAAAGCCGTGCGTAAACTATCGCCATCAACAGCTCATGTTGCGCTGTATGCAGGTATTAAAAAATCGGCGGCGGCGTTAGGTTTGCCTAGATGCAATTATTGGGTTTATCCCGAATCCTATGATCATGATGCGGCTCGCACCCACTATCAGGATGTAGATGCAGTATTGCCAGTGGCGTTTGTGTCCTTTCCGTCGGCTAAAGATCCTGAAGCCCAGATCAAACATCCAGATCGAGCAGTTGCTGAAGTGGTTATTTTACTGCCTTATGATTGGTTCAAAAAATGGCAGGGTACTGCATTGCATGATCGAGGGCCAGACTATGAATCTTTAAAAGTCACCCTCGCGGCTAAAATGCTTGAGCAGCTCTATAGAGTTGCTCCGCAGGTAAAGGGCAGGGTCGAATACTATGAGGTGTCCACACCGCTCACTACCCAGTATTTTTCGGCGCACCCAAGTGGCGAGATTTATGGCGTCGAGCATACACCGGCGCGCTTTCGGCAAAACCTTTTACGAGTGCATACACCGATTAAAAATTTTTATCTGGCTGGGCAAGACATTATGACGGCGAGTATTGCCGGCAGTGCTATGAGCGGATTACTTTGTGCCTCAGTTATTTTAAAGAAAAACTTGCTGCGAGTTATCCACTGACCGTGATAAAAAATATTAATCAGCGTGTTGCGATTATTGGCGCCGGAGCTACAGGACTGGCTGCTGCCGAAGTTTTACAACAAAAAGGGTATGAGCACGTTAAGTTGTTTGAGCGTAACAGTCACGCCGGCGGAAAATGTCGAAGTATCGTGATTGAAGAAAAAATTTATGAGCTTGGTGCTGGTGTTATTACGAAAAATAATACAGTGCCATTTAGCTTGGCAGAAAAATACCAGGTTCCTATTAAAAAAGCAGTTTATGGCGAAAATATATTTGTTGATGAAAATGGTCAGTTCCAGTCCAAATGGACTTGCCGCGAAAAACTTGATATTTACTGGCAATTGTTCGTACGATATCGAGCAATTTTAAAAAAATATCAGGCAATAGAGCGGCCAGGATTTTTAAACATTGACCCTGATCTTACCGTGCCGTTTTCACAGTTCGCCAGTAAAAATAAAATTACTGACTTGGCCGATGTCTTCAACCTTTATCTTACTGGATTTGGCTATTGCTACTCCAACCATATCCCGGCGGCTTATGTTTTAAAGTATCTCGATTGGCCTACAATTAGGTGTTTTATGAAAAATCAGGCGTATGTTTTTCCTGATGGTATACAAAACCTATGGGTTCGTGTTGCACAAGATCACACTGTGCAATATGGCGCCGACATTAAGCATATTGCTCGGAATACTGATGTGATTACTATCGAAAGAGAGAGCGCGTTAGAAGAATTTGATAGTCTTATTTTAACTACGCCATTGGACGAGGTTGAAAATTTTATTGATCTTACCGATACTGAACGAACGTTTTTTAACAAAATCGAAACGCTCGACTATAAAACTATTCTTTGTACCGTAAAGAATCTCCCCAAAAAGAGCGGTTTTATACCTGATAACTTCTGTGCAGAGCGTTCGGGGCACCCAGTTTTTTGGTATTACCGCCACGCTGATAGCAATGTTTATTCTTTCTACATGTTGGCTGCAATGATGCTTAATCAGGAAGTGGTCATAGAAAACCTAAATAAATTCGTGGTAAAAATGGGTGGTGAAATTGAATTCGTTCATCAGGCTGTCGACTGGAAATATTTTCCGCATGTGGGTACGCGGGATTTACGTGAGGGATTCTACGAGCAATTAGCAAACATGCAGGGTCAGAAAAATACCTACTATTTAGGAGAGTTGCTGAATTTCAGTTGTATTGGCGCCACTACGGACTATGCACAAAAGTTTATTGCTAAGCATTTTTAGAGGGGCATAGTTTTAACAATCGGTGAATAGTTTTCCATACCCGCCAAATTGATCACTTATACCATGCTGGCGCAATGCCAGCCAATAGGTTGCACTATTGACCGCGACTACTGGCTTTTTATGTTCAGCCTCAAGCTCTGCTACGAAACCGGCACATACCAGTGCCGTACCTACCTGAACGAGCACATCTGCATTGGAAGTGGCGACTGTGGCAAATGCATCGCGCACATCTTGCTCGCTAATGCGGGCGCTATGTACGCCACCTTTTTGTGCGCTAGCAAATCCAGCCTCATTTACCACGGTAAATCCTCGCATGGCGAAGTAGGTCGCAACGTTGCGATTGGCTTTAGCCGGGAACGGGGTAACCAAACCAATGCGTTTTACATTGAGTGCATCTAGTGCATTGGGTACGGCATCCCCTGCCAGTGTTACTGGCAGGGTCACCCTTTGCGCAATAAAATCGCGCAAGTGTAAAGCTGCATTATTATTATCTGTCATGTATTCAGGACTGTAGGCAATGATAATGCGGTCGGGCTCACAAGCTAGCGCTAGCTCTATGGTTGGTTCTATTAATTGAGTTAGTTCTTGGGCAGTCGCGGGCAGTGCTGGAAAGGCAAAGCGGTAGGTTTGATTGGTCACCCCAGCTGGACTTAAACGCGACATATCGGGTTCTACCATGGCATTGGTAGCTGGTATCAACGTAGAAAATACAGCGCGAAGTCCTAGTGCGTCCGTCATAAACAGGCCTCTTTTTTTAGCTCATGGATCAGTCAGCAAAAAAATTGTAACACTGCAGCGGCGCAAAGATACCATGTAAGTTTCCTTTTCTTGTCTTTGCGCTTCAGCGTCACCTTAAACATCAGCGTGATCCCGGCCGATTGAAAATAAGCAGAATGACTTTGCCACCGTGCTCTTACAAAACAGATCCCTATAGTAGCTGCGCTGAATTGGCAGGCCCAGGGCAATAAATTTCGCTATGTGTATTTTAAATCACAGCTGCTTTATAACTGCATTGCTATTCTAAGGTTGTGTCTTAGAGACATGACCTATCGATCAACGAGAAGAGCAGTAGTTAGCATCTACCACCGATCGATTTAACAGCAAGAGATATGGAGAAAGTGTTATGAAAATCATGAGCCAAAATATACATACAGCAGTTCGCGTAGCGATTTTGATTGCAGCTAGTACCGTTTGTGTAGGCGCTTATTCGACTAAGCTAAGTGCAGCTACGGTCGCCGCCACATTCGCCGAGCAGTGTTATTTGGCGGCAAATTCTGCTCAACAGAACCACGAGCAAATGAAAGAAGGCGTGCGCAACTGTACGCTAGCTTTGCGAAAGGATCCAAAGGCTAAAAAAGCCCGTGCGCAAATCTATTTGAATCGAGGAGTGTTGAATAAAAACTTGCAGCAACCACGCCAAGCCATGCGAGACTTCTACAGTGCGCGGCGCGTTGGTGGCGAGACGCCAGCATTGAGCATTAATATCGGCAATGTTCATTATATCAACGGTGATTTTGAGCGTGCCATTGAGCAATACAACAAGGCCCTTGGTAAAAACCACCCTGAAGTGCATAAAGCTTTTCTTAATCGAGGCCTTGCACATGAGCAGATGGGGCAGCGCCAAGAAGCAATTCAGGCCTATGTTGCGGCGCTTGAAATAAATTCATCATCACGTATGGCGAATGAACGTTTAAAAGCATTGCGGGGTGATCAGACTTTACTTTCTGGTACGAGCCATGGAGCGAGTGTCCAGTCTGATAATGGAATGAGCGCAATTACAAATGCCATGTTTGCGGCAGCTAGGTGAGGGCCCCGATAAACGTAGATTACTTGCTTTGTGTCGGAGAAAAAGTGCCAATACAGCCAGCGTACGATGTTTAAGTGCGTTGGCTGTTCACGTTCGATTGGGTCACAATTGCCAGCGAGAGAATGTGCAGCCAATGTTTGGCTTATGTACCAAGCACAGGCAATTTTTAACTGATAATCATTATTTAAATAGGTCCGCGTGCTTCTTTTTGAGTTGATTTTTTGTGCCCTCCGCACTGTTTTCACCTATTAACTTAAAATCGATGCCAACGCTGCTTTTATTTGTTAGAGTTTAACTTGTTGTGAAGATATTAATGCTAGGGGAGTTAATTATATGACAGCGCCCATGCGAGCACGCATACAAGATGTGGCCGAAAAAGCCGGAGTGTCGAGTATGACAGTCTCTCGAGTCTTGAGTCAGCACGTTAAAGTAAGCGATGCTAAGCGCGAGTTAGTGATGCAGGCGGTTAAGGCGCTAAATTATCGGCCTAATGTTGATGCGCGCCGCTTGGCAGGCAATAAATCTTATTTGATTGGCTTGCTCTATGTTGATTTAGATAATTCTTACATGAGTAAGTTTTTATTAAGTGGCTTAAAGAGTTGCCGCTCAAGTGGGCACCATCTAGTGGTAGACCAAATGGATGATGACCACGATCGGTCGATCGCATCAGTGCAAGAACTGCTTGATGTCACCCAGGTTGATGGGCTGATTTTATTACCGCCTGTGTGTGATGACCCTAAGTTACTGGCTGCTCTACAAAGCGCCAACGCCCGTTTCGTGCGCATTGCGCCCGAGACGCAGTTGAACGTATCACCGTATATTTGTATGGACGATTATCAAGCGAGTTTTGATTTGACTCAAAGGTTAATTCGGCAGGGCCACACCAAAATCGGACATATTATTGGCAATCCAAATCAGGGTGCTAGTCGATTGCGTTATCAAGGCTATCTCGATGCTTTAAGTGCTAACGCAATTACTGTCTGCCCGGATTTTGTTGAGCAAGGCTTGTTTACTTATGAATCAGGCTTAGCGGCTGCTAAAAAAATATTATCGGCCGTAGAGAAGCCGACCGCTATCTTCGCTGCCAATGATGATATGGCGGCAGCTGTTTTATCCGTTGCGCATATGCATGGACTCGCGGTTCCCGAGGCCTTGTCGATTGCGGGTTTCGATGATGGGCACATGGCGGTCTCGGTCTATCCAAACCTTACTACGGTCCGGCAGCCCATTCAAAAAATGGCCGAGCTAGCGGTGACTATTATTGCTTCAGGTAAGTCGCTAGAGGAGAAAGGCAAAGACCGCGATAATTACCGCAATGTTCTGGGTTTCGAAATTATTGAACGAGAGTCCACCGCTACTATTGCTGAGTAGGTTTTTTCCCGCCTAAAAACCCAAGCATTAATACGCTCTTTTGACTCAGCCACAGTTCGTACAAAGCGCTATTAGGCCGTTATTTTGTCACTGATGAGATCGCCAACCAGACCATCGAGTATGGCCTGATCTTTGGCAAAGTTACGAATGCCTTCGGCAAGTTTTTCACAAGCCATTGGATCTTCGTTATGTTGCCAAGCAAACGTGGCTTCAGTTAAGGCCACTAGTGAATCGCGACTTTTGATAGAAATATTATCAGAGCGGAGTTTGGTGATTAAGGTGCCTTCAGTGGCTTGTAGCTCGTTTAGCAGGGCGGGTGAAATGGTCAACAAATCGCAGCCCGCTAATTCAATGATTTCGCTGGTATTTCGAAAGCTAGCCCCCATCACTACAGTCTTATAGCCATATTGTTTGTAATAGTTATAAATACCGGTTACTGATTTAACACCTGGGTCGTCGGCCCCAATAAATTCTTTGCCCTCATTTTTTTTATACCAATCTAATATTCGACCAACAAAAGGCGATATCAATGTAACCTGCGCTTCTGCGCAAGCAATGGCTTGTGCTTTAGAAAATAATAACGTTAGATTGCAAGCAATGCCTTCTTTTTCGAGTTGCTCAGCCGCTTTAATTCCTTGCCACGTTGAGGCTAGCTTAATCAGAATTCGACTTTTATCGATGCCTGCCTCTTTATAGAGGCCGATCAGTTTGCGTGCTTTTTCAATACTGCCTTCCTTGTCAAACGACAAGCGAGCATCGACTTCCGATGAGATGCGTCCAGGTATGTGCTTTAGTATTTCGCAACCAAAATTAACAATGAGCTGGTCGCAAATATCATCGACATCGTTGCCAGATTTCTCAATAGCATCTTTAATTAAATGCTGATATTGAGGCAGTTTTGCCGCCTGTAAAATTAACGAAGGGTTGGTGGTTGCATCGGTAGGGTTTAAAGCTTTAATGGAATCGACATCGCCGCTGTCGGCAACTACAGTGGTGACTTCTTTTAACTGGTCTAATAAATTCATGATGGGTCGCTCAAATAGTCGAGTTTTGAATGTATGGCGAGTGCAAAAATAGTGGCGCGGTGGTTTCTTGCAAAAATAATCGCGCCACTATAGCACTAGCAGACCCAATATTTAAATATAACGGTTCACAATATTTTCTAACAATTCTTGGCGACCAGAGATTTGAGTAGGATTGAGGTCTGTTTCAAGTGCTAGCTTCGACAGGCTCTCCAGACTTTGTTCTCCGGCCATAATGCTGCTGCCCAGCGTACCTTTCCATCCTGCATACCGCTTATCAACAAAATCAGCCAATGGAGCATCTGCGATTAATTCTGCCGCATTTAATAGAGACTTGGCCAAAGTATCCATGCCACCCACGTGAGCAATAAATAAGTCGTCCCGCGCACACGACTGACGGCGTAATTTAGTGTCAAAGTTGAATCCGCCCGTATCAAAGCCGCCATTTTTTAATATTTCATATACCACCAGAGTGCATTCGGCTACATCGTTAGGAAATTGGTCGGTGTCCCAACCGTTTTGCATATCGCCACGGTTGGCATCAACACTACCCATTATGCCCTCGGCGCATGCAGTGGCGATCTCATGATGAAAGCTGTGCCCTGCTAGCGTTGCATGGTTTGCTTCGATATTCACTTTCACTTCATTTTGAATGCCGTGCTTGTGAAGAAAGCCAGCTACCGTTGCGGTGTCGTAATCATACTGATGCTTAGTGGGCTCTTGCGGCTTGGGCTCGATGAGCAACGTGCCTTTAAAACCAATTTTGTGTTTATGTTCAATCACCATCTTGAGAAAGCGCGCGTACTGCTCGCCTTCTTGGCGAAGATCAGTATTGAGCAGCGTATCGTAACCTTCGCGACCACCCCACAGAACATAATTTTGTCCGCCTAAGCGATGGGTGACGTCCATCACATGCTTCACTTGCGCTGCGGCATAGGTAAATAACTCCGGGTTGGGGTTAGTTGATCCACCGGCGCAAAAACGCGGATTTGAAAATAAATTGGCCGTTCCCCAAAGTAATTGAACGCCTGTGCGTGCCATCTCTCTTTCAAAAATATCGGCCATATGATTCACGTTAGCGTGAAATTCTTTTAGCGATTCGCCTTCCGGGGCAATATCCGCGTCGTGAAAACAAAAATAGGGAATGGTTAATTTTTCAAAAAATTCAAAGGCAGCTTGTGCTTTTTGCTCGGCAAACTGTAATTGATTGCCAGTGTTTTGTATCCATGGCCGATCAAAGGTGCCCGCACCAAAGATATCAGAGCCCGCCCAACAAAAGTTATGCCAGTAGCACGCGGCAAAGCGCAGATGTTCTTTCATTGTTTTTCCGAGCACTAATTGATTTTCGTCGTAATAGCGAAAAGCAAAAGGGTTTGTGCTATTTGGGCCTTCAAATTTGATTGTGCTTACGTTGTTAAAAAACTGCTCGCTCATGTTCTGCTCCTGCTAGATTCGTTATTGGTGGGACATTAAAGATGGGTGGCTGGACCCTTTATTTTGGTCAGCTATACGCGCAGCTATATTTGGGTCGAACGGCACACATGCTAGACTAGAAATGTTAGCGCTAACATATCATTGCCCGCTTTTCTTGGCAAGTATTTAGCTTGATAAACAATGGGGTTAATTGATATAGCCCATTGATTTAACTGATTTTTAAAATAATGGCTCGCTTGATCAAAGGAGCCGCTAAGGGTTGTAAGGTGGCTATGGGTTCAGTACCGAAGTCCGCTGATTTGGCACTCGGCTGTGCATAGCTCGCCCACAGTGTGTGACAGTGCCGAGAGCAAGTAATTTTCTCCAAGCAATTTGCCCTGAGCTTTTCGCGCTTCCATTGCTGCAACCATTGCCTGCAGCTCTGCCGCAATGGGCTTGGCCTTGTCGCCGATTTCGTTAACTGCATTAGCCGCATGTATTCTAACTGTTGGGGACGTATTTTCTAATTGTTTCATCAGGACGGAAAGTGCTTGTTCAGAGGCGCCTAACTGTATCAGCGCTTCTGCAGCAGCGATCTGGACGTCGGCTGAGGTATCTTTCAATCGTTTTTTAAGCAAGGGTATTGTGGGTCTGGCTTTTTCTTTTAAAATATTGAGACCTACCGCGGACCAATAACGAACGCTCGCTTCTGGGTGCTCAAGCCGCTGGCTAAGCAGCGGTATATTTTTTTGGTTGCCGAGGCTAGCAATTTCGGCTGTATCGATTATTAGCTCGATCGGAAAGCCATCTTGTCTTACTAGTTCATAGGCGGTGATGTCCCTGGTGCGTGCCGCCAATTCGCCTTCCGGAATAAACCCTACATCTTTATAGCCCCGATTCTCACGACTTAATGCTGCTCTCATCTTCCGTAGTGTGTCTGTATAAAGTGGACTGTCTGCCAAGTTGTTAACCTCCCACTTATCGGCACGGGTGTCATATAACTCTTCTGCTGGCCTCGCTTGCCAAAATCGCTGTTGCGTTTTATTGCATTGACCCTGTTGGCATTCCTCTTGCCACGATCGGACCGAGGCTGCCTTCCAAAGATATTCTAGGTGCTGGCCGTTAGGGCGATGCGGCATATAGTTGCGAATATATTTAAACCGTTTACCACGCAAGGCTCGGACCAAATCGATACGCACATCCATACGGCCACGGTAAAGGTAAGCATGTTCTTTTTGATTCTTTGTGTTCTCAGAAAAAATATTTTCGCCATGCATATGGCTAGGGCTTTCTGCCCCAGCCAGATAAAGCAATGTTGGGGCTAAGTCCACCAAATCAATCATCTGTGCCGTTCTTTCCCCCATGGGGTGCGGGACTAAATGTTTGAATTGAGCGGGCACATGAACCATGAAGGGGATTTTTGTGCCCGTGTCGTAAACGAAACGTTTACTTCGAGCCAGTGCGCCGCCATGATCAGAATAGTAAAACACGATGGTATCCTCAAGCTCTCCGGCGGCCTTGAGTTCAGCTAGTTTTGCCCCTACCAACGCATCCATCTGGGTTATACGATCATAATACTGTGCCCAATCGGCCCTGATTTCAGGCGTGTCCGGATGATAGGGCGGCAGGGCTACTTGGCTGGAGTCGTGCTTCCTGTTTTTAATGGGGCTATGCAGTCGGCTTTCGTGTGATTCAAAAATATTATAAACGTGAAAAAAAGGTTGCTCCGGTGAGCGGTCAGTATAAGTGCCTTGATTCCAAAGCTTGCTATCGAGAACTTGCCACTGGCTATAAGTGAGTGCCTTGCCTGCCTCAGTAACCGCTGTGGCATAGTTGTAATCGGTTTTGTTATCGTTAGTGACATGATAGCCCGCTGCTTGCAAATAGTGCGTGTAAGGCTCGACGAAAGCGGGAACTCTATTCCGGCTGCGCATATTGCCTGTGCCCATAACATTTGCATGCAGGCCGGTTAATATCGAAAACCGAGTTGGGGCACACACGGGGGTATTGGCAAACGCATTATCGTAAACGATAGATCGTTGCGCTAATTGATCAATATGAGGAGTTGTTGCAAAACTATCGCCGTAGGCACCTAACAGTGGGCTGTTGTCCTCACTGACTATCCACAAAATGTTTGGCTTTTTCTGTTGCGCCTGTTCCGGTTTTTTTTGTATATCGTTCGCCCCAGAAATACTTGGCACAATGAAGCAGGCAATAAGAACGTTGCATGATGATTTTTTAAGTGAGTCAAACATACTCATGGCTTTCATGTTAAAGCTGCTCACTCTGCCCCTAGCTACATAGTCGGCGCTAAGCGCGAGGCGAATGGTTTTTTCTTCATGTCTCGATCAAACAATAGGGGGTAATCTGTTCTGCCCTTAACTGGCCAATCATTGCGCCAGGTATTAGCATCACATACGCCCCAAAACGACACGCGACTAATTTTATCTTGGTGCCTGTTTAATACGGCAAATAATTCCTCATAGCGCTTTCCTAGCTGTCGCTCAATCACGGCCGGCAAGCCTTTGGTGTAGGGATTAAGCTCGGCTTTGAGTTTCACCTTCATGGAAATGTCAGCGCCTTGATTTTCTTTTTTTGGGAAGGGCAACACTGTAATATCCAATTCACTGATAACAACATCGATGCCTAGGGCGGCAAATTCTATAATTGATTGTTCGAATTCGTCTAGATCAGGATAATCAAGGCCATAGTGACCTTGAATACCAATGCCATCGACTCGAATACCTTTGGCCTGAAGCCTTTTAATCAGTTTAATCGCTCCCGCTCGCTTGGCCGGTTCGAATAAGTTGTAATCGTTGTAATATAGAGCTGTGTTTGGTGCTGTTTGCGCAGCGAGTGTAAAGGCCCGCTCAATATAATCATCACCGATTATCGTATACCAGGGCGATTCCCTCAGGCTGCCATCTTCATTGAGCGCCTCATTGACAACGTCCCATGCATCCACCTGCCCTTGGTAGCGACCTGCAACCGTCCTAATGTGTTCTTGCATGTAGTTGAGTAGCACCTCACGCGATACGGCAGAGCCGTCTTTTTTTTCAAAAACCCACTTGGGCGTCATGGCGTGCCAAACCAAAGTGTGTCCCAGCAAAAATAAATTGTTCTCCGCCGCATAATTCGCTAATGCATCTGCGGCCACAAAGTCATAGCTTTCCGGTTTCGGATGAATAAGCTCCCACTTCATGACGTTTTCGGGCGTCACGGCATTAAACTCTTTTTTGACAAGTTTTCGAGCTGAGCTATCGGCGCCTAAAATTTGTGGCTCAGACAGTGCTGTGCCAATCATGAAATGACCAGCAAAGGTTTCGTGTAGGCCTTGTCCTGTCGCACGATCGTCTGCAGTTAGTGGGTTGCTATGTTTGCAACCCAGTAGCGACAGCGAGAGGATCGTGACGGTGAT
>CAJQKT010000047.1 GCA_905478995.1 uncultured Pseudomonadales bacterium | reverse complement strand
TGAGAAGTGAGAAGCGATTTATTCTTTGTCGGTTGAGAATAACTCTAAAATACCCGAAAAATCTTTTTTAGCATTGCCGTTGCCAGCATGCATGGTATACAAGCTACGCGCCAACGAACCCATAGGCACCGATGACTGACTCAGCCCAGCGGCATCCAGCGCCAGCCCCAAATCCTTGAGCATTAATAAATTCATAAAGCCGCCCTCGTAATCGCGCGAAGCCGGTACGCCATCCATCACGCCAGGATACGGATTGTATTTTTCTAAAGACCAATTACCACCAGAGCTTTTGCCCATAATCTCAGACAAAACAGCAGGATCAAGCCCGTTGTCGACACCCAGTTGCAGTGCCTCACAGGTACCAATCATGTGTACCGCCAACAACATGTTGTTGCAAATTTTTGCTGTTTGACCCGCCCCTGCATCTCCGGCTCTAAAAATATTTGCGCCCATAGCTTCTAGCACAGGTTGCGCGGCCGCGAAGGCCTCTTCGCTACCGCCACACATAAACGATAAAGTACCCGCTGCCGCAGCAGCCACGCCGCCCGACACGGGCGCATCAATCGCTCGAATACCACGTGCAGTTGCCGCAGCCGCCACTCGTTGAGAATTTTCTGCAGCCACCGTGGAGCAATCAATCACTACGGTATGGGTCGCCATCGCATCCAATAATTTGTCGCCATCAATATAAATGCCCTCAACAATACGGCCACTAGGCAACATTGAAACAACAAAATCGACGCCCTCAATAGCCTGCACGGCAGTTGCAGCACTTTTGCACCCAGCATCTCGTGCCGCACTTAACGCAACAGTAGACAAATCAAACGCGGTCACATCAAAACCAGCCTTCACTAAATTGGCCGCCATGCCGCCGCCCATATTACCTAAACCTATAAAAGCCACCGTTGCCATATTGGTTTCTCGCCCTGTTGTCATTGAACGCTATTGGTCAATAGCAATTTAGATCGTGACTCTTTACAAATCAGCCAGTGGATTGTCCTGCCATGGCGCCGAAAAAAACGATTCGATGAGCGCTTCAGGAATAGCCGCTATATTAGCGTACTGCCATTTCGGCTTGCGATCTTTATCCACCAGCAAAGCACGCACACCTTCGGCAAACTCGGGGTAGCGAATGATATTGGTCGACAATAGTAACTCGGCATTCAACACTTGCGCCAAAGGCTGACCGACACTACGAGCCAACTGCAAATCAATTAATAAAACACTCAATGGTGAACCGTGCAGGAGGGTCTTTTTTGCCTTCAGCAACCACGCATCATCGGTTTGCAAAGTAGCTATACGCTCGAAGACTGTTTGAATGTTATCGCCATTGCATAGCGCATTAATGGTATCAATATGCGACTCAATATTACCGACAGCTGGAGTCACCGTTGCTATTTTTTTGTCGGCTGTTGCTAACATACAACTGGCTAATAGCATCGACATAGCTTCGTGCGTAGCGGGCGCACCGCCTTGCAGCTTAGCCAACACAGTATCAAATTGATTGCGCTGTATAAACACATCGGCAATACCAACATATAGCGCATCGGCAGCATTAAATGCAGCGCCCGTTAGCGCCAAAAATCGACCCACCTGAGCAGGCATCTGATTAAGAAAAAAACTACCGCCCACGTCAGGATAAAGACCAATACTCACCTCGGGCATGGCAAAGCGACTAGTTTCAGTGACCACCCGATGACTAGCGCCCGCAAAAATACCCAGGCCTCCACCCATTACGATACCATCACCCCAAACCACAATAGGCTTGCCAAAAGTATGAATGAGATAGTCTAGGCGATACTCGCGCGCGAAGAAGTTTTCGGCTTCAACGCAGGGGCCGCCCGGCGTAGCAAGCGAACTATTGCGCAATGCCTGCACGTCACCACCGGCGCAAAATGCCTTTTCACCCGAGCCACTAATCATCACGCACACGACAGATGAATCGCGTTGCCAAACAAGTAGTTGCTGCAATAATTGCTCAACCATTTCAATAGTGAGCGAATTGAGTGTTGCAGGCACGTTGAGTTCTGCAGTGCCTATTTTTCGATGCTGCGCCGCGGGTAGCTCATTAAAAACAACCACCGCACCATCGGCATGAACAGTTTTTTCTGAGGCATCCATATTCAAGCATTCTTCCAAAGCGGTGGGCGCTTTTCGACAAAAGCAGCAACGCCCTCTTTTTGATCTTGGCTGTCCCACAATTTAACGAACAGCTCGCGCTCAGTTGAAAAATTACTATTTAACGGCTGCTCACGCGCCGCCATAATAAGCTCTTTGCAATAACGTACCGACGTTGGGCTTTGCTTTTCAACTTTAGTCGCTAGCAATAGCGCCTGCTCAACCACACTGCCGGCCTCAACGACTTCAGAAATCAAACCAATCGCCAGTGCTTGCTTGGCACTGAGGCGCTCACCGAGCAGTATCATCCGTTTCGCCCACTGCTCGCCCACCAGCCACGCAAGTTGCTGACTACCCATCCCGCAGGGTAACAACCCCACCCCCGCTTCAGGCAATGCCATTTGCGCATGAGGCTCCGCAATACGAACATCACAGGCTAGTGCCACCTCTAGACCGCCACCCATGGCATAACCATTAATTGCCGCAATAGCTACGCCATTATAATTCGCCAACGCCTCAAAACCTCGTCCAAAGGCATGAGCAAACTCAAAGGCTTGGCCTTTATCATCGTGATTAAAGCGATTCAAATCAGCACCGGCTGAAAAGAATTTCTCCCCTTGCCCAGTCAACACTAGTGCATAATTATTTTTATCGACATTGAGCTTTTCAATAATCAAAACCAATTCATTCAAACTCTCAGGAGTCCAAGTATGTGCCGGTGGGTTAGTGAACGTCAGTAGAGCTGTATGCCCACGTGTGTCGAGTGTTAGTGCTTCGCTCATCGTATTGCCTCGGTGCCACCTTCTGCCAATAGTCGTCGTGCCGTAATAACACGCATAATTTCATTAGTACCTTCTAAAATTTGATGCACACGCGCATCTCTAAAAAACCGCTCAATAGGATACTCCCGAAGATAGCCATAACCGCCATGCAACTGCAGGGCCTCATCACATACACGAAAACCTATATCAGTAGCAAAGCGCTTTGCCATAGCACAATAGGTCGTTTTGTCTGCGTCATCATTATCTAGCTTAAAAGCCGCGAGTCGAACCATTTGTCTGGCGGCAACCAGCTCGGTCACCATGTCGGCCAATTTGAATTGCAACGCCTGAAAATCTGCGATTGACTGGCCAAATTGACGACGCTCCTGCATATATTGCTTGGCATGATTGAGGGTAGCCTGGGCCGCGCCAATTGAGCAACTTGCTATGTTAATGCGGCCACCGTCCAGCCCTTGCATGGCGATTTTAAAACCTTCACCCTCACGCCCCAACAAACACTCCGCTGAAATGCGCACATCTTCAAAGCTAATCGTTTTAGTCGGCTGACTATTCCAACCCATCTTTATTTCATTTTTTCCATAGCTAATGCCGGCCGCATCGGCAGGCACAACAAACGCCGAAATACCTTTCGGCCCGTCGTCAGCAGACCCTGTGCGCGCCATCACCACCAACACATCAGTAGCGCCGGCTCCGCTAATAAATGCTTTGGCACCATTTAAAATGTAATACTCGCCATCAGCTCGAGCCGAAGTCCGCAAATTACCGGCATCTGAGCCAGAATCAGCCTCGGTTAAACAATACGAAGCTAATTTTTCGCCGCTCATCAACGCGGTGGCCCAATGCTTCACAATCGCATCGCTACCCCATTGAGTAATCATCCAGCTGGCCATGTTATGGATCGAAATGAAAGCCGCTGTCGACGTACATCCCGCCGCAAGCTCTTCTAAAATAATGACGGTGTCGAGCCTCGATAAGCCCAATCCACCCACTTTTTCATCACAGTACATACTGCAAAAACCTAACGCACCGGCCGAGGCGATAGTTTTTACCGGGAAGAGTTTTTTTTCGTCCCACTCTTGAGCGTGGGGTGCCAATTCACCGGCGGAAAAGTCACGTGCGGCTTTTTGAAAAGCAAGCTGCTCTTGATTTAGGTTAAATTGCATGAGATACCTCGACACTGCAAAAAAGACTGTGCTTGATGTAGTATTTACTCGGCCGTGCGGCTAATGCCAGCTACGCGCTAATCGTCTGAGGGGTGGGTGCCAGACAGTGTTATCCAAACATAAAAATAAGCCAGCGCACCCATAATTAACACCATGGGCAAAATCCATTCATGAAACAGATCAAAGTGATCAGGCAAGTGTAGATCAACCAGCAACATTCCAGCAATACGCAGAATATTCAAAAAGAACATGACCAGCAAGCCCAGCATGATAACCGGCAACTTAACATACCACTTACCAGGCCACGCACCCACCGTTGATATCAACACGGCAAACACCATACTTGCATCGCACCCACGAGCAACAATGACATAGGATTCGCTACCCTCGAAGGCGAGTATTTTTGTGTATACGTCATTGACCGCCTCAACCACTAACGTATGCATACTCAGCACATAATTGATCAACCAGGAGGTGGATGATGCACAGAGCTCCAAATAAATCAGAAAAGGATCTGAGTCATACAGGTACCCGTTATACACTACAAAAAAGCTGGAAAATAAAAACCCTGCCAGCAGCATAAAGCGCAGGAAACCCGCGTTTTCAAGAACAGCATTTACTAAGAAATTATTAGATTCTTGCGACATATAGTCCTATTCGCCAAGCGCGGTAAGCCTGACTGAGCAATGGTTGCGGCTATTATTCATGTGGGCGAGTAACACACCCATTATCGCGAGGCCCATCAGGGATCTTCAGGAAATCTACCGCCCACCTAACAAATAGCGCGGCGCCCTCACCGAGACATCAAAGAGTACCATTTTTTATATCCATCAACTAGATCAAGCTGATAGCAAGTTAAGGCGCGGGGAGGAATTTAACAAAAAAGCCTTGCGCAGGGTGGAGTATCGCAACAATGATGCATCAACACGGGTCACTCAGAGCGAAATTGTCCAACACTCAATATTGCTCGAAGCCCAAGCCTTCCTCAGCCAGCTGCTCGGCCTGCATATCTTCATACGAAACCATTTGATCAGCGCCAGGTTGCACATCCCCCTGAGCACCGAATAATTCCAGTAGCTCATCATCTTCGATATCAAAAAAGCCCGTCCACTCCATTAAAGGCTGCCATTGAATGAGATCGTCAGCCACCCTATTAGGCGGCATATCAAACAAGGTTAAACCCGCATCTAAAGAACGAATATAATTTTGTGTATCGCGCAGTGTTGTAATATGCGGCAAACCTATTTTTTCTATAAATGCATTGAGCGTCTGTACATATTTTGAATTATTTTTTATGCGATTGGCAACAACACCTATTTCTATATTAGGATCATCGAGCCAACCCGAATTACTGAGCTTCATCCAAAGCCGCATTGCGGCTTTTAGATCAATAGGGGATGGCATGATCGGAATAATTATTTTGCTACTCGCTTCAGCAATGCTCGCATGATCAAAGATGGCGGTGGCAGGCATATCATGAATAACGACTTCAAAATCGCCTTCGATAGCAGCCCCATCATAGGCTGCAATAGCAGCAATTTCAGCGCAACGCCGCGGGCGTGACTTAAGCCAGTCATGCGACGAGGCCTGCTCGTCATGATCAGCCAATGCTACACGCAAACCTAAAGTCGAAGCATAAACTGCTAAATGCGTAGCAATCGTCGTCTTCCCACAACCGCCTTTTGGATTGAGCACCACAACGTGTTTCATCGTGTATCCTACCAATTATGTCTGTTAATCAGTGGCCAATAATAATATTCATCCACCCAGCAGATAGTCTAGACAGTAACGATTTACCTAAGGGTTTTATTTTTGTGAGATATTCAATAAAAATTAAGCCTAAAGTTTTCCGTCAGGCATAAAAAAACCCCGCATGGCGGGGTTTTTTTATTGGCTACGTTGCTGAGATTATTCGGTTTCGGTAACCGCCTCGCCTGCAACTTCTTTCATGCTTAACTTAATGCGACCACGCTGATCAACGTCAAGCACCTTCACTTTGATCGTTTGGCCTTCTTCTAACACATCCGTTACTTTCTCTATGCGCTCACTAGAAATTTGCGAAATATGTAATAAGCCATCTTTTCCGGGTAGAATCGTAACAAAGGCGCCAAAATCAACAATTCGAGCAATGGTACCCTCATAAATTGCGCCAACCTCAGCTTCGGCTGTAATTTCATTAACGCGATCAACTGCCGCTTGCAAAGAAGCCTTATCCGATCCATAAATGCGAATAGTACCGTCATCGTCAATATCGACCGACGCACCCGTCTCTTCGGTGATTGAACGAATAGTAGCACCACCTTTACCAATAACATCGCGAATCTTATCAGGATGAATCTTAAACACGTCCATGCTAGGCGCATTTTCAGAAAGCTCTTTACGTGGCTCAGAAATAATAGTGTTCATCTCAGCCAAAATATGTAAACGCGCAGCCAGTGCCTGACTTAACGCCATTTCCATGATTTCTTCGGTGATGCCTTCTATTTTAATGTCCATTTGTAAAGCGGTGATGCCATTATTGGTACCGGCAACTTTAAAGTCCATGTCACCAAGATGATCTTCATCACCCAAAATATCAGTTAAAACGGCAAACTTATCGCCCTCTTTCACCAAACCCATCGCTATACCGGCAATGGGTGACTTGATAGGAACACCTGCATCCATCAAGGCCATACTGCTACCACAAACTGACGCCATCGACGAAGAACCGTTAGATTCAGTGATCTCAGAAACGACACGCACTGCGTAAGGGAATTCCTCAACCGTTGGCATCATCGCTAGCACGCCGCGCTTGGCCAAACGACCATGACCCACTTCACGACGACCAACAAATCCAACGCGGCCAGCCTCGCCTACTGAGTAGCTAGGGAAATTGTAGTGAAACAAGAAGTTGTCTTTATAGCTGCCATGCAAGGCATCAATAATTTGCGAATCACGGATCGCGCCAAGCGTAGTCACAACCATTGCCTGCGTTTCACCGCGGGTAAATAAAGCCGAACCGTGCGCCTTAGGCAGCACACCTACCTGCATAGCGAGCCCCCTAACTGTTTTGTTATCGCGGCCATCAATACGAGGCTCGTGATTAACAATACGCTGGCGGACAATACTTTTTTCAATTTTACTGAACAGCTCTTTCACTTCATCAGCATCGATATCTTCACCAGAAAACTCGTCAACTGCGCGATCACGTAGAGCATTGACTGCCTCATAACGCTGAGATTTTTCAGTAATTTGATAAGCTTCGCCCAGTGATGCACTGACTGACGTGCTGAGTGAACTGTACAGATCTTGATTAATTGATGCAGCTTCCCACTCCCATACGGGCTTACCCGCATCGGCAACCAGCGATTTAATCGCTTCGATCACTACTTGCATTTCTTGGTGAGCAAATAAAACCGCACCCAGCATTTGATCTTCGGTCAGCTGATCGGCTTCAGACTCAACCATCAACACGGCGTCATCAGTACCGGCCACAACCATGTTCAGCTTGGAAGTTTCCAGCGTCTCGTAAGTAGGATTCAACAGATAGCCATCAGTATCAGAGTAACCTACTCGCGCGCCACCAATAGGGCCACTAAAAGGAATGCCTGAAATAGCTAATGCTGCCGAGGTGCCAATCATGGCAGGAATATCAGGGTCGATATGATTCTCAGCTGACATCACCGTACAGATAACCTGTACTTCGTTTTTAAACCCGTTAGGGAATAGAGGCCGGATAGGGCGATCGATAAGACGCGAGGTTAGCGTTTCTTTTTCAGAGGGTCGGGCTTCACGCTTGAAGAAACCACCGGGAATTTTGCCCGCTGCATACGTTCGCTCTTGATAATGCACTGAAAGCGGGAAAAAATCCTGCCCTGGCTTAGCTTTTTTAACACCAACAACGGTACATAGCACAACGGTATCGTCCATCGACACCAATACGGCCCCACTGGCCTGACGCGCAATACGACCGGTCTCTAATGTAACGGTGTGATCGCCGAACTTAAACTGTTTAGTAATAGGATTCATACGAAATCCTCCAAGTTAAATCATTAAAACAGCTAGCACCCATGCACTAGCTGCATTGAATAAGATTTCAAGTACCAGACATTCCCTGGCAAAGAAAAATGCTAGCGACGCAAACCAAGACGCTTAATTAGCTCGGCATAACGTGCTGTATCTTTACTTTTCAAATAATCGAGAAGCTTGCGACGCTGATTTACCATGCGAATCAAACCACGACGCGAGTGGTGATCTTTTTTATGACTACCAAAATGCCCTTGCAGGCTATTTATATTGGCTGTGAGTAACGCGACCTGAACTTCAGGAGATCCGGTATCGCCTTCTTCACGTTGGTAGTCAGTAACAATTGCTGCTTTTTCAGTTGGACTAAGAGCCATTTTCTTTTCCTCATAATGTGCAATTAAAAAGATTGGCCTACCCGTGCACATTTACAGGTAGGTCAATATTGGTTATTACTCTACGGCGGCAATCTCCACCACCCAAACTACTGCCGTTGCTAACTCGCCACTAAACGCTTTGGTGCGACTCGTCCACAATCATCTATTTCGCCTACACCAGCAAAATCACCGCTGGCCAGCATAATTTTCACCTGTCCCGCTGCCGGAGAACCAGGCACCTGAACTGGGTTACCGCGTAACAAATAGAAGCCGGTGCTTTCATTCAATGTCACCTGCGGCAAATGCGGCAGCGCGTCAGAGATTGAAATTAACCGTGTATCCAACGGCTCAAACACACAAGGCTGCTGGGTAAACTGGTTGTCGATAGCAAACTGCCGATCACACTCGGTCGGCTTGCAGTGCTCAAGCTGCGACAATGTCACCGCCTGCTCAATCCTAAATGAAGCCACTCCAGTGCGACGCAAGGCACTGATATAGCCACCAACACCCAACAAGCGACCTATTTCTTCAGCAAGGCTTCTAATATAAGTGCCTTTGGTTACCGTTAAACGAATATCAATTTCGGCTCCGCAATGTGCATCACTAGCTACACCCTGTTCAACACCGCCAGCAAATTTCACGCCGAAGCGATGCTCAAGCAACTCAATGTCAAAGACATTAATACGTCGCTCCGGCACATCAACCGTTACACCTTGGCGTGCCAACTTATATAAGCGCTGCCCTTGATGCTTAAGCGCAGAGTACATAGGTGGCGTTTGCCATTGCTCGCCCTGCAACGAATTGACCACATCGCTGATCTGCTCATACTGCAAGTGACTAGCATCGGCAACAAATGTCACCTCACCATCAGCATCGGCAGTATCACTAACCGCACCTAAAAAAATAGTCGCATCATAGGCCTTATCGGCATCGAGCAAATAGCGCGAAAATTTAGTCGCCTCACCAAAACAAATGGGTAGCAAACCCGTCGCTAAAGGATCAAGGCTACCGGTATGTCCGGCTTTATTCGCACAATACGTATACTTCACTTGCTGTAAAACGCTGTTTGAGCCTGCCCCAGACGGCTTATCTAACAATAATATACCGCTGAGTGCCCGGCCTTTGGGCTTCCTTCTAGACACTAATCAATCACGCCATTCAATGCAACAACCATGGCATTTAACCTATACGCCAAATTCATTTTTCTTGTGGTCCATCACTGGCCACAGCACTATCAATCAAATTTGATAGATATTCAGCCGTTCGCACACTCTGATCAAATACGAAATGTAACTTAGGCGTTGAACGCATACGACTTTTTGAAGCCATTTGCGTGCGTAAAAAACCTGCAGCACCATTCAGCACAGCAATGGGCTCGGCAGCCTGCTCGGTGTCATCAACGCCCAAAAAAGTCACGTAGACTTTGGCATGAGCGATATCGCGACTAACAGTAACCTCATTAATGATTGCGGTACCCACACGCGGGTCACGCAACTCTTGCTGCAGCAAGATCGACAGCTCTCGCTTAATGAAGTCTGCTACGCGATCACTGCGCTTATATTCTCTTGGCATGTATACAGCTAATTATGGCTAATAAAAAAAACAAGCACGCTACGGGCATCTAGCCTATAGCGATCGCTCTACCTCATGAATATCAAATACTTCAATTTTGTCGCCTTCTTTGACGTCAGTGTAGTCTTTGATGCCGATACCACACTCGGTACCGCTACGAACATCACTGACATCATCTTTAAAGCGACGCAGTGAATCCAGTTCGCCCTCATGAATCACGACATTGTCGCGCAAGACACGAATAGGCTTATTGCGAAGCACCTGCCCTTCTACCACCATGCAACCTGCAACCAAGCCAAACTTAGGCGATTTAAATACATCGCGCACTTCAGCGGTACCCAAGATCTCTTCGCGTTTTTCTGGTGCCAACATACCCGAAAGAGCATCTTTAACATCGTCAAGCAAATTATAAATAATGCTGTAATAACGAATCTCTATGCTATCGCGCTCAGCCATGCTGCGCGCACTAGACTCGGCACGAACATTAAAACCAAAAACTACAGCAGTCGTTGCTGCGGCAAGGTTAATGTCAGCATCGGTTATGGCACCCACACCGCTAGATACGATATTAACCTGTACTTCTTCGTTGCCAATTTCAAGTAAGGCCGCACAAATAGCCTCGGTCGAGCCCCGCACATCTGACTTGACAATAACATTAAGCGTTTTTGTTTCGGCTTCGCCAAAGGCTGCAAAAATATTATCGAGGTTGGCTTTCTGATGACGCGCCATTTTCACGTCACGCGCTTTATCACGTCGATGCTCGGCAACTTCACGCGCTTTGCGCTCGTCTTGCACCACCAACACCTCATCACCCGCATTGGGCGTACCATCTAGGCCCAGAATTTCTACAGGAATTGATGGGCCTGCACTATCTATAAGTTCACGGCGCTCATTGCTCATGTTTCTGACACGACCAAACTGCGTGCCCGCTAAAACCATGTCGCCGTTACGTAATGTACCTTGTTGAACAAGAATAGAAGCGACGTTGCCACGGCCTTTATCAAGCCGCGACTCAACCACAATACCCTTGGCTGGCACATCAATAGGCGCTGTTAATTCCAACACCTCTGCCTGCAACGATAACGCCTCAAGTAGCTTATCAATGCCCTCGCCCGTTTGTGCCGATACAGGAATAAATTGTGTTTCACCGCCCCACTCCTCGGGCACTACTTCTTGCGCAACTAATTCATTTTTTACTCGCTCAAGATCAGCCGACTCCTTGTCGATTTTATTAATAGCGACCACCAAAGGTACTTCAGCTGCTCGCGCATGCTGAATAGCTTCAATGGTCTGCGGCATAACGCCATCGTCTGCTGCAACTACCAGCACAACGATATCGGTGCACTCCGCGCCGCGAGCACGCATAGACGTAAAAGCCGCGTGGCCTGGTGTATCTAAAAAGGTAACTGCACCGATCGAGGTAGGTACTTGATAAGCACCAATGTGCTGAGTAATGCCACCTGCCTCACCGCTGGCGACCGTCGACTCACGAATATAATCGAGCAACGAAGTCTTACCATGATCAACATGGCCCATAACGGTAACCACTGGTGGACGTGTCTGCACATTCTCAGCGTCCTCATCGATTGCAGCTGCAAGCGCATTCATCAACGCTTCTTCAGTAATGTCGTCGCTAACAATTCGATATTTATGCCCAAACTCTTCCACGACCAATATTGCCGTTTCTTGATCGATACTTTGATTAACATTAGTCATCACGCCAAGCTTCATCAGCTCACGAATGACCGCATTAGCCTTGACCGCCAACTGCTGTGCCAAATCGGTCACGGCAATGGTTTCGCCAAGCTCCACCTCATGAACAATTCGCTCAGTAGGCTGGACAAATTCTTGCTTATTAATTGCCTGCAAGACGCGGTTGGCGCCTATGCCACGAGAGCCCGAACCGTCTTGCAAAAATTCGTCTAAGCGCAGACCCTTGCCGCGACCTTTACCGCGCTGCTTAACCTGCTTGCGCGACTTACCTGGTTTTTTCTTAGGTTCATCGTCATCAGTTCTCAAGCCAGGCGCAGCTTTAAAGTGCTTAGGCCCTGCCGTTTTTTCTTTTTCGGCCTGATTAACTCGAGCCGCTGCTTCGGCTTTAACGCGAGCAGCTTCTTCAGCTTTATTTTTCACTACCGCATCGCGGCGTGCCTTCTCAGTAACTTCTTGCTCTTTACGCTTGGAAGCAGCTCGTCGACGCAACTCTTCAACGTCAAATGGATCAATACGACGCGTGGTCGGCGCCGCATCATCTGACTCACCCGACTGCGCTGCGCTGTTAGCAGCCTCGCCCTCGGCAGCGGCTAACGCTGCTGCCGCCGCATCGGCTGCCGCTTCAGCTGCCAAGGCTTCGTTTTCTAAATCTGCATCAGGTTCAAGCTCGAGATCCTCATCATCGCGCTTAACATAAGTGCGTTTTTTACGAACCTCAACGGCAACCGTTTTTTTACCTTGCGAGCCACTAGTTTTGACAGTCCCTATTGTGCGGCGTTTCAAGGTAATACGCTTCGGCGCCTCAGTACTAACCCCGTGGCTGCTTTTTAGATGCGTAAGTAAGCGCTGCTTGTCGTCATCCGACACAGGCTGCTCGCCCGAAGAGTGGTCGAGTCCAGCCTCTTTCATTTGCGCAAGCAAACGATCTACCGTGGCGCCGACTGTTTTAGCGAGTTGACTGACTGTCACTTCCGCCATGAACTTTTCTCCTAAACTGCTACAAACACATTAATGCTATGAACTAGATGTTTCTATACGACAACATTGACTATTGAGCTTCTTCTTCAGCAAACCACGGAGCACGCGCCGTCATAATTAATTTACCAGCACGCTCGCTATCTAGCTCCTCGATATCAATCAAATCTTCAATGGCCTGTTCAGCCAAGTCTTCCATGGTGACAATCCCTTTATTGGCCAATACAAAAGCCAAATGACGGTCCATGCCTTCCATGTTCAGTAAGTCTTCAGCCGGCTCACTACCTTCTAGTTTTTCTTCCGAGGCAATGGCCTGAGTCAACAACGCATCTTTGCCACGCGCTCTGAGCTCTTCTGCTATGTCTTGATCAAATCCTTCAATAGCCACCATTTCTTCAAGAGGCACATAAGCCACCTCCTCAACCGAAGTAAAGCCTTCTTCGGCGAGCACTAAGGCCACATCTTCATCGACGTCCAATGCTTTCATAAACATTTCAACGCGTGCGCCGGCCTCTTCTTCGCCTTTAACCGCTGCGTCTTCCGAACTCATTACGTTGAGTGTCCAACCAGTGAGCTGAGCTGCAAGGCGTACATTTTGACCACTGCGACCAATAGCTTGCGCTAGATTATCTTCGGCCACTGCAACATCCATCGAGTTAGTCTCTTCATCAACGATGAGTGACTCGACTTCGGCAGGGGACAAAGAATTAATGGCGAGCTGTGCCGGGTTGTCATCCCACAAAATAATATCGACTCGCTCGTTAGCCAATTCGCCCGATACTGCCTGAACTCTAGAACCACGCATACCTACGCATGCGCCAATAGGGTCGATACGCCCATCATTGGTTTTCACGGCAATTTTCGCGCGCGAGCCAGGATCGCGAGCTGCAGCTCGAATCTCAATAACCTCTTCGGAGATTTCTGGAACCTCGATTTTAAACAATTCAATTAACATTTGATTACAAGCGCGACTCAAAATAAGCTGCGGCCCGCGAGTATCTTCACGGATTTCTAACAAGATGGCTCTAACGCGATCACCAACCCGAAAGGCCTCACGCCCTACAAGCTCTTCACGCGGCATGTAGCCTTCGGCGTTATTACCCAAATCGACAATAACGGCATCGCGAGTAACTTTTTTAACCGAGCCATTAACCAGCTGGCCTTCATATGCGCGATACTCATCAACAATTTGCGCGCGCTCAGCCTCGCGCACACGCTGCACAATAACCTGCTTAGCGGTTTGTGCTGCAATGCGGCCAAACTCAATATTTTCAACTTGCTCACGATACACATCACCAATTTGCAGAGCCGGATCTTTTTCGGCGGCTTCTTCGGTAGTGAATTCAGTACCCAGAATCGAAAGGTGGTCATCAGGCATAACGGTCCAACGACGGAACGTCTCATAGTCACCCGTTTCACGATCAATCATGACCTCGATATCTGACTCTTCGTCATAACGCTTTTTAGTAGCGGTCGAAAGCGCCACCTCAATGGCCTCAAAGATGATCTCTCGATCAACACCCTTTTCGCTAGAAACTGCGTCTGCAACTAATAAAATTTCTTTGTTCATTTCTTTCCTCGATCGCTCCAAACCGAAACACCGATAGTTGTCATAACCGTTCGGCTAACATGACAGATAATACAACCCGCCACACACTTAAAAAATTGACAGGGCGCAACAACCACGCCGCGCCAAATACCTATTTCTCATTACTCAAATTCAGGTAACAGCTGACCTTTCTCAATCAACTCATAAGGCAGAACATATTCAGTTTCGCCCTCAACAATAGCCAGCTCGCGATTATCAACATCAACTTGATTGATAACGCCCTTAATTTGCCGGCGCCCTTCATAGGGCATAGCCAGTTTTACTTTAACCGTGCTGCCGATAAAACCGGCATACTGCGGCAAATCAAAAAATGGCCGCGACATGCCTGGAGACGAAACTTCCAACCGGTAACCCGACTGAATCATATCTTCAGCATCAAGCAACACCGACAACTGCCGACTCACCTTTGCGCAATCATCAACATTTATGCCATTAGGCGAATCAATATAAATACGCAGCACGGAATTAACCGAGCCCGACTGATATTGCAGCCCCCAAAAATCCAGCCCAATGTCTTGCACCACGGGACGAACAATATCTTGTAAACGATCAACCAGTGCCACTACTTATCTACCGCCGCCTAACATTCGCTCTGTGCCGCACTGCTAAACATTTAACAGCTGAATTGCAAAAACAAAAAACCCCTGATGACAGGGGTTTTTATAAAAACTTTATGGCTTAACTCGCACCCGCAACACATTGATGTGTGCCATAAACTCTGCGGCGAATTTTACAATACCAGCGAACCACTGGATGCCATTGTAAACTCCGACTGTGCTATGAGTTATAGCTCGCATACGTTCATGTTCCTTAACGTATACGACCGTACCACCAATGCCTTGCGCAACTCTGTGCGTCTCAGGCTTTAACATCATTAATCACATAATGTTCGAGCGCCTTTCTTAGCCAAAATTACCCTAATAAAACAGCTGACCGTCGTGCTCAGCTCCCGCTGCCTATCGAACCGGCTAAAACGGGTCTGCATTATAGGGATGCGCCTTAAACAGGTCAACCAGACTTGCCAGGCCATGCTGTAGGGTATTTACATCTAAAGACCGAATACAAACTAATCATCTCGAGAATAAACAACACCACCATAGTCGGCATGAGTAGCGAGCCTCACAAGAACCTTAAATTGAGCTGGAGTGCAGGATAGTAAAGCTCATTAAAGTAAAGCGAGCGGCCACTAAATGAGTGCGGTATTTTTAACCCATTGAAATATATCAGTAAAAATATAATCCACTGCCAGCTCTCGCGAAACAGTTAATCGCCAAAAAAAAGCCCCGCATGAGCAGGGCTTTTTAATAGAGACTCAGCGAACTTAGAGTTAGTTAGTACCGAACAAGACTCCCTGAGCAGCACTGGCAACAGCACCCTCAGCACCCTCAACTAAACGCAATAATAAGCCATCAGCCGAATAAAAGCCTTCGAGCTCAAGATTTGAGCCTGTAAAGGCGATCGTCAGCCGACCATTATCCGCAACGACAACTGAATCCGAGACCAGCGAACCTAGCGCCACAGTACCCGGCGCTGGCGCTGGCAAGTCATTACTGGCATCAGCGAAGTCAGCTGCGATACTCGCAATATTACCTGCCAATGTCGCAACACCAGCCGCAAATGAAAGCGTTGCGCCTTGGTAGGTCAGCATATTGACACCCGATGTTGACGTTTCAATCACCACCCCTTGCAGATTGTATGACTGACCATTGAGGTCTGCCACTACCACACCGCTATCTAGCTGCACCGCATAACCGCGCTGCAAAATAGCTGAATTGCCAACTGCTTCAGGCGTATAGCCCGCCAGCGTCAACAATTCCAGATCGTTGGCAGCAAAGCCCGTAATCGTGCCGCCGCTAGCGGTCACCGCAATTTCACCACTCCCTGCCCCATTAACAGCAATCCCCGTAATGTCCGATCCAACCGCACTCCCCGCTAAGGTGCCCGAAACACTGCCCACTGCACTACTCACAGAGCTAATATTTGCCTGACTGATCGCACCCAGACCATCGGTAATAGTAAGTTCGCTGACGCTGCTGTTCAACTTCATCAGGGCCGTTTGGGTGACGCTACTATAATCAGCCGAAAATTCTACCAAGCCATAATCCAAGCCTGTAAGATCAGCTACTGTGAGATTTTCAGGCTCGGGCGAGTATACACTCAAGCCCTGCGCAAGGAAGCCACCACTGGCCGAACAATTGGCTGAAGCCACAAGGTTTTCTGCAATCGCACCCGCTCCGGAGTTACCACCGGCGATAAAACCGCACACAAATGCCCCCTCGGGCGGCTGAGGGTCAAGCTCGACAGCAGGCACCACACTGGCATCTAAAAAGACCAAGCCTGTTGAATTACCACAGTAAAATTCCGGAGCGCCCCCGCTGCCACTGGTACTAGTCGCAACTAGGTCAGCTATTGCCGTATCCAGCGTTGGCTGATCAGTAAATGCACCCAAAATAATATCGGTAGCACACGCGCCCCCACTACTAACCGGATACAAACCTACTTCAAATTGCTTCGTCCCTACAAAGCTTTGGCCAAAAGGCGCATAAACAGTACCCCCTAAACCATACGACAAGTCGGTTTCTACATCGATAACGGCGTCAGCACCCGCGTCATACTCGGCGTCGACGTTGTACTGTGCAAAATCAAGAGCAAGCGCTCCGGATGAAAGTATTGCATTAACCGTTTCAGGATCATCATTAGCAACAGGGCCTTCCGTAATGGGGCCTGCTACTTGAGCGGTAGTGCAGTCAACTCCGGCCGTACAGCCGTCACCCAGTGCAAACTCAGCCAGCACTTCGTCAAATACATGAGCTAAAGCAAACGTACCGTCGCCCTCACCATCATCACCTAGATCTAGCGCATTAACGCCGGCGCCAGCCGCAGCGGCAGCAGACACAGCGGTCGAGTTATTACTTACAGTTACAAAACTAAATTCATCTTGACTAGCTGAAGCAAAAAATCCCGATGCATAAGTATCAGCGTGATAATTAGCTACAACATCATTGGGCCTTGGATCAGCATTGTCGCCAATACTGTCGCCATCACTATCTGCAGACTCTGCAGGATCATCAGGGAAAGCATCGCCATTATCGCCTACACCGTCGCCATCACTATCGACCGTTTCTGTATCGTCATTAGGAAAGGCATCGGCGCTATCACCAACACCGTCGCCATCACTATCGGCCGTTTCTGTAGGGTCATTTGGGAAAGCATCCGCGTTATCGCCAACGCCATCTTCATCGCTATCGACTGACTCAGTCGCATCATTCGGAAAGGCATCAGCATTATCACCAACACCATCGCCATCACTATCGACCGTTTCTGTAGCGTCATTAGGAAAGGCATCGGCGTTATCACCCACGCCATCTTCATCGCTATCGGCAGACTCATTAGCATCATTTGGGAAAGCATCGCCGTTGTCGCCAACACCGTCACCGTCACCATCAACCGTTTCTGTAGCATCGTTAGGAAAGGCATCAGCGTTATCACCCACACCATCTTCATCGCTATCGGCGGACTCACTGGGATCATTCGGGAAGGCATCGGTATTGTCACCAACACCATCTCCATCGCTATCAACGGTTCCGTCGGGATCTTGCGGAAGATCATCAACGTCATTAGGAACGCCATCTTGATCAGAATCGGGGGAAGAGGCATCATCAAACTCAACGCCCTGCTCTAAAGGAACATTGAGGCCAGTTGACTCAGTCTCAAGCAAGGTTTTAATAGCGTCCGCTGTTACCCAATTAGCGTTATCATTGATAGCGGCAAATACAGCATCGGTTGCTGCATCATCCATCACGCCATCCGCAATGTCAGCGGTTATTGCTTGCATCAATGCAGCAGTATCTTGCCCAGAGGCTGCTGCCGCTGCGGCTATTGCATTAACAAACGTCTCAATAGCGAGTCGATACTGGCCTACATCCTCTTGCAACCCTTGCGTTTCCTCTTCTTGCAGCGAGCGC
>CAJQKT010000046.1 GCA_905478995.1 uncultured Pseudomonadales bacterium | reverse complement strand
TGATGAGCGCGGAAGATCAACAGGGCAACGCCATTATGCTAGCCGGGCAAAGTGCTTGGGACGCTGCGCTAAATGATTATGCCGATGCCGAGCTTATCGCCCTGATTAAATTTTTTACACTGGTAGAAATGCAGCTTCCAAGCTGGGTGGGTGGGTCCCAATCGCCGGTTATTGCAATCACTGCCCTGCTTAAGCACCGAGGCGTTAAGCTCGAGCGTGACCTACTACTGTGGATACGCAAGCACAGTAATAATCGGTTTATTCCAAACGGCGCTATCCTGTAGCTAAACTAGCACCTAACTTGGCACCCTGCCCGCGTTGGTTTTGACCGCACCAAGAAGCCGCTTCAAGCAGAAGCGATGCAAAGAGTGCCGGTTCCATCACCACCGAGCCCTAAAGTTAATCGTCTTGCTTAAGCGCATTGAAAGCCTGTAGCTGCTCGGTAGTAGCTGGGGCTTGGTATTGAGATTTCCACTGCGCAAACGGCATGCCATAAATGTGCTCACGGGCCGCATCATAGTCTATGTTAACCCCCTCACCCTGAGCAGCAGCGGCATACCATTTTGATAAGCAATTGCGGCAAAAGCCGGCAAGAATCATAAGGTCTATATTTTGCACGTCTTTGCGCGAGTCAAGGTGCGCCAGCAGTCGCCTGAAGGCGGCAGCCTCTACCTCGGTTTGCTGCGCCTTGCTCAGCTGAGCATTATCGTTAGACTCGTTCATTTAACCCTCCTCAAATAAATCGCACGGAAAATTCAGGCTTGGCGAACTGGCGTCTTTAAAAAACGTCAGTTCGTGCAGTAAGCGCAACCACTAGCGGCTAGAGTGAGCGATAGTAATCCATAAGAATTTTTGCCACTTCAGGCCGAGAAAATTCAGGCGGCGGCGCAATGCCGTTGCCCAACATTTCACGCACTGCAGTGCCCGAAAGCAAAACGAAATCGTCTTTGCTATGGTCCGGAGCGTCTTTCATCATGACCACTTTGTCGAGCTTTTTCGAATAGGCCGTGTGATCGGCACGATAGATATCAATAAGCAGCGCGTCTGCAGGCACTTTTTCATCAAAAATGGTTTGTGCATC
Organism: uncultured Pseudomonadales bacterium; assembly: GCA_905478995.1. Taxonomy (GTDB): domain Bacteria; phylum Pseudomonadota; class Gammaproteobacteria; order Pseudomonadales; family UBA7434; genus UBA7434. The sequence continues at coordinate 5,863 of CAJQKT010000046.1, read as the reverse complement.
AAAGGCACCATAATAGTCGCCGACTCCGGCGTGATCGCGGCCTACAATCAGGTGGGTGCAGCCGCAGTTCTGTCTAAATACCGCGTGCAATACTGCTTCGCGAGGGCCCGCATAGAGCATATCGAAGCCATAGCCGGTGACCAGTACCGTGTTGGGCTCAAAGTATACGTCGACCATGGTGCGGATTGCGTTATCGCGCACGTCTGCTGGTATATCACCGGCCTTGAGTTTACCCAGTAACATATGCACTAAGCAGCCATCGGCTTGGAGGTCTTGCATAGCCATTCGGCATAATTCTTCATGTGCACGGTGCATAGGATTGCGTGTTTGAAAGGCAACCACTTTTTCCCAACCGAGTGTCGCCATCTCATCACGAATTTGTACAGCCGTTCGAAAAGTATCGGGGAAATCTGTTGCAAAGTAAGAAAAGTTGAGCACTTGAATAGGCCCAGAAACAGCGATATTACCCTGCCCTGTAAACGCGGCAACACCGGGATGCTGCCCATCAAGAGTACCAAACACTTGCTCGGCAATATGGTTAATTTGGTCATCACTGAGCGTCTCTATAGCGTTGACCGTCATTACCGCAAGCACAGGATTGCCACTGACGTTGGGGTCGCGCAAAGCGAGCTGTTCACCAACCACTACGCCACTAGCATCAGATAGCAGGTTCATCACTGGAACCGGCCAAAAAACCCCATCAGCGGTATGTAAAGTGTCGGCAACACTCATTGCATCGGCAACATTCATGTAGCCGGTGAGTGGCGTAAAGTAGCCGCCTGCCAACATAACAGCGTTGGTTGCGGTGGCTGAGCTGACAATTTTTGAAGGCATTGATTCGGCCTGCGCTTGCAGTGCCTCTCGCTGCTGTTGGTCGGCAACATACAAAGGCATAAGTTGCTCGGCGCCGTGGGGCTTGATCATACTGATTTCTCCAAATTCGATGTAAGGCGGGACGTGACTGGCCCCGCGAATAAAATGGCTGTGCGGTGCCGCTAAGTAATAATGTTGTGCTCGCGCAGTGCGCTCAGCAATAACTCGACTTCTGCTTCGAGCGACAGTTCATGGCTAGGTAAGACAATTTCAGGATCGCTAGGTGCTTCATAAGGGTCATCAATGCCGGTGAAGTTTTTAATTTCGCCCGCGCGCGCTTTTTTGTATAGGCCCTTGGGATCGCGACTCTCGGCCACATCAAGCGGTACATCGACAAATACTTCGATAAATTTCATGCCGTTGCTTTCATGCAGCGCACGAACCGTATCGCGATCTGCTCTGTAGGGGCTAATAAAACCCGACAGCACGATGACACCCGTATCAACAAACAACTTAGCTACTTCGCCAATCCGGCGAATATTTTCGGTGCGGTCTTGGGCTGAAAAGCCCAAGTTTTTGTTAATGCCCAAACGAATGTTGTCGCCATCTAAGCGGTAAACGAGCCGGCCTTGCTGATAGAGTGCGTGTTCTAACGCAACCATAACGGTGCTCTTGCCACTGCCTGAGAGGCCTGTAAACCATAACGTAGCGCCCTTCTGGCCCAGTAACTCACTGCGTTGCTCTGTGCTGACTTCGCCGTCGTGCCAATGCACGTTTGTTGCCTTTTGATCGACCATGATTGATTCCTTACTGAGCGTAAATGCCGAGCATGCCGCTACCGAGATGCTTGGCTAAATGAATGGGTAAAACCTGCTTTTACACCACTTGCGCGACCTTAGTTAGAGGTGGCGCGAGGGTACATTGGGTAAGCTTTAAGGCTGGGCCATCAAGCCAAAAGCCAACGGGAGCGCAGCTTACGCCAAACGGCAGTTATTGTAAAACAGGATAAACAGGATCATACTATCGGTTTTGCCGGATGCAAGGCTGCGTTAACGCAGGCGCCTAATGCCCACACTAATGGTCTGGCTCACTCACCCTTACCGAACCGAGGTATCGCCATGAGCTTCACCCTCAGACAGCTAGATATTTTTTTAGCCGTGGCTAAATATCAGAACATCTCCAAGGCCGCTCAAAGCTTACACATGTCTCAGTCGGCGGCTAGCGAAGCGTTGAAGAATCTAGAGCAAAGTTATGCGGTTAATCTGTTTGAGCGTAAACATAACCAACTAGAGCTCAGTGCCATTGGGCGGACCCTGCGCACGTCTGCGGAAAGTCTTTTGGCTCACAGTCAGATTTTTGAAGAAGGCCTTAAAGGCCACAAATCAGTGGGCCACATCCGTGTGGGTGCTAGCTTTACCATTGGCAACCATCTTGCAACGCGCTATCTCTCCAGCTACCTCGCCGAGTTTCCAGAGGCCGATGTAAGTCTGCATATTGCCAATACACCCGACATCATCGCTATGGTGCGCAATCATGAGGTGGATATTGGTATGGTAGAAAATGAAGTGCAGGACAATGAACTGACATTGACGCCGTGGTTCCGCGATGAACTCGTCGTCTTTTGTGCCGCGCAGCATCCCTTAGCCAGCAAGCCGACGCTAAATGTCAAAGATATTAAAGACGCCCAATGGATTTTGCGTGAACCTGATTCAGGGTCGCGGCAAACGTTTGAGCGCTCATTAGCCGAACTGCTTCCGGATATTCATGTGTACCTTGAATTTAAACATAACGAGGCTATCAAAAATGCCGTTGAATCAGGCCTTGGCATTGGTTGCTTATCACAAATTGTGTTGCGCAAAAATTTTGCCAATGGTGACTTGGTGCCGCTTACACTGCCTAAACGTAATATGAAGCGTACATTCTATTTTGCTACACACAAAAAGCGTTTTGAAATTGATGCGCTAGATGCGTGGATGCGTATTTGCCGTGCGATGGCTTGAGGCATAAAATATTGACTGCAAAGGTGTTAGTCTGTACGTGTGTTTAACGAATTTAATGGCAGTTTAAGCGAGCTGTTAGTGTGAAGTGTTAATGCGAACTGAGGATGCGCGCATTTTTGTCGGCATCACGCATCGCTTACAATAGATCAACAAAACGGTTTCAATGGGTAAGGTAGATATGGCTCGAATTATCATTATTATTGCAGCGCTGATTATTGGCCTCTATTTATGGCGCTGGTTACGCGGTGAATACCAAAAGAAGGGTCGGCCGTTCGCCGTTAAAACGGCCTTAGTCACTACCGCAGGCTTGCTAATAGCCTTAGCGGCAACGGGGCGTGTTCACTGGGTTGGAGCATTTTTGGCAAGCGGACTGGCCGCCTTACGCTTTGCCCTGCCCCTTTTAATGCGTGGTTTGCCGTTTTTACAGCACTGGTCGAAAGCGCGCGCCGAGCAAAATCAGGGTGACCAAGCGAACAACCCATACGCCGAGTCGGGTGAGATGACTGATGCTGAAGCCCGTGAGGTTTTAGGTGTTGAAGTCGATGCTGGCAAAACTGATATTATCGAGGCGCACCGCCGTCTTATTCAAAAGCTCCACCCTGATCGTGGTGGCAGTGATTACCTTGCTGCCAAAATCAATCGCGCTAAAGACTGTCTGCTCAAACAATTTGACTGAGTCGTTTGTACTGATTTACAGAAGCAAGACCTTTTTAGCAAACGGGATCGTCAGCTTGCGGCTTTCGCTCATGGAGTTTTGATCGAGCAGGTCAACGGCCGCTACCAAGCTAGGTAAGTCGCGTGAATAACGCTGCACAATAAAACTGGCCAACTCGTCATTAATCTCGCAACCTCTGAGTTGTGCATGGTGTTGCACAATGAGGGCTTTGTCTTCATCGCTATGCGGTTTCAACTGAAAGCTTTCTGCGCCGGCGAGGCGTGAACGTAAGTCGGCTAAGGCGATGTCAATAAACGAAGCTGACTCTTGCGCGCCAAACACGATGCGCGACACGTGTAACCCTTGCAACTTGATCAGCAAATAGAAGAGTGCCTCCTGCCAGTCGCCGCGTGCGGTTAACGCGTCAATATTATCGATGCATATAAGCTCGTAGTTCTCAATGGACTCCATCAAATCAAGTGCTGTGATTTCGGGCCGCTCATCAGCCAGGCTAAACATTTCGCTAAGGCTGATGTAAATAGCGCTTTGCCCAAATTCGCTAGCCTGCGCCATGGTAGCTTGTAAAAGGTGGCTCACTCCGCTGGCCGGGGCGCCCGCTAGGTAGATCCAGCGAGTTTGTGCTTGCGTGATGAGTGAATTTAACTGGGCGACGATATGCTCATTAGCGCCTACCCAGTAATTGGTAAATGTCGCTGAGCGGTCGAATCTCAACGGTAAGGGAAATTGTCGCGGGGCTTCTTGCATGGCTTTTTTAGCGTCTGTGCAGCGGGTGAATGAAAAGTGAGTGGCCAGCGATGGCAGCACATTTATGGCAGTGCATTTTGTACAGTGCATTGAGTACAGTAGTGCAATAATTTCACTACGCGCGTTAGAACCTTAACGGTAGAAAACACTGGCCGTGTAGTTGTGGTGTGCATGCCTGATCAGCACCATCATAACCGCAGCAACTGGCAATGCTAGCAGCACGCCCACAAATCCAAATATTTGTCCGCCCGCCAATACCGCAAAAATAACCGCTACCGGATGCAAGCCAATCTTATCGCCCACTAGTACCGGTGTTAGAACCATACTCTCTAAAAGCTGGCCGACTAAAAACACGCCCGCCACTGGCACTAAGTATATCCAGTCATTAAATTGCACTAAAGCGGCCACTGATGCTGCAGTGATGCCCAATGCCGCGCCTAAGTAAGGCACTACGGCGGCTGTACCGGCGAGCAAACCGACCAATAAAGCTAGATCTAAGCCTACCAGCAGAAGGCCCGCTGTATAGACCACACCTAATGCGATCATGATGAGCAACTGGCCGCGTAAAAATGCGCCTAGCACCTCATCGCACTCTTTCGCTAAACGACTGATCGTATCGACACTAGAGCGTGGGAGTAAATCTTGAATGTGTTCAATTAGTTTATCCCAGTCGCGCAGTAAGTAAAAAGTTACCACGGGGATTAACGCCACCGAACCCAACCATGCCGCGACGGCGAGCCCCGACTGAGTCACTTTTGCTAATACCAACACCAGAATATCGCTAGCGCGCTCCCAGTTTTGGTTGAGCGCCACCTTAACCTTGCTAATGAGTTCGGACTGTTCATCTACTCCCAGCAGGTGTTGCATTGCCGGTAGCATGGTTTCGCGGAGCCAAGCGATGTAGCCAGGCAACACCTCGGTGAATAAGTCTATTTGGGAGGCAATCATGGGCACCAATAATAGGACACAAAGAATTACCAGTAGCGTCATAGCCACAAACACCAGGCTTACTGCCAACGTGCGTGTTAAGCCGGCGCGAACGATCCGATCGACCAAGGGATCGCCCAAATAAGCCATCAACATGGCAAACACAAACGGCGCTAAAATAATACGCAGCCAGTAAACGAGCGCCAGCGCGACCACTGCAACAATCAGTCCTATAAGCAGTCGGATATTCTTATCCATTTTTTCTCCGTGCCCGATGGGCGGTGACTTCGGCCATGCGGTGTAAAGTGCGACCGTCGTTGTTAACAATCGGGGCTATGTTTATGACGCACTCGTGACCGAGGCATAATCTAACTTAGCGATGCCATTCAAAGGTTAAGGTTTGGTCGTCGCCTGTTGGATAAAAATGCTTGTTTAAAGCCAGTAGCCCCTGAGCCTTGCCCAGGGTGCCTGTGAATTCAATACTGAACTGGCATCGCTTATCTAGGATGCCAAGCATTTTGATATTGGTAAAACCATCAATTTTTTCAAGCGAGGTGATCATCGCTAAGTAATCATTTTGCGTTGCTATATTATCAATAGTCAGTAGGTAGCGGTTGGATTCCAGATCACCGCCTAGTCCAACGCCAAACTGCGCACCAAGCCGACTAAACAAAGGCTCAATTCCAGCAAGTGCGACTTTTTG
>CAJQKT010000045.1 GCA_905478995.1 uncultured Pseudomonadales bacterium | reverse complement strand
TGCAACGAGCGCTAGCGATCGCCATAATGTAACGTTTAAAAAAGCGTGATTAGGCACAGAGTGGTCAGCGACGAAGCGCTGCCAAAGTTAGTCTGGATGTCTAATAGACATAATGGAGTGGCAATGCAATGAATGGTTGGGCGGTCTACGCATTAGCGGTAGTGACGAGTTTGGTGGCATTTTCGTATTTGATCCGTCGGCTTGGCCCGTTGAGCTGGCGTTTGTTGGTGATACTGGTTCTGGGCTTTGTTTTACTGACGCCTGCTGCAGTTCCCGAAACGAGTAATCTGGCGCCTGCTTGGCTCGTGGCTTTATTCGAAGCCGTATTTGGCTCACAGCAGCTGGCTATAAATGCGCTACTACCGTTGAGCGTGGGTTTAGTAGCTTTTTTCGCGGCTTTAGTCGTTCTGCTTTTCATTCGTCGGCGCCCGCGTTGATTTGATTATTTGTCACTCTGCTTTTGTGTCTCTCCTACACAGCTGGTTAGCTTGTGTTCAGTTAGACCGCTATCTGCTGATTAATTAGCCAATTTGTATTTCGGTCAGCAAGATAGCCGTCACTCAATCGCTTGGCAGTGCTTGTTATACTTGCAAAAACTGCTATAAATAACTGTAATATCAATGCTTTTTTCATGGCTGCGCAAGTTGCATCACTGCACCAATACTCGAGTGATCCTGTTAGGTCACATAAACCAAGTAAGGTATTTTCTTGCGTGCTTTAAGCGGCCTCTCTAGAGAACTTGATTATGATTAATTTTCTCAAAAGAACTTATTTGCCAGTACGCGGTGGCGTTCCAATGTGCTATCTAAGTAAATCTATCGAACTTTTTTTTGTGGGTAAGTTGCGCTTAGCTGTGCTGTTCGTGTGGGTGCTGCTTAGTCCAGCCTTGTTGTATGCTCAGGTTAACAAACCCGCTGATGTTCGCGTGCTAATCGATATTTCAGGCAGCATGAAAAAAAATGATCCTAATAATCTACGGGCTCCTGCGCTGGATTTATTGGTTCAATTGTTACCGGCTAAAAGCAAGGCCGGTGTTTGGACATTCGGCAACTTTGTTAATATGTTAGTGCCTCATGGTGAAGTGACGGCTGATTGGCGACTAAAGGCATCTGAGCAGGCCAAGAGCATTAATTCGGTTGCACTGCGAACGAACATGGGTTTGGTTCTTGAGAAAGCCAACTATGATCGTGATCCGAAGGGTTTTCCCGCTTCCAATGATTTTCAGAAGTCAGTCATTTTGTTGACCGATGGAATGGTCGATATATCTCGTGATGCTGAAACGAATCAGCGTGAGCGGGAACGTCTGCTTAACGAAATACTACCGGAGTATCAGTCTGCAGGTGTTGCAATTCATACGATTGCGTTGTCGCGCAATGCCGATATTGATTTACTTCAATCTTTATCTCGAGCAACCAATGGAATCTTTGCACTAGCTGAAAGTGCTGCCGATCTGAATAAGGTTTTTTTACGTGCTATTGACCAAGCTGCCGTCGGCGACCGAGTGCCGCTTGAAGATAACCGCTTTTTAATTGATACCAGTGTCGAGGAGTTTACTGCGCTTGTCTTTAAGCGTGCTGAGGCCTCGGCGACCCAATTAACTAGCCCGACCGGTGAGGCATTTAACGCCTCTACTGCAAGTTCAGGTATGAAATGGCTGAGTCACGGAAGTTACGATCTGGTGACAATCAAAGAGCCCATCGCGGGCGAGTGGCTTATCAACGCTGAATTTGATCCTGAAAATCGAGTGACTATCGTCAGTGATCTTCAGCTGAGTACGGGTGCGCTGCCAACTAATATTTACATAGGCCAACCCCAGCAGCTTACCGTTCAGCTCAACGATGGCGGTCGCGCGATTACAGACCAGAATTTTTTAGACCTTTTAACAGTAACCGCAGCGGTTGCGCGAGTGGGTGCCGATTCTAACTTTCAGGTTTGGCAAAAAGTGCTTGAGCCCAGTGCGGCTCAAAGCAGTGTTTATCGCCGAAGTCTCGATATGCTCACCGATGAGGGCCCATTTGCGGTCAGCGTATTGGTTGACGGTAAAACCTTTAAGCGGCAGCGTCAGATGAACGTTATGGTTCGTCATCCGTTCCGAACGGAGCTGGCAGTCAATCAAGAGAAATCACAGTTTAAACTAACGGTGATAGCCGAGGCTGCACAATTTATTAATTCAACACAAAGCGTGTATGCCAACATTGTTGACCCTCAAGATGAATTGCAAATTGTTGAGTTTAGCGAGCAAGCGGCAGGGGTTTGGTCGTATACGGCTGCGGATTTAGCCCGTGGCAAGCACGTAATTAATTTATTTGTTAGGCCTAAACCGGAAGATCGCAGTGGTGGCGACAGCGCGAATACAAGTGACAAGGTCAAAGTGGCAGCGGGTGAGTCGGCACTTGATATTGGCACACGAGAAGTGGTCGTTACTGGGCCTGAGGTGGCCGCAAATGAGCCGGCTCCTGCGATCGAAGTAGCAGAGCTTGAAGCGCCTGTTACTGAGCCAGTTGTTGATGAGTCGATCGCTACTGGGCCAGTTGCTGATGAGCCGGTCGTTGCAGAAGCAGAGATTGAAGAAACAGTGTTGGCATTAGACCTGCCGGCAGACACTGTGCCTGAGCAAGCTGCGAAGGACGCTCCTAAAGTCGTTGTAGAAGCAGCCCCAGAGGATAGGCCTGGGGCCGAGATAGATTCCATACAAGAAGATGAAGTGGTGTCTGATGAGCCGCCAACGGCAGACATAGGGCCTGCAGAGGTTGAGCCAAAAAGCAAAGACTGGATGATTTATACAGCCTTAGGGGTTGGCAATCTTTTGATGATTGCGATTCTGGTTCTGGTATACAAAAAATTGACGGCCACCGCAGTCGTTGACGAAGATGCCGATGATGAGGACAGAGATCAAGAAAGGCGTGCTCGCGACGCCGAGCGTGACGCTGCGAAAGCGAGTGATGAAGCGGCTGCGCAAAAAAAAGCAGCTGAAGAAGCTGAATCTGCAAAGTTAGAGGCAGAGGCAGAGGCAGAGGCAGAGGCTGCAACTGAAGCGTTGGAAGCCAGTGAAGTTGAAAAAAATGGGGCGACACAGGCCGAGCCCCAGTCCCAGGAGCCGAAACAAGACGATGCGCCTAATTCCAATGATCTTGATGCTGCACTTGATGAGGCGCTCGATCAGGCCGCTAGTCAAGTGCAAGACTCTGCAGAGGTGCCGATTGCTGAATCCCTAGCGCAAGGTAGCGATACGGTAATAGATGATGCCGTGCAAAGCGCTGATGATTCGGTCAGCCTTGACCTAGATGACGATTTGGATCTCGATAGCGACATGAGTGAAAACCTCGCTAAGCGCCCCGATAAGGACTAGTGCTGCGCCTTAAACCTACTCGATTCGTCTTACCATCATGTAATACTTGGGTATGGCGGGGCTTTATACTGTATTTGTCGGTATTTAGCCCTGACAGGCTCGGTTGCCACACTTGTATTTTTAATTCCAATCTATAAACTTTGCGCGAGTTTATTTAGGCCGTTTCATCTTGGTTGCGGTTGAGCGCAGTGTATTAGCCCATTTTTTTTTGTGCTCCTAGTTGCTAGTGCTGGAGGCTTTATCGAGCCGCCGTGCATTTTTGAGTTTGATAGTGGCGCTAATGGCGCAGCCAAAGGGAGTGTATTTACCATTCGTGCTGTTCGTCGTTCAAGAAACAACATTAGTCCGTTGGCATAGGCCAATAACATATTGAGTAGAACATAGCTGGGGAGTTAGTTAGGTGACATCATTTCAAAGTACAGGCGAGTACATCGCCACAGAAAACTTACGCATGGCAGTCAATGCCGCCATCGTATTAGAGAAGCCGCTTTTAATTAAAGGTGAGCCGGGAACAGGTAAAACCCTGCTCGCTGAGCAAATTGCTAAGTCATTGGGCGCACCTCTGGTTCAATGGCATATTAAATCGACGACTAAAGCGCACCAGGGCTTGTATGAGTACGACGCAGTTTCACGTTTGCGCGACTCACAATTGGGTGACGATAAAGTCGCCGATGTGCGCAACTATATCAACAAGGGTAAATTGTGGGAGGCGTTCGATAGTGAGCAGCGTGCTGTATTGCTGATTGATGAAATAGACAAGGCCGATATTGAATTCCCTAATGACTTGCTGCAAGAGCTCGACCGCATGGAATTTTTTGTTTATGAAACGGGCGAAACAGTTAAAGCTGTGAATCGCCCCATCATTGTAATTACCAGCAACAATGAAAAAGAGCTGCCCGATGCGTTTTTGAGACGTTGCTTTTTCCACTTCATCAGCTTCCCTAGCGTCGATACCATGAAAGAAATTGTTGAAGTGCATTACCCAAACATCAGTGCAAAACTATCGGCCGAAGCGCTCGAAGTGTTTTTTGAATTGCGCGACGTACCCGGATTGAAAAAACGCCCCTCTACATCAGAGTTAATTGATTGGTTGAAATTGCTTATGTCGGATGATATTCCCGACACTATTTTGTCAAACCGCGATCAAAGCAAAGCAATACCACCGTTGCATGGCGCGCTAGTAAAGAACGAGCAAGATGTGCAGTTGCTTGAGCGCTTGGCGTTTATGCATCGTCGCGAGACTGCGAGATGATCATGTGGATGACTTTAGGCCGCGTATATTGAGCCGACTATGCTGATTTATTTTTTTGACTGTCTTAAAAAACATCAGGTGCCGGTGAGTCTCACTGAGCTGCTTGATTTGATTAATGGTTTAGATAAGCAATTAGTGTTTGCTGATCAAGACGACTTTTATCATTTTTCGCGATGCTGTCTGGTAAAAGACGAAAAGCACTTCGATAAGTTCGATCGTGCTTTTAAAGCCTTCTTTGACGGTTTGCAGTCTGTAGAAGGGATGCTCGAGGCATTAATTCCTGATGACTGGTTGCGAAGTGAAATTACGAAGCAGTTGACCGACGAACAAAAAGATAAGGTTAAATCAATAGGCGACCTTAATAAGTTGATTGAAGAATTTAAGAAACGCCTCGAAGAACAAAAAGAGCGGCACGAAGGCGGCAACAAGTGGATCGGTACCGGCGGCACCTCACCCTTCGGGCACTCAGGCTACCATCCCAATGGCATGCGAGTTGGCGGAGCGGGTGGCAATCGGCAAGCGGCTAAGATTTGGGAGCGCCGTGACTTTAAAAATCTCGACAACGATGCGCAAATTAGCGCACGGAATATTCAAATTGCCCTGCGCAGGTTGAGAAAGTTTGCTCGTACCGGTGCTGAAGATCAGCTCGACATCAACGATACTATTAGCAGCACCGCTAAGAATGCGGGTATGCTCGATATTAAAATGGTTCCAGAGCGTCATAATGCGGTAAAGGTGCTAGTTTTTTTTGATGTGGGTGGCTCCATGGACTACCACGTCAAGGCCGTGCAAGAATTGTTTAATGCGGTGCGAACCGAATTTAAACATCTAGAGTTCTATTATTTTCATAATTTTATTTATGAGTCTGTGTGGAAAGATAACCTTCGACGCCATGAAGAGCGCATTCCGATTGGTGAAATTCTCAATAAATACAGTCGCGATTACAAAGTTATCTTTGTGGGCGATGCAGCGATGTCACCCTACGAAGTGATGCAGCCTGGTGGCAGTATTGAGCACTGGAATGAAGAGGCCGGTTCAGTTTGGATGAAGCGCTTACTCAGTAGTTATGATAAGGCGGCTTGGATTAATCCCGAGGCAGAAGATGGTTGGAAGTACACGCAGTCGACGCAATTGATTCGCGATTTGCTAGAAGACCGCATGTATCCGCTTACTGTCAACGGCCTTGAAAAAAGCATGGCCAACCTGACAAAGTAGGCAGAGGGCGGCACAGTGGCGTGTTCTGTCACCGCTTTATCGGCTGGAGCTGTCAAGCTTTATACTCAATTCTGATCCTCATAGCCCTGAGCAACTGGTTGTTGGCGCGGGGTTTATTCCAAATCGGCCAATGGCATACAATGCGCGCCCCCAAATGGTGCACAAACGACGCATTTTTTTTATCCTCTTTTGCCGTAATGTTTGCCTTTGGGTACCATACGCGCCTTCAAAAAAGCACGCCTGTGAATTCATAGTTCGCAGGCGAGGCCTTAAAATAGTAACAATTAAAAAAGCGATTAGTTTTCTAAATCTTAGGAGCGATTACATGTCTATAGAAAAATTTCATTCGAGCCGGCTGCTAATTATGTCGTTGGTGCTCGCATTGTTGCCGACACAGGCGTGGGCGGACAGTTTAAGTGCGGCCAACACCTCATGGATAATGACCGCGACAGCCCTAGTGCTGTTTATGACCCTCCCAGGGCTCGCCTTATTTTACGGCGGTTTGGTTCGATCAAAAAACGTATTGTCGGTGCTCATGCAATGCTTTGCTATAGCTTGTATCGCATCAGTTGTCTGGTTTGTAGCGGGCTACAGCATTGCCTTTAGTGAAGGCGGTCGGTTTTTTGGCGGCTTAGATAAAATGTTTTTAATCGGTATCGGTGAAGACACGCTGGCCGGTGATATTCCTGAAAGTGTTTTTCTCATGTTTCAGATGACCTTCGCTATCATCACTCCAGCTTTGGTTGTTGGTGGTTTTGCCGAAAGAATGAAATTCAGCGCCGTAGTGTGGTTCACCGTGCTGTGGTTGCTATTTGTCTATGCCCCGATTTGTCATTGGGTATGGGGCGGTGGCTGGTTGGGCGAGATGGGTTTACTTGATTTTGCCGGTGGTACGGTCGTTCATATCACAGCGGGTATCGCTGCACTGGTTGCCGCTATGATGATCGGCCCACGCAGGGGCTTTCCTTCTACGCCAATGCCTCCTCATAACCTAACAATGTCAGTCACTGGCGCTGGAATGCTGTGGGTTGGTTGGTTTGGTTTTAATGGCGGTAGTGCATTAGCTGCTAATGGTGATGCCGGTATGGCTATTCTGGTGACCCATCTTTCAGCGGCTTGTGGCGCGATGGCTTGGAGTGTGATGGAGTGGGTTAAGTTTGGTAAGCCTAGTGTGTTGGGTATTATCACGGGTATGGTTGCTGGCCTAGGCACCATTACCCCAGCCTCTGGTTTCGTTGGACCGCTAGGTGGTGTTGTGATTGGTATTTCAGCGGGTATCGTGTGTTTCTTCGCTACTCAATTCCTCAAGAAGACGTTAAAAATTGACGACTCGCTCGACGTCATGCCGGTGCATGGTGTTGGTGGTATCTTAGGAACGTTTATGGCCGGTATTTTCTGCAGCACGCAAATTGGTGCTTTCAGTGGTCAAGGCCCTGTTGGTGTCGACGGGCAAACGATGGGTGCACAGCTCGGTGTTCAGGTGACGGGCATTGTTGCAACTGTGATCTTTACTGCGGTAGTTACTTACCTTATCTTTAAGGTTATTGATGTGATGGTTGGTCTTAGAGTCGAAGAGGAAGACGAAACTCAAGGTCTCGATATCATTTCGCACAATGAGCGTGGCTACGACATTTAAGTAGTCGTTAGAGATACAAAAAACCCGGCCTTGGTGCCGGGTTTTTTGTATCTGGAAATAGTTTATGGTTTCTTGGCTATAAATGGGTTTTTGCGCCGTGGATAACAGGTTCGGCAAATCTCGCATACGGTGCCATTGCAGCTGCTGGCGGAACAGTATTCACGGCCGTAAAAAATGATTTGTAAATGCAGTTTGTTCCAACTGTCGCGTGGAAAAAGTTGCTTTAGGTCACGCTCTGTTTGCACCACATTACGACCTTTGGTGAGCCCCCAGCGCTGAGCCAGTCGATGAATATGAGTATCGACCGGAAACGCCGGCAGACCAAATGCTTGTGAGACGACCACGCTGGCCGTTTTATGTCCCACGCCTGGGAGGCTCTCAAGTATTTCTAGATCGCCGGTTACCACACCATTGTGCTGATCAATCAAAATTTGTGAAAGTGCGACAATTGCCGCAGATTTTCGCGGTGCCAGTCCGCACGGCCTGATAATTTGATAAACGTCATCGACACTTTGGCGAGCCATATCGCGCGGGTTATTGGCGAGTGCGAACAGGGCCGGTGTCACTTGATTGACGCGCTCATCGGTGCACTGCGCCGAGAGCAATACGGCAATGAGTAGTGTGTACGGATCGCTGTGATCTAGCGGGACGGGTGTTACTGGGTACAACTCGTTTAGTCTTTTAGCAATGTATTGGGCGCGTTCTTTTTTAAGCATAAGTTGGTAGACTATTGTTCTTGTGAGTGAGGCGGCGCTTTAAGTCTTAGCGCATGTCGATACTTTCGTAGAACGTTGACGCGCTGAAAAGAGCGAAAAATTAATTGAATTTTAATGAAGATGACATCAATGATTGAAAAATTAGCAGCCATAATAACGCAAGCAGGCACCGACCAAGCCTGGATTATGCAGGTATTTATTATTGTCTTTTTAAGCCTGTTGGTAAATTACATTGCCCGCCGGTTTTTTAATCGACTCGAAATTCAGCTGCAACATACGAGTAATCTTTGGGATGACGCGTTGTTATTTGCGGCACGACGACCCGCTAGCGCAGCTATTTGGGTCGTGGGCATTGGCTGGGCTGCAGATATTGTGCGTGAAGTGTCAGATGTGCTGATTTTGGAGGCCATTGATCCGCTGCGTGACGTGCTAATCATCTTTTTGCTAGCGTGGTTTTTAATTCGTTTCATAAGTGCAGTTGAAGGCAAATGGCTCACGCATTACTCCGGTAATGAAGAGTCTACGCTTGATGAGCCTACCGTGCATGCTATGGCGAAGTTGCTGCGCTTGGCGGTGATGATCACCACCGCGCTGGTGGTATTGCAAGCGTTGGGTTATAGCGTTTCTGGCGTGCTGGCTTTCGGTGGGATTGGCGGTATTGCCGTAGGTTTTGCCGCTAAAGATCTACTGGCTAATTTTTTTGGGGGGTTAATGATCTACCTCGACAAGCCTTTTACTATTGGTGATTGGATACGCTCCCCCGACCAAGAGGTCGAGGGCACGGTTGAGTATATCGGCTGGCGGCTCACGCGAATACGTACGTTCGATAAACGCCCACTTTACATTCCAAATGCAACCTTTGCGCAGATTTCAGTAGAGAACCCGTCGCGCATGTCTAACCGGCGTATCTACGAAACCATTGGGGTGCGCTATGACGATGCAGCGGCAGTAGCGAAAATTACGGTAAGTATTGAGGCGATGCTGCGCGAACATGAAGAAATTGATTCTGAGCAGACCCTGATGGTTAACTTTAATAAATTTGCTGAGTCGTCACTTGATTTTTTTGTTTACTGTTTTACCCACACTACAAATTGGCAACATTTTCATGTAGTAAAACAAGATGTGCTTTTGAAAATCCTCGCGATTATTGACTCTCATGGGGCTTCGGTGGCTTTTCCAACACGTGTCGTGGACCTACAGCAACTCCCTGAAAACTTGGTGGCTACACCTGACGTGCGTTAGTAATTTTTGCTGTGGGCGCAATATGCTTGAGTGAGGAGGTTTTTTGCTAGGAATTATGGGTGGTAGTGGCTGGTCGAAAATAGACTGGTTAGATAATGAAGAAAAGCGCATGGTTCAAACGCCATTTGGCAAGCCGTCTGCGCCACTCCAGTTTGCTCGGTATAGCGACTCTGCAGCAGTTGGTAATCCTCAAGAAGCTATATGTTTTCTTGGACGTCATGGCGAATCGCATACGATTGCACCGCACACGGTAAATTATCGAGCTAACGTGCATGCAATGTGGGAGGCCGGTGTTGATGCAATTATTGCCATTAATGCAGTTGGGGCATGTTCAGCGGCGTTTTCGTCAGGATCATTGGTCTTGCCTGATCAGATTATTGATTATACCTATGGGCGCGAGCATACGTTTTTCGATACGCTTGAAGATTTTTCTTCGCATGTGGATTTTACCGAGCCGTTTGACGTTGCTTTGCGACAACGCCTGTTGGCGTGTGCAAGCGCCGTTGATATTCCATTGCATGACGGGGGTACATATGGCTGCACACAGGGGCCTCGATTTGAAAGTGCTGCCGAGATTCGCAAGATAGCGCGAGACGGTTGTGATGTAGTGGGCATGACGTTGATGCCTGAAGCCGCGCTATGCCGCGAACGGCGCATTCCTGTCGCTTGTATTTGTATGGTAGTTAATCCAGCTGCAGGTGTTGCCGACGGTGTGATCTCGATTGCAGATATTGAGCAAGCCATGGCGACTGCCAGTACTAACGTGGCCGATATTTTGAAGCACCACCTAGTAAGCCCAGCCTAGCGCATAAGCAGTTCGCTGTATAAAGAGCCCTAGCTAAACCAAAGTGCTCGTTACTCGTTTATCTCATCTTGATTGAGAGGCTCTTCGTATTTGCTAATCATGACGATTGCGCCAAAAAACGGATGATCTAGATAGTGCACTTCATCGCGCCTGAGGCGGCGGTATTCTTGCAATAACGCGGTACGTTTCACTACATAGTCGGGACGCTGTGGGCCCGCATTGATGGAGGGTTCGTCAGAAAAATCCAAAGCCGGCTCAGGGTTTTCGTTCGCCGGTGAGTTACCTAGCAGGGCAAGTGTCGGTTGGGTTAGTGCTAAGGTCTCTTCGGGCGAGTCGCTGTTTTTGGTGAGCGCCGGGAGCTTAGGTGGTATGGGTGGGGCGGGAAGTTGCTGGTCCTGGTTTGCTGCCACGTACCAAGGTTGCGATTCGGCCATTGGGTTGCGGTACACGAATTCACTGAGCCACAAGTCGGTGGTGATGTGTAAAAAACGTTCTTTACTTAGTGTAACTGTGCCTGATAACTCATAGAAGTCATCGTAGGACATGCCCCCGTTTAGAGGAATAGCGGGCGCCTGCTGGCGATCGGTTAATGCTTGATTCCAAGCTTCATAAAATAATACGCGATACTGTGAGCGCCGATCTAACGTTTTAGCGATTTGCGCTAGACCGGATTTGCTCACTTCAAGTTTTATTAGTAGGGGGGGGATCTCGGGGCCCGTCTCAATAGGGTTTAGTGCGACATCGGCTACTAAGTTAGGGTTTGCTGCAGTGCCATTGTTCGTCGTCACATCGGCAGTGGAATCGGTAAGTTCGATGTTGGCTTCGCCGTTAACACCACTCACGCTAACGGGTAATGGCGAAGAGTTTTGAAGAATATCGGTGTTAATTCTATCGGCATTAAGGCTCTCGCTATTAACGAGGTCGGTATTAAGTGTGTCTGCGATTGGCGGGATAATGACATCGCGTAAAAAAATCAGATTCTCTGGGTATGACAGCGGCTCATTGTGCTGCCACTGCTCAATTGGCTGAGTCTCTTCTTCAAGCGATGAATCGCCGATAGTGGCATAGGTATCGGCAAATACAATCAGCTCGATACGATAGACGTCATCAATGTTGATGGGTGGTGCTGCCGATTGGGCCTCCTCTGCTAGCGTGCTAATGGACACGACACACAGTAGCGCTATCGTGCAGGCCTTCGCCTTTCGATAAAACGGTGCGCGCTTATGTGCATGCTGACGCAGTGGCCATTGCGAGTTTATGTTGGGACGTTTTTCAATAAACATTGTTGCGCGTTTCCAAAAGTCAAAGCCGCCGTGTAATTCATACATGGGGTGCTCTTTCGCTCAATCTAGGCATTACTCAATTGAAGAATCAGCGCACTGACCCATTCAATTCGATCACTCGATTCTGGCAGATCCAGTTTAAAGTTCAAGCGGGTGGCGCCTTTTAATTGAAAAATGTGGGGTGAATCTTGAACCATGCTGACAATAGTCATAGGGTCGACGGTTGTTTTGGTGGTGAATTCTACAAACCCACCGCGTTCGCCGCTGTCAATCTTTTTAATACCAATTGGGCGAGCTGCTAATTTCAGTTCCATGAGGGTGAAGAGATTGCGGATTTCGTCACGCAACAAGCCAAAACGGTCGATCATCTCGACCTGTATATCGCGCAGTGCCTCGTTGCTTTCTGCGCTGGCAATGCGCTTATATAAAATGAGTCGGTTGTGAATGTCGGGCAAATAATCATGCGGAATTAAGGCCGGCAAATGGAGATTCATTTCGCCCTGAATTTCCAACGGTGACGTCAAGTCGATTTCTTCGCCTGCATTAAGTGAATTAACGGCTCGGTCGAGCATGTCGAGGTAGAGAGAAAAACCAATAGATTGGATCTGCCCACTTTGATCGCTGCCTAACAGTTCGCCTGCGCCGCGTATCTCTAGATCATGCGTTGCAAGCATGAAGCCGGCGCCTAAGTCTTGCGACTCCTCAATGGCTTGCAAGCGTTTCTCGGCATCTTTGGTTAGTCGCTTGCGTTGGGGTATAAACAAATAGGCATAAGCTTGGTGATGTGATCGGCCAACACGGCCACGCAGCTGATGAAGCTGAGCAAGTCCAAATTTATCGGCGCGCTCAATTACAATGGTATTGGCATTGGGTATATCAATGCCGTTTTCGATGATAGTGGTGCAGACTAAGACGTTATATTTCTTATGGTAGAAGTCCGCCATTACTTGTTCAAGCTGGCGCTCGGGCATTTGTCCATGCCCCACGGTTACGCGAGCATCAGGCAGAAGTTCTTCTATTTCTCTGGCCGTGCGTTCAATGCTACTGACATCATTATGTAAATAAAACACTTGGCCGCCGCGTAGTAATTCACGCAACATGGCTTCTTGCACTAAGCTGGTTTGCTTTTCGCGGACAAAGGTTTTAACTGAGAGCCTGCGAGCCGGAGGCGTGGTGATAATCGACAGGTCACGCAGCCCAGCCATTGCCATATTGAGGGTGCGTGGTATCGGCGTGGCGGTCATCGTGAGCAAATCTACATTGGCACAGAGCCGTTTGAGTTGCTCTTTTTGGCTCACGCCAAAGCGATGTTCTTCATCAACAACTACGAGGCCAAGGTCTTTGGCAACAATGCTTTTTTGGATTAATTTATGGGTGCCAATTAAAATATCAATGTTGCCACTGGCGAAGTTCGCAAGCACACTTTTTTGTTCACTAGCGCTGCGAAAGCGCGATAAGGTATCAATTTTTACTGGCCAGTCAGCCAACCGGTCTTGGAAGTTTTGAAAGTGCTGTTGCGCCAGTAATGTCGTGGGCACCAGTACCATGACTTGCTTGCTGTTATTGACCGCTACAAAAGCGGCGCGCATGGCTACTTCGGTCTTCCCAAAACCAACATCTCCGCAAACGAGTCGGTCCATTGCTTGCTGCGACTGCATGTCGCTAACTACGGCGTCAATGGCATTTTGTTGGTCAACGGTTTCTTCAAAAGGAAATTGCTCGCAAAAGCGCCGGTAATCATCGGCTTCCAATCCGTGCGCAAAACCTTGCATGGCTTTGCGTTTGGCATAGATAGCCAGTAGTTCGGCAGCAACATCTCGCACATTGGCAATGGCTTTTCGCTTGGCGTTCCCCCAGCTATCGGTGCCGAGTTTGTTCAGCGGGGCTGTATTTTCATCACCGCCCATATAGCGGCTGATCAGATGCATAGCAGTGACTGGTACGTAAAGCTTGTCACCACCGGCATACTCAAGGGTCATAAACTCCGCATCGATACTATGGTTCTGGCTCACCGGCACAGGCATGCATTCAAGACCGAGGTAGCGGCCAACACCGTGGTCAATATGCACAATGGGCGCGCCCACGCGCAACTCCACCAAGCTGTGTATGGTCGCCTCCGCAAGTGTGTTTTTGTCTCGGTTTTTGCGCGCTTTAGGCTTGATGGTGATGCCGAAGAGTTCAGGCTCCGCAACGATCGCTATGTTGAGATCGTGTAACCAAGCCCCGCGATTAAAGCTGGTGACTGACACGCCATGAGCTTGATGTTCTTGGTCATCGCTGGCTAAAAAGTCTCCCCATTGTTCAACGGCAACCGTTGCAATGCCGGCGGCGTTCAATTTTTCAAGTAACACTTCGCGGCGGCCTAACGAGTCAACGCAAAACAGTAATTTTGTATGTTCGTGCTCAGAATCGAGAATAAAGTTCTCTATATTCTGTAGTGGGGTTTTGCTGTGATCATCGATGAGTAGTTGTGCATTGGTGCTGCAATTAAATACATACTCTCCTCGTTCAGGATGGCTTGGTTCTATCGCTGGGAGGCCGCAAATTTTAATATGACCTGATCGCTTGATGGCTCCGAAGCATTCATCAATGGCTAAAAATAGTTTGTCGGGTGCCAACAGCGGGCGAGTTGGATCAATATTTTGTTGGGTATAGCGGCGTTCGGCTTCGCGACGAAAGCCTTGCAGCGAATCTTCAAGTTCTGGGTAACTACAGATCACACTGTGCTCAGGCAGGTAATCAAAAATCGTTTCGGTGCTATCAAAAAACATCGGTAGGTAGGCTTCAATACCTGCGCTGATAATACCGGCAACGGTATCTCCATGAACGGGGCATATATCTGGGTCGTGATTAAACTCGTTGTGCCATTGGTCTCTAAAATGGTTAATAGCGGTTTTGTCAAAGGCCACTTCACCCGCCGGCAGGATCGATAGAGCATCAATGCGATCAAGCGAGCGTTGATTTTCTGGATCGAAGGTTCGCAAGCTTTCTATTTCGGTATCAAATAGTTCTATGCGGTAGGGTAGCTGGCTGCCCATTGGAAATAAATCGAGCACTGACCCCCTCACGGCGAAGTCACCGTGTTCAAAAACCGACTCGCGATGCTGGTAACCGACTTCTACCAGGCGCCGTTTGAGTTGCTCTATTTCTAAGGTCTCGCCTACCTGCACAACTAAGCTGTGTTGGTTGATATAACTGCGCGGGCAAAGCCTTGCCATTAACGCGCCGGCTGAGATGATGCAAATGCCTTTGTGCTGAAGTGCATTATCGTTCTGCAAGCGATAAAGTGTATTGAGTCGGTCCGATATGATGTCAGGGTGGGGTGAGAAGTGATCGTAGGGCAAGGTCTCTTGGTCGGGTAATTGCACGACAGATACCTGTTCTTTGGTTTGGGTGTTCACAGGGCTTGTGTTTGATTGTTCTTGTGATGAACCGCTAAAAAATTGTAGAGCCTCAAACAAGTCTTCTGTTTCATTGCCGTCGCGGGTGACGGCCAGCAAAAAAGTGGGCTGGGTCGCTTGTTGTACGGCGCTGAGCAGCGACAGGGCGCGTGAGGCCCCGGGCAGTCCGCGCCAGGTTTGGGTGAGCCCCGATGCCGGCAGTGCAGGGCATTTAAAGTAGTGATTCGACATGTTTATATGCGCGGTGTTGGGCGAAAAGCTAAGGACATAAGAGATCTATTACGAGTAGTTGGCGTAAAGCGGGAATTTATTCTTGATGGCAAAATCGGCAGTGGGTGAGATTCAGGAGCGTGTTGAATTGATTTCAATGAAGACTAAAATATATTGTACCAAGTGCACTAAGGTGTAAAAAATTAATCCGCCAATCGCCCCCCACAAATGTGCATCAATGAT
>CAJQKT010000044.1 GCA_905478995.1 uncultured Pseudomonadales bacterium | reverse complement strand
TCACCACCAAACTGCTCTGCTGCAACACGCGTTAACGCTGCTGTGAGCGTCGTTTTACCGTGATCAACGTGACCTATTGTGCCCACATTGACGTGGGGCTTCGTGCGTTCAAACTTTGCTTTTGCCACTTTCCTACCCTCTATATAAATAATAAAAAATTAAACGTTATGTTAACCAATGGCCTGGCACAACTTGTACTTAGCCAGCACCTTTCTTAATTACTTCATCAGCCACGTTTCTCGGCGCTTCAAAATATTTCAGAAACTCCATAGTAAACGTTGCACGACCCTGAGTAGCCGACCGCAGATCAGTCGCATAACCAAACATTTCTGCCAACGGGACCTCAGCGTTAATAACCTTACCCGAAGCGTTTTCATCCATGCCTGCAATCATACCGCGACGGCGGTTTAAGTCACCTACCACATCGCCCATATTTTCTTCAGGCGTTACAACCTCAACCTTCATGATTGGCTCCAGTAATACAGCACCACCTTCGGAGGCCAACTTCTTGGTCGCCAACGATGCCGCTACTTTAAAAGCCATTTCATTGGAGTCAACATCATGGAAAGACCCATCATACAAAGTTGCTTTAAGACCAAGCAACGGATAACCGCCTAGAACACCATTTTGCATTTGCTCGGCAATGCCTTTCTCTACCGCAGGGATATATTCCTTGGGTACCGTGCCGCCAACAATCTCATTGACGAACTCAAGGCCTTCGGCATTGGAGTCTTCGGCTGGTTCGAACTTCACCCATACGTGACCATACTGACCGCGACCACCCGACTGTCGAACAAATTTGCCTTCGATGTCACACGTGTTACGAATCGCTTCTCGATACGCCACCTGCGGCTTACCAATATTAGCTTCTACACTAAACTCGCGACGCATACGGTCGACAAGAATATCCAAGTGCAACTCACCCATACCTGAAATAATGGTTTGGCCTGACTCTTCGTCAGTCTTAACGCGGAATGACGGATCTTCCTGCGCTAACTTGCCTAAAGCAATACCCATTTTCTCTTGATCAGGCTTAGATTTGGGCTCCACTGCTACCGAAATAACCGGCTCAGGAAACTCCATGCGCTCTAGCGTGATGATCTCATCCGGCGAACACAATGTGTCACCAGTCGTCACATCTTTTAAGCCGATACCCGCAGCGATGTCGCCTGCCAATACCTGCTTGATTTCTTCGCGATTATTCGCATGCATTTGCACCATACGACCGATACGCTCTTTTTTACTTTTAACAGGGTTAAAAACGCTATCGCCCGAGTTAAGCGTACCCGAATAAACGCGGAAAAACGTGAGCGTTCCTACGAATGGGTCCGTTGCGATTTTAAAGGCCAACGCAGAAAAAGGTGCGTCGTCGTCAGCTTCACGAATTGCGCTTGTTTCGTCTTTATCATCTAGGATACCCTCGATGGCTTTGACTTCTGCAGGTGAAGGCATGTATTCGATAACTGCATCCAACATGGCCTGGACGCCTTTGTTCTTAAACGCAGAACCGCCTAATACTGGTACGATTTCGTTAGCTAGCGTTCGCACCCGAATACCGGCTTTAACTTCCTCTTCGGTAAGCTCACCACCTTCTAAATACTTTTCCATGAGCTCGTCATTCGCTTCAGCAGCGGCTTCAACCAAGTATTCATGCATCTCTGCACAAGCATCCTGCAGGTCAGCAGGAATCTCTTCGTATTCGAAGGTTGTACCCATATCTTCCTCGTTCCAGATGATCGCTTTCATCTTAACGAGGTCGACAACACCTTTAAATTCTTCTTCAGCACCAATAGTCATCTGCAATGGAACTGGGTTAGCACCAAGACGCTCTTTCAATTGATCAACAACCATTTGGAAGTCGGCGCCTGCGCGGTCCATTTTATTAACGAACACCATTCGCGGCACTTGGTACTTGTTGGCTTGGCGCCAAACTGTTTCAGTTTGCGGCTGCACGCCAGATGATCCACACAAAACAACGACAGCACCATCCAACACACGCAGTGAACGCTCAACTTCAATAGTGAAATCTACGTGCCCCGGGGTATCAATGATATTGACACGATGCTGGTCAAACTGCTGCTGCATACCTGCCCAAAAGCAAGTAGTCGCTGCTGATGTGATAGTAATGCCGCGCTCTTGCTCCTGCTCCATCCAATCCATCGTGGCGGCGCCATCATGCACCTCACCAATTTTATGAGACAGACCGGTATAAAATAAA
Organism: uncultured Pseudomonadales bacterium; assembly: GCA_905478995.1. Classification (GTDB taxonomy): domain Bacteria; phylum Pseudomonadota; class Gammaproteobacteria; order Pseudomonadales; family UBA7434; genus UBA7434. The sequence goes on along the minus strand of CAJQKT010000044.1, from coordinate 12,549 downwards.
ACTCGCTCGGTAGTGGTGGTCTTACCTGCGTCAACATGCGCGCAGATACCAATATTACGATAGCGACTAATGGGCGTTTTACGTGCCACGATGGCTACTCCTAAACAAAAATAAATGTAAACGCTGTAGCTAGTTAGGTCAGCAGAACTGGCCTGACTAACAACATACGCAGAATAAAACTAGAATCTGAAATGCGAGAACGCTTTGTTGGCTTCGGCCATACGATGCACGTCTTCTTTTTTCTTAACGGCGGCGCCCTTACCTTGCGCAGCATCAAGAATTTCACCCGCTAAGCGTGCAGGCATAGATTTTTCACCACGACCACGCGAATACTCAACCAACCACCGCATAGATAACGTTTCGCGTCTCGAAGGGCGCACTTCTACCGGCACCTGATAAGTAGCACCACCTACGCGGCGAGACTTAACTTCAACCGTGGGTGCAATAGTTTTGAGCGCTTCTTGAAATGACTCAACCGGATCGTTACCCGATTTTTCTTTAACGATATCCAGAGCACCATAGACAATGCGTTCAGCGACAGATTTTTTACCGCTGACCATCAAATGGTTCATGAATTTAGCGAGAGTGATATCTCCGTACTTAGGATCAGGTAGGATTTCTCGTTTGGCGACGACGCGTCTTCTTGGCATGGTGCTTCCTCGTTCAGGCTACCCAAGACTCGTTGCAAAACTATGACAGTGCTTCTTGTCGTGCTTTACAACCGCTTGGCCTTACTGTTTTGATACTGGCTGCGCATCGTTCGCGCTGCGTCATATTTTCAGATGGGGTAATAGATACCTTGGGTTGGCCGATTACTATGAATGAAAATGTTTACCAAAACATCTCTGCTTTGGCACCGAAGTTTTTACTATCATGGCCACAGATTTTGCTGCAGCCGCTTAACTAGGTTTCTTACTCGAGTGACTCGCTAGCGCCGCTTACTTAGGTCGCTTACTTGGGTCGCTTAGTACCGTACTTCGAACGCGCCTGACGTCGATCAGCAACACCTTGCGTATCGAGGGTACCGCGCACTGTGTGATAGCGCACACCCGGCAAATCTTTAACTCGACCACCGCGAATCAGTACCACGCTGTGCTCTTGCAAATTGTGTCCTTCACCACCGATGTAAGAAGAAACCTCAAAGCCGCTGGTTAACCGTACACGGCAAACCTTACGCAGTGCCGAGTTTGGCTTCTTTGGTGTGGTGGTATAAACGCGTGTACAAACACCGCGACGTTGTGGACAGGCTTCTAAAGCCGGTACGTCGGTTTTTTTGATTTTGCGTTTTCTCGGCTTACGAACCAACTGGTTGATCGTCGCCATGCAAATTTACTCCAAAATTCAATAAGTTAACTGGTTTTACCCGCTTCCTACCCCGCCCTATTGTGCGAAGTTAAAGAGAAACTGACAGATATACGTATTACTGCGAAATCCGCGGAGCGCGAATTCTATAGAGTTGCTGTAGGTGCGTCAACAGCCGCCGCTAAAATAGCCTCTTAGTCGGTAATTTAAGCCGCGATCAAGCGTATGACTTAACCGGCTCACTTTGGCTGACGCTCTCAAGCTCAGCATCCAACTCAGCTTCTAATTCAGGCTGAACCAGTGCATGATCAGCCATGTCGTCGTCAATCATCAGGTCATTGACCTTGTCATGCAGTAACCGAGCCGCTGCCTCGTCCACTGCATTGGCAAGACCCGGCTGACCATAATAAACGCCGCGAACGTGTAAATAACCGGCAATAGCCTCAAAAAAAGCATCGGTCAAAGCCTTTTCTGGCTTGCGTAATTCAACCCAAAACCGATCAAGATTTTCAGCAACCAAACCCTTCACGCGATAGATAGCCTCGCCCAACACACAAACAGGCTTGAGCCGACGTAAGGCCCAGATACCCACCGTGCTATTAATGGTCACAACGCCTTGAGCGCCATCAATCAAGCGATCCAGCGAACCGCCATCGACATAAACCACACGCCCACCCAACTCATATTCGTGGGCCAGCCGATCGCAGAAGCGCCGCCAATTGATCAAACCCGGGTCAAGAGGATGAATTTTCACCACCAATTTCATAGCCGCCGGAGCATGCTTCGCAAATGAGACTAAGACGTCTTTAATTGCATGCTGCAAATTGTCAAACTGAGAATAGGCGCGGATTTGAAAATCGTTTTGCATCTGCAACGGCAAAACCACATAAGAGTCAGCGTTTACACGCAAATTCTCAATAATCGCTTCGGCTTTTTTACGCCAGTAAAGCTTTTGCAACAACAAGCGATAACCTGTGCCTAGGTAGACAAAAATAGGGTGATAAATCTGATGCGAGCGATAACCGGGGTAAAGCAGAGCACAGAGCGTTGAGAGAAGGTGGTACTGCATATCCCAAACGACCTGCTGCACAAACGAGTCGCTATAGCGATGATCGGCAGGCAGCTGCGGGGCTTTTTGCGCCAGCACCATTATGGCCTCGGGGCATTTAGGGAACTGAGAGCTCGACGACATACCGTTTTTTTCGAAGGTAATCCAATCGGGCCGCAAATAACCAAAATCGGTAGCAATCACTTGAATTGCCATAGACTGCGCGAGCTTGATCGCTTCTTTGTGGTAGAAGCGCTGCTCTCCCAACAACACAATATCGGTAATGGCGTTGTCTATCAGATAGCGCTCGATAAACGCTGGCCAGTCACTTTGCCGGCCACGAAACTGCGCTGCCTCTCTACCGCGCCAAAACAACCAGTCGCCAAAACAAAGATTGATTCTAAAACAGCGGCAGTGTTCCGCCTCGAGTTTATCCGCCATCAATTTAAAAAATGGCGATATAGGCCCCTGCAAAAATAGCACATGGCGCGCCACTAAACGATTGCCTTGCTCTGCGTTATGGTCCGGCTTTAAAAGGCTTTCAAACACTCTCACTTCCAATCTATTATTTGCCAAAATATCCAGCCCGACGGCACTCAAAAAAGCGCTAGTCTTTTCGAGCGGCGATTAAGCCATATATCAGCGAAAGTAACAAATTCTTTGTCTTGCGATACGACCTAATCCACATTTTTGAATGGATTTTTTCGCTCACTGCAGCGCCCTGAGGCATGTCTGATGTGATTCGCGCTAGTGCCTGCTCGGCGCTGAGAAAATAACCCCGGCGATAATCGATATACCGAGGATACCTTAGCAAAACCCCAACAACGAGCTGCCGGAGGGTCAAGCGACGCCTGCGTCGCTGCGCATGCAGGGCATCTTCTGTTAAGCCCCAGCCCGCATAAAATGGCAAGCCATAAGTGAATACCGCCACGCCCCGTAACAGAGCCTCGAAGCCGGCCAGTGAGGTCATGGTGTGCAGCTCGTCGGCCACCGCAAGACAGTCCGCCATTGATACTTCAGTGATCACTACGTCGGCCATGGCTTGTGACTCTCGATAGCGCCGAGCCTGCTCGGCGCTATGACTATTACCGCTCACCACATCGGGGTGCGGCTTATAAACCAACAGTGCTTCGGGGCGCCGCTCACGAACCCGTTTTAATAACTCATAATCCGTTCGAATATCGGCACAGGCCATCTTAATTGACGCGTCATCTTCAACCTGCCCCACTACCAAAACCACTAAACGTGACTGCTCGGGCTGCAACAAGATTTTGGGCAGCGCCGCCGAACCCACATTATATTTGGTGACCTGCGTGGCAATTAATTGCGCAACCAACTGGTCGGCCGCCGCAAGCTCATCGTCGGCAAAGTCATGAGTGCCGAGCATTCGCTCAAGATCACTGGCTTGCGATGCATCCGCCAAGGCCGGATCGTAATAAATACCGGCTCCATCAAATACCAGTGAAACCGGCGGCACATAGTATTTTCCCAAACCAACCGATCGAATAAAACCATCCTCGACACAAATGACTTGAACACCCTGCGCGGCGACCTTGTCTAAACCTTGGTACTGATGATTTGCACCCCAAACAAAAACTCGCACTGCGCTATTGGGGCCATCCGCACGCGAGCCATCTAACGCGCTCGCTTTGTATTGGCTTATCTTTTTCTGCACCTGTGTACCGCTGCGGCAAAACATCACCTGCCCCCAAGGGCTGTAAAGAAAACGCTTTAAATAAGCGCGTTTCCAAGGGGGGAAGCCCAAGCCAATACTCAAGCCTTGATTTTTATAAAAGTACTCACGCTGACGGTCAAAAAAATTGAGCAGCACCTCTAGCTCACAGCGTTCACCGCTTAACGGATCGAAATAGTAACTGTAAGCGAAATACGCAGCGGCAAAAACTTGCTCAATACTTCTGTTAGCCGTACGCCGCCTACTCGGCGACTCGTCTTGTGTCAGCCCCCAGCCAGCATAAAAAGGCTGCGCAAAACAACGCACCGGCTTGGCCAACATCAACGCTTCAAAACCCACCTGCGAGGAAACAACATAAACCTCGTCGACCTGCTGGAGCAACGAAACCACATTACATTTATCACTGATAAAACGCAGCCGGCCATTGAAGCTCGGGCACTCTCTCGCACGCTGCTCGACTGCGGCCCGATGATAATGGCCGCTGGGCTTACGTCTAAAAACACCCAATAACTTTTGGCGCAAACTAGCAGCATTGGCGCCATTAACAACCGGGTGACCTTTAATAATAATTTCAGCATCAGGATGATCTTGCAGCGCCCGATCGAGCATTCGCTCGAAGGTTGCCTGGTTAGCACCAGCGCCAAAAATAGAGAAATCACTGGCCACTTGATCGATCAGTAACACCCTAGAGCGCGAAGACGCGGGCAACTCAATAGATGGCGCGTCGTTATACTTAGACAATTTTGCGGCAACTATTTGATCAATGCACTGCCGCGCACGCAACAACAGCTGCGGGTCATCCAAATCATAGGGCTGTTTGTGCAAACGGTTGTGCGCGCCGGCCAAGCCAGGCTCTGCCACAACTAAAGCGTCGCAAACACCCTTATTCAACCAATGCTCTAATCGTGATGGCTGGCGAGCATCATAATAAATACCCATATCATCGACGATCAAAGACAACGATGGATTGATGAGCGCTTGTCGCCATCGACTCACAGCGGGGCCTGCAGCTATTGAGCGAATAAAGCCATCTTCTAAGCGCAACAGTGGACACTCTTGCTGCTGTTGATACTGTTGCGCAATCGATTGCCGCTTGTTACCCCAATCCACCAACACAGTGTTGGTCGGTCTGTCTTCTAGACGGTTAATGTCGCCTTCGGCAGATGCTGGCGCCTCAACCCGAACACCCCGAGGGGAGCGAAACAAGCTCGACACCCGGCTCAGCTCATCTACGCCCAGCAAGCGCTGCCAATGCCGCTGACGAGCCAGCCCGCGCGAAAAACAAATAGCATGTAAAGCTTGATTCATAGACGGGAAATATCATAATGGTGATTCATTTAACTCGGAATGGATCATAACGCCTTGCGCTCAACACTTGATACCGGCAAGCAATGGATAGCGAATTTTTTTGCATTATTTACCCAGGCAAAATCCTTCCAAGACAACCCTATCATTGGTAGCCCACGACTCAATCGCTTAGGGCTGCATATCTTGCGAGTCATACTCGCTCATGGCATTTTTAGGTTACGCCAAGCCTTTTTGTTGTTTTTAATCAGTGCCGATGAAAGGCGGGCATTTCATCGCGATGGTTTTTTGCTAGTTACCAATGTATTGCCGCCGGAGGCGTTTGAACAGCTTCAACAATCGTTTGGGCATCCCGCGGTCAAACTTCATAGCAGCCGGCAAGGCGATACCCTAACGCACTCACAGCTTCTTAGCCCACAATTACAAAGCCAAATCACCACTATTCAATCTATTTTGCGTGAACCCGCTCTACTCAACCGATTGCGCTATGCATCAGGCATGTTGCTCAGCCCGTGGTTTTATTTTTTACGCATTGAAAACCATCTAAAAAAGCTGGCCGCTCAGCAACCGTCAACTGATTTACAACAGATACCCAACGATCCGCAAAAGATGGCGCATGCCGATGCGTTTCACCCCACGATGAAAGCCTGGCTATTTCTTCATGATGTGAGCGCAGAGCAAGGACCTTTTTGTTATTACCCAGCGTCACATAAACTCACCGTTAAGCGACTTCGCTGGGAATATCAACAAAGCCTCATCGCGAGCAAAACCAACAACCGCTACACTGCACGCGGATCATTTAGGCTGGATGATTCTGGGCGGAAAAACCTGACGCCGCACCCGCCTAAGTCCTTTACCGTGCCAGCCAATAGCTTAATTATTGCTAACACCTTTGGCTTTCACTTTCGCGGCAACGCAGCACAAGGCAGCACTCGCGACGCACTGTGGGCGTCGTCATGGCGGGCACCGTTTCTACCACTGCCTCTACCCGACAGCCAAAAACTCCGAGCCTTCTTTTATAAAAAAATGCAGCAACATTTATGAAAATCAAGCTACGCACAACGCTAGCTAGGCGCTCCGCCCAGCAGTACTCGAATACACAAACATACCACGATGAAACACATGCCCAACAAGAATGAACAGACTCACATCCTTATCACCGGCGCCTCACGAGGACTGGGTGCGGCTTTGGCTTTAGCTTATGCTAAGCACTACAGCGAACAAGCCAATGAGACCTTGCACTTATCGTTGCTAGCGACCACCACCGACAATCTTAATGCCACCAAACAGCAGTGCACGCCCTACTGTGACCAGATCGACTGCTATGGTGTTGACCTAAATGACCCCAGCGCCAGCATTGCACCAATCCAAGCAATTGCCGAACAACCCGTTGACATCGCTATCCTCAACGCCGGCGTCACAAATGATAGCAAGAACAACCAAGAAACATGGCAGCAACAACACGCCATCATCAATACTAATTTGCTAGCTGCCATGGCCTGTACCCACGCTTTAATTCCTAGCATGCAAGCAAGACAAAGCGGCCGTATTGTTTTAGTCAGCTCTATTGCTGCGTTTAAAGGACTGGGGCTGACGCCTAGTTATTGTGCAAGCAAAGCCGGTATAAAAGCTTATGCTGATAGCATTCGAGGCGGGCTTGCTGATCAAGGTGTGACAGTGCATTGCGTGATGCCCGGTTTCATTGCCACTGATATGACCGCAGCCTACTCCGGTGCGACGCCTTTTATGATTAGCTCGGAGCGCGCAGCAATGATTGTTATAAAAGGCTTACAAAAAAACCGCCTCATTATTATTTTTCCGCGCCTCATTAGCTGGGGCATGCGCCTCTTAAATATTCTTCCTGTGCGCTGGAGCGATGCAATACTAAAATATGCCGGCTACGGCAGCCCCACGCAATAACCGTTAGCGCAGCTAATAAAGTAGAAGCTAAAAAAACTCTTTAAAATCCGCCAAAGTAATAAGCTTATCAAGCCCAGCCACTTGGTTTTTTTTAGGCCAAGAATGATAGGCGGGCTTGCCACTCTGCGGCTTGCCCGAAGCTAGCACTGCGCGAAGATCTTGTGATGCATTATCGCTTAGCCACTGCATGAAAATATCAGCGCCCACGGCAAACAACTGCAATTGCTGCGCAAACAAAGAGGCAGACGGATCTACCGCTATTTTTTTACTTCGAAAAACATGACCTTCATCTAACTCAGCAGCCGTTTGATGCAATGTCATCTCAAGATAAGCTTGCTTTTCATAGCAAGCCATTAAAACCGGATCGACCCCTCGATACTGCGGCAGCTGGCCTGGATGCAAATTCACACAAAAGAGCTGAGGCAGGGACAATACACTGATCGAGAGTTTTTGGTTAAACATCGCTGTCAATAAAATCGTATCTTGAGCTCCGACTTGCTGCTGAATAAATTGCCGCCCCTGCTCACTGTTAATGTTTTTAGTTTTAAATAGTGGCAATCGATGTTTTTCACACTGCCGCGCGACGGAAGAGAGGGAATAACGATTCGATGAGCGCCGCCAATGCGCATAAAAATCAAATAAGGTGGTAATGGCGAGAAGATAACAGGCATAACGAATGCCGCTGGTACGAACAATTGAGAGAATATCGCGCAACGCATTGCCGCGCTCGTATCGGATGCGAGTAGATACCACCACCGCAACCACCGAATCAGGACCTATGCGGGCGATCAGATCAGCCAACACCCTGCTGCCATAAGCCGAAGCATGACAGCACAAAATAATGCGTCGAGATGGCGGGTTGGCTGACATTAAATAAGGTCAAGCTCTCGCATCACCTTCGCTAATGCCTCAACCGCCTGCTCAATTTGCGTGGCATTGTGTGATGAGCAAATAAAGAAACGCAGGCGAGCTAAGCGCTCTTCAACCGCCGGATGAATAATTGGCTGTACGTTGACACCCGCCTCACTCAAAAGATGAGCCGCTTTAACGGCATTAATCGAATCGCCCATCATCACCGGTATCACTGCAAGCTGCCTATTGAGCCCCGTATCAATGCCCTGCTTTTTCGCCAACGAATCAAATAAGCGAGCGTTGGCCTTAAGCTTGGCCACCCTCTCTGGCTCTTGATGCAAAATATCAATGGCAGTAAGTGCAGCGGCGGCCATCACCGGCGCAACGCCCACACTATAAACAAACCCGGGCACCAGATTTTTCACCATATCGACTAGCGCAGAACTACCGGCAATATAACCACCGGTACTGGCAAAAGATTTACTCAGCGTGCCCATCCAAATATCGACATCATGCGCATCAATATTAAAATGCTCTGCAATCCCTCGTCCCAACTCACCCATCACCCCCACGGAATGCGCCTCATCAACCATCAATAACGCATCATGCCGATCTTTAAGTGCAATCAACCGTGGTAAATCGGGGTAGTCGCCATCCATACTATAAAGGCCTTCAACTACAACTAAAGTGCGTCGGTATTTATGACGACTATCAACTAATATTTTTTCAAGCGCTTGAATATCATTGTGAGGGAACGTCGCGCGTCGCGCGCCGGACAGCTGCACGCCCTCTAGAACACTATTGTGGACTAAAGCATCATGCACAATGAGATCGGCGCTATTAAACAAACAGCCAATGGTGCTTACATTAGTGGCGTGACCGCTCACAAAAATAGCCGCATCATCAACCCCATGAAGCTCAGCCAGCTTACTCTCTAACTGGCCCTGTATGGGGCGCTCACCTGACACTAAGCGACTTGCCGAACTCGATACACCGTAGATATCTAGTGCTGCCTTTACCGCAGAGTTTTGCCTAGAATCACCATTAATGCCTAGGTAGTCGTAGCTCGAAAAATTCAACATTTCCCGCCCGGCAATCATCGATGTATCTTGCGACAGACCTTCATGCACTTTAAAAAACGGGCTCTCAATACGCATCTTTTCTGCCGCAAAACGGTGTAACTGAATATCTTTATACTCAGAAAACGCTTCAAAAGACGTTGTACTACCCGAAGTGAGCAGCGAATCGACTACAGCATCTGCATCGTCATTTTTAATTTGCGATGAATCATCGCTCAACGCTCGACTAAGCTTACGACGCTTAACATCTTGGATGATTTTATTTTTCAGGCTCATTACATACCGTCTTTTTGTGAAACCATAATTAGCGGTTACTCTTTCGCTTGACCGCCTTGATCAACTTTTTTGTCAGGCGCTGCCAGCACAGAGCTTTCTTGCTCTACATCACTTTTATCGATATCCGCATGCCTACCAGCCAACGAGCCGATTCTAAGCAAGTCCATGTCCTCGTCATCGCTGTCAACGCCCTGCTCACCCGCCGCATCTAAACTTAACGCGCGCAAAACTCTATCGGCCACGCGCGGCAACGTAGGCGATTCGACTAAAGCCATAGGAGGGATGTCTACACTAAATTTTTGCTGAATAATGCCTACCAATTCAACTCCCATTAAGGAGTCCATACCCTGCTCAAAAAGCGATTGCTCAATATCAATTTCTCCGTCGGCCATACACAGGATTTTTTCAACCTGCGTAGCCAATAGCGTTACTACCTTGGCATGACGCTCTGCAGGCGCCAACTCACCCAGCAGCGCTGACAAGTCGACAAGCTCAGTATCGCCCGCAGCCATATCTGCACAACCATCCAACCATCGATACTTCGGCTGCGCTGCCGTCGGCAACCTTCGTCGCACCTCAGCCCAATTGAGGTAGAGAAAAGAGCCGGCACGAGTAATGCTATCGGCATCTGCCGAGGAACCAATAGCCGTATGATGATCGCTCAAAATCTGGTGTTCTAATTCTTGCAAAACTTGCGCAGAGGTGATGCCTTTAGCGCCAAATTTTTGAATTAAATTTTCTTTAGCGCGACTGTTGCGGGCCACATAACCCACATCATCGACAGCGCCCCAAGCCACGCAAATGGCCGGCAAACCCTGTGACAGTCGATAATCGGCGAGCCCTTCAAGATAGCTATTAGCCGCCACATAGGCCGATTGACCGGGGCTACCCAAACTCGTAGTCGCAGAGGACAGCAGCACAAAAAAGTCTAACGGCATAGTTTGCGTGAGCGCATGCAATGCCAAAGCACCGCGCACTTTAGGCTGCATCACTCTATCCAGCTGCTCGCCACTGGCATTCACCACCAAAGCATCGTCAATCACCGCCGCCGCATGGACCACGCCCTTAATCGGTGGGCAATCAACTACCAGCTGCTTTAACTGCTCTGAGCTATTGGCTAGCGCCAAGTCTAAGACGTAATCATAAACTTTAACGCCATCGAGTTGCCATGCATCAAAATTAGAGTCGGCACTATTAAAATCAAAACCTTGACGACTAACTACACCAATATGCCGCGCGCCTTTTTCAATTAACCAATGGACGACAGATAAACCCAGACCTCGAGAGCCGCCTGTGACAAGGTAAGTAGCCTGCGCATCAAGCTCCAACACTTGCGCATCGGCAGTCGATGCTAATGCACTATCAACGGGCAGAGCATCAAGCTCTAACACGATTTTTCCTAATTGGCGGGACTGCTGCATATAGCGAAATGCATCAACAGCGGCAGCCGCAGGAAAGGCATGATATTTTAATGGATAAAGTTCACCTGCATTAAACAACTGCATCATCTTTTGCAGTAGCACGCCGACCAGCTTGGGCTTAGCATTAAGAAGTTGGTCGGCATCAACGCCAAAATAACTAATATTATTTCTAAAAGGCTTTAAACCCAGCGACGAATCGGCATAAAAATCTCTTTTGCCCAGCTCAATAAATCGACCAAAAGGCTTCAAAATACTCAGGTTTTTTGCAATGGCATCACCGGCGAGTGAATTCAATACAACATCCACCCCCTCACCCTCGGTTGCCGTAAGAATTTGATCGGCAAAGCTGAGAGTGCGCGAATCAAAAATTGCCTCTACACCCAACATCGTCAGGTAGCTGCGCTTTTCGACGCTGCCCGCCGTCGCATAGACCTTAGCGCCGCAATACTTAGCAATTTGGATAGCCGCTAAACCTACCGCGCCGGCGGCGCCATGAATCAGCACACGCTCGCCCGGCTGAAGCCTAGCGAGATGCTCCAGTGCATAGTAAGCGGTAAAAAAAGCAGTCGGCACTGTTGCCGCCTCAGCAAAGCTCCAAGCGCTGGGCATTTTAAGCGCCGCTGACTCTCGCGTAACCAAATGACTAGCAAAACAATTGGGCGCGAAGCCAAAAACCCTGTCACCAAGCTTAAGCTCCCCGACCGCCGAGCCCACCTCAACAACTTCGCCGGAGAACTCCATGCCAAGCGTGGCACCGGCATAACCGTTTTCAAGCGCCTCCTCAGGCAACAGACCCATGGCAAACATAACGTCTCTGAAATTCAAACCGGCACAGTGCGACTTAATTCGGACTTCGTCAGCAGCAAGGCCAAGCGACTCTTCTTGCTTCCAAGTGATATTAGCTAGTTGCCCCGGCTCATCAATACCGAGTGTGATCGTGGGTTCAATGGTGCGCTCAGCCTCAATGTCATGGCTAGACTGCTGCTCTGTTGCGCGGGGGGCCGTAGTGAGATTGCCCGCTGCATTACCCATGACCTCACTGTCGGTCACATCGAGCCAACGATTAACATAGCGACTATTGTTGCGCAGCAACACTTCAGTTTCTTCAGTGGCACCATGAATCTCTGCGCACAAGCCTTGATTGAAATAAGTAGGGCTGGCTAATTCAATATCGATAAGGCGCAGTGAAACCCAAGAGTATTCATTCATTAATGTGCGCACAAAACCCCACACAGCACGCTCACTGGGATCAACCTCAACCGCTGAGGCTTCGGGCAATACGAAACTCCTTGCCGTTAAAACCGTTACCGCTGGGCAGGTCTCGGGGGCAAGACCTGATAAATGCTGAAAAAAAGCTTGCAGCTGATGACAGCGCTGATTAGTTGCCGCTGGCGAATCTAACGCAGCATTAAAAGGCGCTACCGTTGCATCAATGAGTCGACTGGGTGCAATGGGCAATGCATCTAACAACTGATCCCATTGAGCAGCACTTGAGAAGTTTAACTCGCCCGTAAAGCCGTCGACTGAGCTTGGACTCAGGGCGAAAGTATTAGCGCTATAAACCAATGCCAGCCCTATATCGTGCTTTTGACAATAGGCTATGAGTTCATTGCTTGCAGCAGCGCTTTGAGCAGTAGCGTTGCCGGCCAACAT
>CAJQKT010000043.1 GCA_905478995.1 uncultured Pseudomonadales bacterium | reverse complement strand
CCTCGTCTAACGCGATTGTTTTGGTTTGCGAATATTCGATGCGAATAGAATTCTCATCGCGTTCATTTTGTTTTTTACTTGCAGAAGTAGGCCTCGATTTATTTGCAAGCGAAGAGCCTCTGCGAAGCGGGTCATCAGACTGCGCTGAATCAGAGCTCAAATCAGACTCATTACCGATGTTACCCTGCCTCTCACGCCGAGCTTTTTCGATGGCTTCTTGGATACGTTCCATTACAATACCTGCTTTTAACTATGCTGCTTTTTAGTTAATTAATGACTTCAATAGATGGCTCTTTGCGTATTTTTAATTTTTCCCAGCACAAAACCTTTCAACCACTATCAATTAATACCTAACTTCCTTAACAAGATGTACCAGGTGACATCTAAGGGCTTAATGAAGAAATGAAAGCATGTCAAAATGATCACGCCGACTAAAACAAGCCCTAAAAATATATAAATACGTTTGCGGTTGTGCTGACTCGCCTCAACGCTATTTTCCATATAAGTTATGGCTACCAGAGGAGCTGCACCCGTAAGAGTAGTCACTTCGCCAATGGTGTAAATACCGTCGTCTAACGCTTCGAGTAATAGTGCCATGCCAATGCCGGCACCCACTGCCAGAATTCCACCCAATAACACCAGCGCCACTCGATTAGGACTGACTGGGTCAATAGGTAATTCAGGTGGCTGGATTAAAGTAAATCGCTCACCTTTCTGCTCTGTCTCTAAGTTTTGTGCCAACTCGGCCGACATTTGTTTGTAGCGGATCTCTTGGTATTTAGCGATGGTATTTTGATAATCACGCCCTAAGCGCGAGAAATCTTTTTGCACTTGGGGTGCACGAGAGAGGTAGCCTTCATACTTTTCCATTTTGAGACGCAAATCAGCAATTTTTGCTGTGCCATTGCGTATATCTGCCTCGGTCCCTTGCAAACGTGTTTTTAGTAATAAGTAGGCTGGGTTGTCAGGCGTTTCTTCGGCACTAGCCACCACCGAGTCACTAAGCTCTTTCTCTATGCCAGCAATGACTGATTGTGATGTTTTAATTTGCGGACTTTCGGCTGTGTACTTGTCTTTTAATTGGGCCAATCGATCGCGCTCGGCACGCAACTGCTCTAACATCGCTTTGCGCTCGTCACCAACAGCACCAGACTCAAGCAATGCTGCCACCTCTCGGCGCAATCGCACAACGGTGGGGTGATCTTCTTTGTAGGCAGCCGATGCTTGTCTTAACTGCGTTTGCAACGCTTTTAAACGGTCGGCCTCGCCCAGTACCGTCTGGCCTGAGGATAAAAGAACTGGCGCATTGGGGCTGAGCTGAGTTAAATCACTTTCCAACTGAATTTTTAGCTTTTTCCACTCTTCAATCATATACGACAGGTCGTTAATTTGACTCTCGGTACGATCAACCACCGACCGGTTGAATTGATCGGCCTCTGGTAGCGCGCCTTTGTTATTTTCATCCTCTTTAAAAGCAGCTATGGCTGCGTCTAGCCTCTCTAGCTCTTCAGATAACATCTTGCCTTCAGCCTGCAGAAAGTCCGACGTGCTCTGCGATTCGGTGGTTCGCTCCCTGAGGTTTTCATCAAGATACAACGTAGTAATTTCATTCGTTATTTTTTGAACCTTACTGGGCACGTCGCCGTCGAAAGCTAGGCTAAATGCGATAACAGCCGTCGAGGGGCGTCCACTGCGAGGGTCGACCACCTCCGCACTGATAGGGCGGATAGAGACGGCATCACGGAAATCTTGCGCTATCTCCGTACGGGTTTTGCGCTGCATTTCGCTTTCACTGTAGAGCTCATATTCTTCGACAATATTCATAATGTTGCCGATGGTCATGATGCGCTGCTTAATTTCCTCGATACGCTGCTGGGCATAACTAGTGATTGTTGTGCGCACAAGATCATCGGGTATATCCTGCTGCTCTATCAAAATAGTCGATTGAGATCGATAGGTAGGAGGCCAGGCAAACGCGGTAATAACCATTAATACAAAGACAATGGATGCCGTAATCGCCATCTTGCGCTTGCGCCTACGCAGCACGTTAATATAATCGCGTAGCGACTTTCCTTCTTCTTCTATATCGAACATGGCTGCGGGGTTATTCATAAAATTGTTATCTTGTGCTTTTTGATAAGTAAAATGGCTAGCACGGTTTTTGTTCGCTGCTAGCGTCTAGTCATACCACCGAGGTATGGTTTATTGGCATTTAACCGAGCGTCATTAAGACAGCCTGCTTATGCACTGCTATTAGCCTGCTCACGGCACCAACACCACATCGCCACTGTGCAACAATATGTTACTTTCAAGGCGCTCTCCGTCTTTAACCTTGCCATATTTGAATCTCATAGAGCGCTGCACACCTTCTGCATTTCTTCGCAGCACCTTGATACTATTTTCAGCGGCAAAACTGTTTAGCCCGCCCGCCATCGCCAACGCCTGAGTCACATCCATCGGCCCGCTAAGCGGAAAGGCGCCCGGGCGCTGAACCTTGCCCAACACATACACTCGGCTACCTGAGGCATTGAGTATTGAAATTACAACGTTAGGCTCATCTTTGAGGTAACGATTGAGGCCCTCAGCCACAGCAATTTGAACAGCATTAACCGTGCGGCCGCCCGCCATAATTTCTCCCACAACCGGCACACTGATAAAACCGTCAGGCCTAACTAATATCTGCTCGGAGCCCAAGCTCGGCTCATTCCAAACCGCCAGCGATAAAATATCCCCAGCATTAATTTCATAGCCACCGGTTGCAATAATATCTTCAACACTTGGGTTTTCTGCGCTTAGCGTTTCAGCATTGATTCCAGACCACTGCATGCACGTTAGTAATAGCGCCAAGCTCAACCGAAGGGATAGCGCCCGTAACGCACCGCCCTGAGTCACACCACTCTTTGGGAGTTTTGTAGTATTAAAGAAGGCAATAAACTTATACCTTGGCAACATATTTGGCCGCTCCTAATGACTTTTTAAAAACTATCTGGAATTGTTGTGCCGTCAAAAAGCAGGCTCAACTTGAATTAAAAGCATAGCCGAATATAACGTTTGTGACTGATTATCATGAAGTTTTTGTTCGTATTAGATATATTTTCAAGCAAAAACTGTCTTGTGGCTTGCGGCCTACGAGCAATCGATCAAAAAGTCAGCGAAGCAAGCCTAGCCAAAATTAAAGTAGCTATTGAATAAGGGAGATTATGATCGTTAAAGGGTGAACCGCAAGGCTAAGTAAGGCAACTTCACTAAGCTTTACCTATTTTTGCACGATTCATCTGGATAGACAGGCTGCTGGCGACTAGCGGAAGCTACCAACATATAAAAGCCATTATTTGCGGCGCCATCAACCTACATGATGACTAGGCACTGCAGTCGGACGCAGTCAGCTGCTGCTTTGCAATAGCCTCAGGAAACCGTTCTTTTAGCAGTGCAACCGTGCGTTGTAACACCACAGCATCATTACTCGCTCTATGTCTAACTATTTTGAGCTGACCCAAAACTTCGGCTTTAGCCTCATGCCAATGCTCCAACTGCTGCTCGGTAAGTAAAGTGACTGTAGATTCGACTTGAAAACGTTGACGCACTCCGGCGGCTTGAAATAACTTTGCCAGCCAGCATGAATCATTACCCCATGCATCTGAATAAACCAAGCTATCCCCTAACCACTCATTGAGCATCAAGGCTACTTTAAGCGCTGACCGCCCATTAACCAATAGTATTTCTCGAGTAATGCCATGCAGCGCTTCCGCCTGCCCATCCCAATGCTCCCACTCATAGAGCGGGCAGATCAATGTGCAGTTTCTGCTGCCATCGGCTAGCGCAACGCCCACTTCTATAGGGTAACTACCACTGCCCAAACCTGAGGCTTCAACATCAACAAAATTGTACATGAAATATTAAAAACCTATTAATGAGAGCTGCCGTGTCAACGGCTGGGCTGCATCACTGGCTGAACTGCCACTGCGCAAAAAAATCAAAATAAAGCCGGCGCGTAATGAATGTCGCCGTGCTTTGGCTACTTATTTACAGTCTAGACAATACATGCGAACACGCAGGCTTCTTTGCGTAAGACTGTGCACCGCGTAGCATCTTCATTAACGTGGCGGGCTGATAAAGCACACCTATTAGCCATCTTGGATAAAATACAACCTGCTCGCGCGAAAAAATACAGGCCAAAACTAAGCCCCTTGCTTAAGACCCTCACTTAAGCCCATTACTTAAGCCCATTACTTAAGACCCTTACTTAAGCCTGCTGCTAATGCAATTTTTAAGATGAGTCTTGCAACTGATTCAGCACATCGAGTATTGAAGCCAGCCGAGCTAACGTATCGTCCATTTCGAGCCAGCGGTACCTAACCGCTTCAGGCACCGGCATCAAGCTCGCTAACTGCCAACTCAACTGTGCCGCTTCATTGCGCCAATAGTCTTCATCCCCCCCCGTCACATAACCCACGCTTCGCGCATAGTCATGATCGAGCAGAGACTGCAACACGGTGACTAACTCAACGAACTGCTCCGGCAACGTAATGGGATCCTCAGCGGCAACAGCCTCGATGGTAGCCACCACTAGACCACTCTCGCCCATACAAGGATCATGCGCTCTAAACTTGTAAACTCCCTCGCACACAACCCCTAGCAAGCCATTAGGCTGCTGACTGAAATCAACAATACGCACTGCAGTACCCATTGAAACCATAGGCGGCGGCGTTTTTTCAGTGTGCGACTCAGGTTGTTGTGCATCAAGCATGATCAACCCAAAGCACTGTTGCGCAGACATACTCCTTTTTATTAGATCGAGATAACGCGGCTCAAAAATCTGCAAAGCGGTTCGGCTATGCGGCGTGGCAACCAGCGGTAACGGAAACAATGGGAAATCTGCTTGCATGGCACCACCAAAGAAAAGTTAGTCAGTTGTCAGCAGTACTATAGCATTCGCATGTATAACGCCGGAATCAAAATGCTTTGCCGCTGGAGCGGTCAGTCGCTCAAGCGCTTCTAATTGCTGCATAGCGTGCAGCGGACCATGGGCACATAGCTCCGCCCGCGGCTGAAACTGCTCACACACCTGCGGGCGCTGCGGCAAACCAAATAATTGGCAACGTCTGGCTGCATCCAACTGCACGCAATGCTCACCGGCCAACTTTCCCTGCGGCATACCAGGAATTGCAGAAGAAATAGTGATTGCTATACAGCAAGCACCGCAATTAGGTTGGCAATCGACTATTGAATTTTTCGCCTCACTCATAAAAATAGTTAGAGCTCATTCGCTTTCTGGCCCTAGCGGCTTAAATACAATGAGTAAACGCGGCAGTAACATGAGCGCCCCCATCAGCGCAGATAACATCGCAAAGCCGGTTAATAGACCAAAATAAATACTCGGCTTGAAATTCGATAACGCCAAAATAGAGAAGCCAAAAATAATGGTCACTGATGTGTAATACATCGCTCGCCCTATGCTGCCATGACAGCGATGCATCGCATTAATATAATTTCTATCGGTTGCAAATTCTGTTTTAAAGCGGTGTACATAGTGAATGGTATCATCAACGCCAATACCAATACTGATTGCGGCAATCGTAATCGTCATCATGTCTAGCGGCAAACCAACCCAGCCCATACCGCCAAGTACTAACAGGGCAGCCAATGCGTTAGGCGCCACTGCAATCATAGCCAGATTAAGCGAGCGAAACAAAAGCATCAGCATTACCGTGATCGCAACAAAAACAAAACCAAGCGTTAGAATTTGCGATTTGAACAAACTTTGCAGCATATTGTTGTACAAAACCAACATGCCCGTAAAACGGTACTGATCAGCGCTATAGCCCAAATCTTGCTGCATATATTGATCTAGATCTTTTAAAAATTCGTTGCGGCGCAAGCCACTACTTGTTTCTTTGACTCGCACCGAAATTCTAGCTTCATCGGCCTCAGCACTTAAATAAGGATCGACCATGCTCGATTTGATAATGTCGCTGAGGCTGCTGTATGCCAGCGCCAATTGGATATCGTCGACGTTACCGCCTAGGTCACTCATGATTTGATAAAAAGTCGCTAGCGATAGTACTTTTCCGGTTTCCGGCAGGCCATCGAGATGATCATGTATCGTTTGGACCGTATTCATACCCTGGCGCGTAAACCATTGATTAGTGCCGGCGCCACTGCTTGCACCATCAGCTGAAAATTCATCCTCGCCAAACTCATCATCACCAAACTCATCGTCACTAAACTCATCAAAGTCATCTTCAAAGTTGTCGCTATCTAATGCAGTAGAATCGTTTGGTGATTCGGTATCACGGGCACTCGAAAAAAGCATAATATCGAGCGGTATCGTTCCACCCAGCTCGCTATCGATAAGCTCCATACCTTTGAAAATTTCTGTATTTTCATCAAAGTAATCAATAAAACGATTTTCTACCTCTAACCGCATAATACCCAGCACCGCAAACACCGCTAACGTTGCGCTCACCCACAGCACTGCAACACCATGTTTCTGGGTGATATTTGCAAACTTAAGCGTAAACACACCATGGCCGGCATCATCCGTCCGCCGACCTTTGGTATCGGGCTTGGGCAGCCCACCAATAGACATGCCTACCGGCACAACAATAAAGGTCAGCACTAATGCAACCAAGACACCAATGGTCATCATCCAACCAAAATCAATAATCGGCCGAATGCCACTGATCACTAATGAGCCAAATGCAACGATGGTTGTAAGCGCTGTATATACGCAAGGTCGCACCATCGATGCCACTGTCATTAAGGTTAACTGCTTTGGCTCGGACAACGGCAACAGTACTTGATACTCTCTAAAACGTACGACTAAGTGAATGGATATAGCCAAGGCGATAATCAGCAATAGAGCCACAAAGTTAGACGACACGACCGTCATACGCCAATCGACCCAACCCAGGAAGCCCAACATAAATACAATGGTGAGCACACATGAGGTAACCGGTAAAATGATCCAGCGTACCGCTCTAAAAATTATTGCTAGTAAAACCACCATGAATAGCAAAACACCCAAACCAAAAGTGCGCAGATCACTTTGCACAAACTCAACCATGTCACTGGCAATCATTGGCACACCACCTAAGTAGATGGTTGCAGCGCCCAAACGATGCTGCTCAAGTACGGCGCGAGCATCAGCCACTAATTGCTGATGTCGCTCGGCGGCAATGCTGGAGTAATCTTTAAATAATTTTTCTGCATCCACCAGCTCGCCCTCTTCAGCTGGAGTCAACACGCCTTGGCGCTGCTGACTGCGCAACGTCTCACGATTTTTTAACAGGGCAATATATTTTTCATCGCGCTCAATATTGACCTGCAATGCCGTTGTTTTGCCGTCTTGACTACTTAACAATTCCTTATAAATGGGGCTTTCTCGCAACTCTAAAGCCACTAACTCACGATCAATACCGGCCGTTTTTAACGTGCGCACAGTATCGGTAATACTTGAAAGGGATGCTTTAGGAGAATAAAGCAACGGTACATCCAATATCGACATAACCGAGGCAACACCGTTTATTTTTGCCAAGTCATCGGCTAACTTCTGTAACAACGCCAGCGTTTCGTCGCTCAATAGTGCGGCTTTGGGTTGATAGGCAACTAACAGAAATTCTTCTGATGCATAGCGCTTGCCTACCTCGCGATAAAATTCAAGATCTTCATCTCCCTCCAAAACCAAAGAGTCAGCCGAAGCATCGACCTTATAGTCAGATGCATGCATCGCAAAAATCGAGGTGAGCAAAACGAGTAAAATGATGACCAGCCACGGATGGGAAAGTATTATTTTTTCATAAAGCCGTGCAAAGGCGGTCATTTTAAAATCGTGGTCAATGTTTTCCACGGTTTGATCTCCGTAACTTCATGGTTGGGTGTGTTAAGAAAAGCTATGCATAACCAAGCATTTTAATTGATGAGCGCTTAGCCTGTGAACAAAAACTAAGACGCAAGCGCAGCTAATAATTTTGCGTGAATGCCGGCAAAACTGCCATTGCTCATAACAATAATCACATCTTCGGCGCGTACCTTAGCAGCAACCGATGCAACTATTTCGTCTACATCATCAATCAAATGAACGTTATCACTCGTGTCAAAAATCGCCGCGGCTTCGGACTCAGGGGCGCACCACCATACTGCATCAGCCGTGGCCACAGCCTCGGCCAGCCGACTATTGTGCACGCCCATTCGCATGGTATTTGACCGTGGTTCAATAACAGCAAAAATACGCCGATCAGGAAACTTTCTGCGCGCGCCCTCTAGCGTTAACTCTATGGCAGTCGGATGATGGGCAAAATCGTCATAGATTTGAACACGATTAACCTCACCCACTAGCTCCATCCTGCGCTTTACATTGTGAAAGCGACTTAGCGCGGCGCAAGCATTAGCTACTGAGATACCCGCAAGACGCGCGGCCGCGACCGCTGCCAAAGCATTTTGTCGGTTGTGCTCGCCGCTCAGCGTCCAGCAAATAACGCCGCGCTCAAGCGGCTCTCCACTTTCAATTTCTGCTTCATCGGTGGTGGCCATACGGCAAATATTAAAGGAAGCATCATCGGCGCTTATATCGGTGATGTGCCAAGCGCTATTGGGCCCAGTTAAATAATCAAGCGATGACCAGCAGCCCATTGCCATAACGTCTTCAAGTGCCGACTGAGCGGGCATAAGGATATGACCATTAGCCGGCACGGTGCGCACCAAATGATGGAATTGCCGTTGTATTGCAGACAAATCAGGAAATATATCGGCGTGATCGAATTCTAAATTATTAATAATCAGTGTATTGGGCCGATAGTGCAAAAATTTAGAGCGCTTGTCGAAAAAAGCACAGTCGTATTCGTCAGCTTCAATTACAAAATACTCACCTTGCCCCAAGCGGGCCGAGCAAGAAAAATTGACCGGCACGCCACCAATCAAAAATCCAGGCTGGGCATCAGCACACTCGAGCACCCAAGCTAACATACTCGCTGTGGTAGTCTTGCCATGGGTGCCCGATACAGCAATGACCTTTTTATCACGCAGCACGTTCTCAGCAATCCACTGAGGCCCCGATTGATAATACAGTTTGTTATCCAAAACAAACTCAACCGCTGGATTACCGCGCGATAGCGCATTGCCGATAACCACCACATCAGGCTGCAAAACATCTAGACCATGCTGGGCATACCCTTCGAACAGCTCAATACCAGCATCTTCGAGTTGCGTAGACATTGGCGGGTAAACCTGCTGGTCCACACCTGTCACCCGATACCCTAACTCTCGAGCGAGCAATGCCACGCTACCCATAAAAGTACCGCAGATGCCAAGAATATGAATATGCATAGTAAAAGAGCTTCGCGCTTCTAAAGAGAGGACCGTTAACATCTTGAACGGTGTGTATTGGTTTTATAACGCGCCATCAAAAAAATGGCCAGTCGCAATTTTCACAGCACCTGAAACCCTCGTACAACTTGTGCCGCAATTGATTATTCTTAGGCTGCCAAGTAAGGCATAAACACAAATTGTAAAATTACAGCAATAAGCAGCCAGGCCGCGCGCTACAATGCACCCAAAATAAGCCAAGCTGGACGCAAGCGACTCACTTGGCATCACTACCGCCATTATTTCACGCCTGGGGCCCACTCGTTCATGTCAAAAAAAAATGCGCTATATGCTCAATCTGGCGGCGTAACCGCGGTAATTAACGCCTCAGCCTGCGGTGTAATTGAGACGGCTAAGCAACATCCTCAATCGATCGGCAAAGTGTATGCTGGAAACAACGGGATTCTTGGCGTCTTGCGCGAAGAGCTCATCGATGTCAGCCGCGAAACGCCCAAAAGCATTGCGGGCTTACGACACACGCCCAGCGCAGCCTTTGGCTCTTGCCGCTACAAGCTCAAG
The DNA here is from genome assembly GCA_905478995.1 of uncultured Pseudomonadales bacterium. Taxonomy (GTDB): domain Bacteria; phylum Pseudomonadota; class Gammaproteobacteria; order Pseudomonadales; family UBA7434; genus UBA7434. The sequence continues at coordinate 7,135 of CAJQKT010000043.1, read as the reverse complement.
AACATTGATGAGCATCAAGCCGAATATGAGCGACTCATCGCCGTATTTAAGGCTCATAATATTGGCTATTTCTTCTATAACGGCGGCGGCGATTCACAAGATACAACCCATAAAATCGCTGAATTTTCAGCGCGGGCGAATTACCCAGTACAGTGCATTGGCATTCCCAAAACCATAGACAACGATCTTCCTCTTACCGACAATTGTCCCGGCTTCGGCTCGGTTGCCAAATATGTGGCCATTTCAACACGTGAGGCTGCATTTGATGTGGCGTCAATGTGTGCCAGCTCCACCAAAATATTTGTGCTTGAAGTGATGGGGCGCCATGCAGGCTGGATTGCAGCAGCTAGTTCGCTCGCAGCTCAACATGATGGGGATGCTCCGCACATCATTTTATTTCCAGAAATTGCCTTTAACCGTGAAAAATTTTTACGGCGTGTTAGTCGCTGCGTAAAAAAGCATGGCTATTGCGTCATTGTTGCCTCGGAAGGCACACAAACTGCCGACGGCAAATTTTTAGCTGATGGCGGCAGTAAAGATGCCTTTGGGCATATACAGCTAGGCGGCGTGGCACCCGTGATCGCCAACATGGTGAAAGATGCACTGGGCTACAAATACCACTGGGCAGTAGCCGATTATTTGCAGCGTTCGGCTCGCCATATTGCCTCCAAAACGGATGTCGACCAAGCCTATGCGCTGGGTAAAGCAGCTGTCGATTTTGCGGTGGCCGGAGACAATGCCATCATGCCCATAATTATCCGCGGCAAAGGTAAGCGCTACAGCTGGAAAATTGGCCAGGCGCCACTAGCCGATATGGCTAACACCGAAAAAATGCTACCGCGGCACTATATTAGCGGCAATGGGTTTGAAGTAACTCCAGCAGGCAAAGCTTACTTAGCGCCACTCATACTGGGGGAAGATTATCCACCCTATAAAAATGGCCTTCCCGATTACGTGCAGCTTAAGAAACAACAAGTGACGAAAAAATTAAAACCCATGAAGATGTAACATCGACGACAACGTGACGAGCCTACTTGGCACTAGCGGGCAATAAAACCCTGCGCATTGCTGTGGCACCCCAACCTCAAACCCACGCCGTTTTTACCCAAATTTTGCCAGCGGCCCTGCTCCATACTAGGCACCTTTCATCTTCTATAGTATGCTTCGCGCCCGTTTTAGCGTGAACTTAGGCTAAACGCAATCAAGGTATTTATGTGCTTGGGAAGCGCCGTTGAGGGGTTGGACCAACCACTTTATGTACTCAAACCTCCCAATTGGGCCCATGTCCCTACAATTGGGGTTCTTGGGCGCTACGTTCGCCTTAAACTTTAATCTCCACTTAATGGTGTTGTATTTATGAGCTTAATTAATGTTACGTCGGGTAAAGGCAACCCAGAAGAAATCAATGTTGTTATCGAAATTCCAGCTCACAGCGACCCTGTGAAATATGAAGTTGATAAAGACACTGGTGCTTTATTTGTCGACCGATTCATGTCGGCAGCTATGTTCTACCCCTGTGCCTATGGCTATATCCCAGCAACACTGTCTGAAGATGGCGACCCACTCGATGTCTTAGTCCATTGTCCATTCCCCGTGGTGCATGGCTGCGTTATCCGTAGCAAGCCTATCGGCATTTTGAAAATGGAAGATGAAGCGGGGCTAGACGCCAAATTACTGGCAGTGCCGGTAGCAAAATTGCTCCCTTCTTCTGAAGGTGTCCATGAAGTTTCCGACATGCCTGAATTGATCATCAATCAAATTGAACATTTTTTCAGACACTACAAGGATCTCGAGAAAAATAAGTGGGTTAAAATCATCGGCTGGGGTGACAGCGCCGAAGCCAAAGAAGAAATTCAAAAATCTATTATTGCTGCTCGATAGCAATTTACTTCTATGCCGTGTCGGCTTAGGAAAGGATTTAAAAGCATAAAAAAAGGCCCGCACTGCGGGCCTTTTTTTATGGCTACTCATACAAACACAATGTATTAAGCAGCTTTTTTCTTACCCGCTTTCTTTTTAACGGTCTTGTTGGCTTTCTTTTTAGCCACAACTTTTTTGGCGACTTTTTTCTTCACTACCTTGTTAGCTGCTTTTTTCTTAGTGGCTTTTTTAGTCGCTTTCTTGACGACTTTTTTCGCTGCCTTCTTAACAACTTTTTTAGCGGCTTTTTTCTTCGCCACTTTTTTAGCTACTTTCTTCTTAGCTACCTTTTTAGCTACCTTTTTACTTACCTTTTTAGCGGTCGACTTACGGACAACACTCTTTTTAGCGGCTTTCTTTTTCGCAGCTTTCTTTTTCGCAGCTTTTTTCGGTTTAGGGCTTGCCACTCGTTTCGGAATAGCGGCTAATAATTTTTTGTAAAGCTTGCTGCCCTTGCCAATAGCCTTGTGCTTAGCATAAGTGACTACGGCCATATTCCAAGCTTCGGCTTTACCATGAGCATTAATTGAATAGCTCGTACAAATAATTTTTCCATCAGATTCAGAAGCAATGCCCACTTGGAAAATTGGCGTTTTAGTTCCGCTCTTTTCAGTTTTGACTAAATAGCTGATGCCGCGGACTGAGCCATTTGCATTAAAGCAGCGCTGAGCTTTATTAGCTTGCTTGGCCTTCACTTGATCTTCAGCGAGCTGACCATCACGACCATTGGCTATATTTTGCACGCGCTTTCTGGCCGCACCCACCAATCTTTTACCATTTTGCTTCAGGCTAAAGTACTCCTGAAAGAGCTTGGCATCAACGGTACGTCGAACGCGATAGCCGTAAAACGCTTCATTATCTAGTAATTTAACACTCACTCTATTTCTCTCCCAATAAATAAGTAATCTCAGCGGTACCCCTACAAGACAATCTCATCTGTAAGATAAACGCCAGTAAGACAACGCAATGCCGAAAATTACAACATCTAACGGCAAATCGTATTAAGACACACAAATTTATAGTTCAAATTAGAGGTTTATCAAGAAAATAAGAGCCGCACGACAGGAAATATGCAAAAAACACGAAATATCTGCATAACTTTAACCGTTAGCCTTAGTGGTGATGTCTAACACAAAGAAGGTCTATTACTTAAAAAACGCAAACAAGCGGAATCGTTTGGAAGGATACAACTCTTTTTTAAACATAACCCATACTCACAGGCTTAACTAACGCGTTATATCTTGCTGCATAGATAAAGATGGCGCAGCGTCACTCATATCACCAATAATCTTGGCCGGCACCCCTACTACGGTAACGTGAGCAGGCACAGACTCTAACACCAAACTACCGCCACCAACTCTAACGCCGTCGCCAATTGATATATCACCCAATATTTTAGCGCCGCAACTGATCATGACACCACTCCCAATGGTGGGGTGGCGCGCGCCGGCGGAGATGCCCGACCCGCCTAGTGTCACGCCATGCAGCATAGAGACGTTGTCACCCACCACAGCCGTTTCGCCAATGACAATACCGGTTGCATGATCAAACATTAACCCAGCGCCTAACTTTGCCGCGGGATGAACATCAACATCAAACAGCATGCTCGTCATGTGTTGAATATAGCGCGCCATAGAGCGACGCCCATTCATCCATAAATGATGCGAAAAACGATAGGCTTGAATGGCCAGGTATCCTTTAAAATGCAAAAATGGCACGCAGTAATTATTACAAGCCGGATCTCGATCATAGCAAGCAAGAATATCGCATAACGCAGCCTCAGCAATCTTAGGGTCTTGAAGCAAACATTGAGTAAAAACCTCACCCAGCATCATTGCAGAAACAGTTGCTGCATCGAGTTTAGCGGCCAACTGGCAAGCTAGAGCCTCAGAAAAATTTTGGCGATCAATAATGCTACTGTAATAATAACTGGCCAACAGGGGCTCGGCTTTGGCCAACTCGCGGGCCTGCTCGACCATCGACACCCACAAATGCTGCGTGTCTTTCATGCGTTTTTGCCGTTCTGTGTCTGTCATGATAAGTAAAGGCTCTAGTAAATAAGCGTTTTGATAAGTTTTTTTAGCTGCCCGTTACACATCGATATAACCGGCGTAAATAGCCTCGAAATTATCAAGTATTGCGCCCTGCAAAGCCATCTCAGACTGGCGTGCATAAAATGCATGGAACGTTTCGCAATTTAAGCATGCTTCAAAATGCCGGCTACTGGGTCGATGACTTAAATGCCAGCGCTCCGGTGCAATCCCCATAACTTTGAAGCTGTCGCCTGGTGCGCTATGCGCTGGGCCACCCACAGAAGGCTCGGCTAAACGCTGTGCACGGTCAGCACCTGCGTCCAACTTGGCTGCATAGGGTCGATAAAACCCATAGCTATGGCCATTGTTAATTATACTATCTAACCAGTCGTGCAATGCTGCAAATGGCCCGTCGTTATACACCTCTGCATCCGTCAGCTGAACACTATAGCCCGCAGGCATGGAGGCACTATCGACCACATCAACATCTGTACCCCAGTGATGACGCGACGCACCAGGTAAAGCCGACCAGCGCAATATTGAGAACAGACATTCATCATCACTCATCGCGCTAACGTCTAACACCTCGCCACGGGCATCTAATACCGGCCGCACACCGCGAGCTTTGTCATTCCAAATTTTTAATTGACGAGCAAAACTACGATAAGCACTTACCGCACTAAGCTCAAAACCCGCAGCACGCGCGCTATTTTGCAGTGCACGCCAATCGGGCAGCGTACAACGATGCAGGCTCACGCCATCGATTTCGACTAGATCAGGATTTTTCTGGCCTGTTAAGCAAGCTAGATTATCGGTATGATCATTCATTACAATATCGCTACGCTATTCATTATATTCACCAAGCTCATACGCACTTCAAACCAAGGTAGTGCATTGCGCGAATGTGCCAAGAGGTTGCACGCCATAATGCATTTTATTTGCGCCATCAACGACATTGAAGAAGGCACGTCAAAAGGTTTCACTATTGGCGAGCAAGCGATTTTTGTTGTTAAAAAAGACGACGTGCTGCACGCCTATCATAATCGCTGCCCACATTTAGGTATTGAGCTTGAATATCAAGAAGACCAATTTCTCGATTCCGAAGGCGCATTAATTCAATGCTCGACCCACGGCGCCTTATTTTTAATTGACAGCGGCCACTGCGTCAGCGGGCCTTGTCAGGGCGATAATTTAACGATTGCCGCCACTAAAATTGAGGCCGGCTCGCTCTATCTCATTAATGCAACGCAGTAGCGCCAAGCGCAACCTACTTACTCAACTGAGCAAGGTGTTAGTGTTACTCCACCATCAAATGATTCGTGGCAATTAAGCGATGTACCGCGTGAAATCACTAGTCGCTGGCCGATAACACCTCCATTTACAGCCGCATCACTTTCATTCTGAGTAAGGCGCCTGCCTGTGCCGGGGTCGCGCGCCGCCACGTCAATTAAGTAAACCGACTGCAGCACATCATCAAGTACATACAGCCGCTCAGCATTCGCGTCATAACTCATCCCTAGCGGCGAGACCATTGGGTTGGCGCCACTGTTGGCACTCATTATCTGAGGCTCTGCAACGGCAGCTTCGTCTATATTGACCGACACAGAAAACACCTCACGGTTGCCCCGGTCCAACATCAATAATTCAAGCTGAGTATCAGTACTGCGACTGCTGTCGCTAATCATATCGACGATATCCATACTCTCACTATTGGCAAGGTTGTAGCTAACGCTTTCGCAACTCCCGTCAGCTTGATCAATAATATGCAGCGTTGGCTCATTGGCCTCGGCCACTATCAACGTAGCCGAATCGGTTACGGTTATTCCTTCGTCGTCTTTGAAAGCGATTCGAATTAACATTTGTGCGGCATGATCAAATGTACAGCCGCTAATTGGAAATTCACTGCGATTACTATTAGCCGGATCAGCAGCACCCACTTCAGCAGGATCAGCATCTGTCACGGCGGCAATATCGATGGCCATGATTGCATTGCCGTTTAACACATACATCAACTTTTCAACATAAAACAATTGCTCTGGAGACTCTGGGTCACTGTCGTGATCACCGAATTGTATGTCGCCATAAGCTACCATTGCCCGTGGGTCATCAAACGGCAACGAACTGCTTGGGTTTGAATATAAGCTGCGCACAGAAGAGGTTGCCCCAGAACCAAAAAATGGCACGTTGATAAGCGTGTCATCGTATTGGTCGATGACCACAAAGCCATCGGCCGTTGGAGCCGCTTGCAGTAAAACAGGGCGATCAAAACGAGTGCTTTCAAAGGTGGCAAAATCAACGGCTTGCTGTTCTTCACTGTCTGATGAGTTGCCGCCAAGCGCTTGATCAAAACGAGCACGGGTACCCGTTTGTAAATCAATGCTCACGAGCGTGTTCTGCGATTCATCTATGACGAACATACCCGAACCCGAGTTCAAAACATCCACCGCTGAATGTAGTGTCACACTAGTCGCACTAATAGCATCGGCCGCAAGGCCCTGCGCACTAGAACCTTTGCCCGCATCAAAATCTGCCTGATCCAGTGTCACGCTACCCGGTAAAAAAGTGCGCGCGCCCAAACTAACAGGCACTTCTGGCGTACCGTCTGGATCAGTCTCTTGTGCTGCCACTGCAACAATGGCGCCCAATTGATTATCGAGCACGAGTAAACGATCATCGTCTGCTGTAGCCGGCGTTTTTCTATCGTCAAAAACCAGCGCCTGTGGCGATCGGAACAAATTGTTCGTGTTAGGTGACGAAGCTGCCGACAATAGAGTTTTTTCGCCATCTAGTGTCTGAGCACCTGAAGCATCGACATTACCTGAGACATTCACTTTAAAAATCGCACCATAAAAAATAAATCCGCTGGAAGTAAATGGGCCTGCATCAGACACATACAAATCGCCGTCCTGTAGAGCTAACTGCCTAACTTGTGAGTAGGCTAAAACCAAGGTCTCAGTTTCTTCCGTACCAGCGTCTTCAGTCTCAGAGTCTAACGCCTCATTTTCATTGTTCTCGACGACAGGCTCTGGAGCAGCAAACACCCCGCTGACTCCAGTCGCAACATCAATAACAATAACTTCGTTAGCAGTCGCATCAGTGACAAACAAGCGGTCACCCACATTCTGCTGCTGAAAAGCAATATCTAACGGAAATACCAAGGCCGGCTCTTCTGCTGCTGGATT
>CAJQKT010000042.1 GCA_905478995.1 uncultured Pseudomonadales bacterium | reverse complement strand
CTTATCGAACGTAGAAACCTTATCGAACGTAGAAACCTTATCGGCCGAAGACCTTGAGGCCGAAGTGGCCACCAAGCTCGATTTGGCTCGTGCCTATGTTGACATGGGTGACTATGACGGCGCGCGCGAAATCCTGAACGAAGTGGTGGATGAGGGCAGCGAGATACAATGCGACGAGGCGCGTCAAATGCTAGGTCGATTATAGTCTTTGCCGGTTCGCGCAGCAGGATAAAAAAAACCGGTCATTGCGCCGGTTTTTTTGTGTGCAAAGCCCTTTCTTCACAGCAGCCGTTGCTCGCTGTTGTCAGCCTCTACCTTGGGCGCGCTCTGTTGATTTTATTAGACCGTTGAATTTGCCCTGTGTATCATGCGAGGCCGCGCTGCCGCGGTGTTTCTTGTGGCAATAGCGGATTGGTTTTTTTGATGTCGCATTGGCGACAAAGTTTTTCATACCTCGAAGCTTGCCTCATATTTTTCGGAGCCATTCTTACCGTGCCGACTAGCATTACCACAACATCCGCAGCTGCTCGCGACAGAGCATACCCCCTTGCAGACGGCATGACTCAGCGTATAGCTATTGGCGTTGAGTACAACGGCAGGCACTTTCATGGATGGCAGCGTCAGGCTTCGCCGGACCTACCGACGGTCCAGGGTGCCCTTGAGCCGGCAATTAGTCGGGTAGCCAACCATCCAGTGCAGTTAGTCTGTGCTGGGCGCACCGATGCGGGCGTGCATGCTAGTGCTCAAGTTGCTCATTTTGATGTGGCCGTTGAGCGCCTAAATAAAGCGTGGGTGGCGGGTGTGAATAGCCTGCTGGTGCCCGCGGTCCGTGTTGTTTGGGCGGCGCCGGTAGAGGCTTTATTTCATGCACGTTTTTCAGCGGTGGCCCGACAATATCAATACTGGATCCACAATACTCAGATCGCGCCTGGAATTTTTGCAGGCCAGCTAACGCACTTCCCCCGTCCGCTTGATGCGGCTTTAATGAATCAAGAGGTTCAATGCTTGCTGGGTGAGCAGGATTTTTCCTCGTTTCGTGCGGCTGGCTGTGAAAGTCGCACGGCGATGCGCAATGTTCATCATGTGCAGGTGTTTCGGAGCGGTCAGCGAGTGTGCATAGAGATAAAAGCCAATGCTTTTTTATTGCACATGGTCCGTAACATTGCAGGCAGTCTTATGGCTGTGGGTAGCGGCGCTAAGCCCGGTGGCTGGATGCAAGAGGTGTTGCAGCGCAAAGATCGAACTCAGGCCGCGGCCACAGCTAGCCCGGCTGGCCTTTATTTACGACGTGCCGTTTACCCTAGTGTGTTCCATTTACCCGAGAGTGAGTCGCTGCTTTTTGGCGAATAAATTAGGGTGCTTGGTATTACTGGTATGAGATAGCCGCAGCGCAATACAGGCTTATTTGTTAATATTATTTAATTCAATAAGCCAATAGACGAGACGGTTGATCTTGGGTGCTTAGTCTCGAGTTATTGACCAACAAGTTCTATCCAAATCTTCGACGGTACAGATTGATGTCGCCAAGCCGAATTAAAATATGCGGGTTGACTCGCAGCGAAGATGTTCGCTGCGCTGTTGCTTGTGGTGCCGATGCGCTGGGTTTTGTTTTTTATGAGGCCAGTCCGCGCTCTGTAACTATTGAGCAGGCGGCTCGATTACTCGACGACTTACCTCCCTTCGTTACAGCGGTGGGTCTTTTTGTGAACGCTGATAATCACTTTATTCAAGAGGCGGTTGAGCGCTTGCCTTTGAGCTTATTGCAGTTTCATGGTGACGAAACGCCTGCACATTGCGAAGCGGCGGGGCTGCCTTATATCAAAGCGGTGCGACTGCCGCTTGTCGATGCGGAGCAAGCGGTAAAAGACCAAGCAAAACTTGCTCTTAGTCAGGAAATGCAGCAGCACACCCAAGCCTGTGGGTTTTTGCTGGATGCGCTGTCTAATGCGGCTCGCGGTGGCACAGGTGAGCAATTTGATTGGGACTTGCTGCCGGCGCAAAATAGTCGCCCTTTGGTTTTGGCAGGCGGATTAAACGCAAATAATGTGGCAGCGGCCATTAGGGCGCATCGGCCTTATGCTGTAGATGTCAGTAGTGGAGTTGAGATATCGGCAGGTATCAAGGATGCCAAAAAGATCGAAAAGTTTGTGCAGACCGTAGTAAATAGTTGTTAGCAGTAGGTCTATTCTGAATCAGGCAGACCTCTGCTAGTTGCGGTGCCGGTTGGTGTTCGGTAGGAAAAGTTAATATTTGAGAGTAGGAGCGTTATGAATAGCAAAACAGACAGTAGCATAATCTCATCGCCTGTTGATTACGGCGCGGTGCCTGATGCCCGTGGGCATTTTGGGCCCTATGGTGGTCGATTTGTTGCTGAGACACTGATTTCGGCTTTGGATGACTTGCAGGCTTTGTACTTAAAGCTAAAAGATGACGCGTCTTTTCAGCAGGAGTTTGACAAAGACCTTGCGCACTATGTGGGCCGGCCTTCGCCTGTTTATCATGCCGAGCGCTGGAGCAAGCAGTTGGGCGGTGCACAGATTTACCTCAAGCGTGAGGACCTCAATCATACCGGTGCGCACAAAATCAATAACACGGTCGGCCAGGCATTGTTGGCAAAGTTTATGGGCAAGCCGCGAGTTATTGCAGAAACGGGGGCGGGGCAGCATGGTGTGGCTACCGCAACTATAGCGGCCAGATTTGGTATGGAGTGTCAGGTATTTATGGGCGAGGAGGACGTTCATCGGCAATCTTTGAATGTGTACCGCATGAAGCTTCTCGGTGCCGAAGTTATTCCTGTTAAGTCAGGTAGCAGGACCTTGAAAGATGCAATGAATGAGGCCTTGCGTGACTGGGTCACGAATGTAGACAATACCTTTTACATTATCGGCACCGTGGCAGGTCCTGCGCCTTATCCGCAATTGGTTCGGGACTTCCAATCGGTTATTGGCCGTGAGGCTCGACAACAAATGATAGACCGCACTGGCCGACTGCCTGATGCGTTAGTGGCGTGTGTGGGAGGAGGCTCTAATGCTATCGGGTTGTTCCACCCTATGCTTGAGGATGCCTCGGTTGCTATGTATGGCGTGGAGGCTGGTGGGTTTGGTTTAGAAACCGGCAAGCATGCAGCGCCTTTGAGTGATGGACGGCCCGGCATATTACACGGAAACCGAACCTATTTAATGGAAGATGAGGGGGGGCAAATCATTGAAACCCACTCAATATCAGCAGGTCTCGACTATCCGGGTGTAGGGCCCGAGCACTCGTGGTTAAAAGATCTTGGGCGCGTCAATTATGTAGCCGTTAATGATGATGAAGCAATGGACGCTTTTCGCACGCTGACTCAAATAGAGGGCATAATGCCGGCGCTAGAGACGAGCCATGCCTTGGCATACGCAGCTAAGTTAGCAACGACAATGGATAAAGATCAAACGATAATGGTTAATCTTTCGGGTCGAGGCGACAAAGATATTTTAACGGTGGCTGAGCTCGATGGTATTACATTGTAGCGTCGGCTTTACATTAGTCACTGCTATGTGCGCGGTTAGTCATAGCTAAAGTCAACAGCACGCCCTGTGCCTTGAAAAAGAGAATTACGTTTTGAGTCGGATTAAAGCTACGCTGGCAAACCTTAAAAGCACTAATCGCAAAGCCATTATTCCTTATATTGTGGCGGGCGATCCCGAGCCTGAGGCCACCGTCACGTTGATGCATGCATTGGTTGATGCAGGGGCCGATATTATCGAGCTAGGTGTACCGTTTTCCGATCCTATGGCCGAAGGGCCGGTCATACAGTTGGCACATGAACGAGCACTTGTGCATCATGTAAGCCTGACGCACGTGTTGCAGATGGTATCTGTGTTTCGTGAAACTAATCAGCAAACGCCATTAGTTTTGATGGGTTACGCCAATCCGATCGAGGCAATGGGTTACGTTGCCTTTGCGCAGCAGGCTGCCAATGCTGGGGTTGACGGCGTTTTGACTGTGGATATGCCGCCTGAAGAAATCGGCGACCTAGGCAGTCTGTTGATTGAGCAGGATATAGACAGTATTTTGCTGATCTCGCCGACTACTTCACCGGATCGCATCGAAAAAATTTGTGCCAAGGCAAGCGGCTATATATATTATGTTTCACTCAAGGGCGTGACTGGCGCAGGGAATCTAAATGTCCCCGAGGTGGCTGCGCAGGTTGGTTTAATTAGGCAGTGTACTTCTCTGCCTATCTGTGTAGGTTTCGGTATTAAGGATGCTGCTTCGGCTAAATCTGTTGCGGGCATTGCCGATGGAGTAGTGGTTGGCAGTGTACTGGTTAGCAATATCGCTGCGGCAGCAGAACAACAAATGCCCGGAGACTTGAACGTAACGGCCTTAGGTGAGATTGTTGCAAAGTTAGTTAAAGATATTTCGGTTGGCGCGAATAGCGTCGAGTAAATACAGATGACGAGTTATAAAAGTGTATGAGCTGGTTAGATAAAATAAAACCTTCGTTTGTATCGGCAGTTGACGAAAAAGCGGATCATCGTGCCTCAGTACCTGAGGGGCTATGGAAGAAGTGTGTGCGTTGTGATGCGGTGCTTTACCGCCCCGAATTAGAGAAAAACTTGGATGTATGCCCGAAATGTCAGCACCATATGCGCATCGATGCGCGGCGTAGGCTTGATGTTTTTCTTGATGAAGAGGATCGTGAAGAGTTGGCCATGGACGTATTGCCCGTTGATCGACTCAAGTTTAAAGATACTAAAAAGTATAAAGACCGCCTCATTCAAGCGCAAAAGAAAACCGGCGAGAAAGATGCTTTGGTGGTCATGTCGGGTACCGTACAAAATCGGCCATTGATTGCGGCAGCCTTTGCATTTAGTTTTCATGGCGGTTCAATGGGCTATGCCGTTGGAGAAAAATTTACTCGTGCAGCCAATGCGGCTCTTGCGGCGAAATGTCCGCTGGTTTGTTTTAGTGCAACCGGCGGAGCACGCATGCAGGAAGCATTGATTTCGCTGATGCAGATGGCCAAGACGAGTGCCGTGCTTGAAAAAATGAAGTTGGCCGGCGTGCCGTACATTTCGGTAATGACCGATCCGGTTTATGGCGGTGTCTCGGCTAGTTTGGCAATGCTGGGCGATATTAATATTGCCGAACCCAATGCGCGGGCTGGCTTTGCAGGGCCTAACATCATAGAGCAAACAATTCGGCAAAAGCTTCCGCCAGGGTTTCAGCGTAGCGAGTTTTTGCTTGAGCGTGGTGCCATAGATATGATCGTTGCGCGTGCAGATATGCGGGCGACCATAGCAAGGCTGTTAGATAAGCTTATGACAAGTAACGATGAGCCCGATGTGGAAATGCTTGAAGCCGATAGTCAGCAGCACGGGGGGTTGGGCGGAGCCTCAAAGTCCGCAGCGATTGGGTCAGAGCATGCCGCTGGCGATGATCAGCAAGAGCACGTGGTGATTGATCAGTGAGCCGTGCTGTTTCGCTCTGATGAAGTCGCGGTTCTCACTTTAGCCGCTACCAAGTTCCAGCTCTCAATCGAGTGTGCTGCCTCCAAAACTCAAATGATTCCAAGGTGTTCTTTTATTAGTTATGGCTAATGCGGTTGAGTCCATATGCGCTTTCTAGAACTCGATGCATGGTTGAGCTGGTTAGAGACGCTCCATCCTCAGAGTATTGAGCTGGGGCTTGATCGAGTTTCTGCGGTTGCTAGAGCCCTCGGCGTTGATTCTTTACAAGCGACTACTATCACCGTTGCCGGCACCAATGGTAAAGGCTCGGTGGTTGCAGCCTTGCAGGCTTTGTTACAGGAGCCTCATGAGGCTTGTGCTTTACCTCGGGTGGGTGTGTATACATCGCCCCACCTGCAACGATTTAATGAGCGAGTAATGATTGATGGGGGCGAGGTCTCCGATGACTCTCTTTGTGCTGCTTTTGAGGCGGTGGATCGTGCTCGATTTACAGCAAATGTTGCTCAAGACGAACCCGTCAGCCTCAGTTATTTTGAATTCACAACACTTGCAGCGCTGCTTTTGTTTAGAGACGCCCGGCTTGATTATATTATTCTTGAGGTGGGCTTAGGTGGCAGGCTTGACGCCGTCAATATTATTACCCCTGACGTCGCAGTTATCACTCATATTGGCATTGATCATGAGTCTTGGCTTGGCCACACGCGCGATCAAATTGCGCGAGAAAAAGCTGGTATTTTAAGAGCGGGTGGGACGGCCGTTATTGGCGACCCTAATCCGCCTCCAGCTTTAGTGGCTATTGCCGAAAAATTGGAAGCTTGCGTTTACTGGGCCGAGGGTTTCAAGGCCAATACAATTGATTGCGTAGTCGGAGGCGAAAAATCATCAGGTCATGGCTTTAGCCTCTATGAAGGCTCTTTGCATTGGCGTGGTAAGGGCCTCGACGGGGAATCATTTGAGATTGCGAGCTTACCCGACCCTGTGCTGGCAACGCGTAACTGGAGTTCGGCGCTGCAGGTCGCGGTATTGCTCAATGCACTGCCCAAGCCCGCTAGGCTCAAAGATATGTTGAGCAATACGATGTTGTTAGGCCGCCAGTCTAGACACACTTTTGCGGGCAGACAGGTGATCCTCGATGTGGCCCATAATCCCGACGCGGTGCAGCGCCTAGCAGATACTCTTTTGCGGCAAAAAGAGGTTTGTTTGAGTGAGGGCGCTGGAGCGGTGCACGCACCGGGTGAAAAGATTGTGATGGTTTTTGCGGCATTAGCCGATAAGCGCGTTGATGAAATGATCGATCAGCTGGTGCCCTGTGCAGATGCATGGATTTTTGCACAACTAGCAGAATGTCCTCGGGCGCTAGAAGCAGGTAAAATGTGGCAGGTATTACAAGAGAATCAAAGCGCTAGTCATGCGCACAAAGCTAATGCACTCATTGCCGGTACCGTGGAGGAGGCTATGGATATTGCTTTTGCACAGGCTACCAATGCCGGTAAAGTCGTCGTTTGCGGCTCGTTTTACACTGTCTGCGAGGCGTTAGATTATATGGCATCGCCAAGTATCGCCATGTAGTGTGGGTCGATAAGTTCGTGGCGAGCAAAGCGGGCGTGCCGATGTGAGCCAACGCAGTTTGGGCGCATCAAAGATTAACTGAGTTATAAGCGGCGCCAGCATTAAGCGTATTACGGAGATAAGCAATTGCACTGCACTATTGAAGAACCGTTACTGCACAGACGTTGTGCTGATTGCAGCGAGCGCAATTTGCCGATGGGTGAGTGCGTTCTGCATTGGGGTTTAATCCATTGAATGAGGCACTAAAGCGACGTCTTACCGGTGCGGCTGTTTTACTGATTCTGGCAGGGCTGCTTTGGCCGGTATTGTTTGACTTTGATGAGGCTACTCGCACCCAAGTGGCTTCAGTTCAAATCCCTGATACGCCAATCGCAGTCGCTGTCAACGAGGCTGATGTTGATGCCAAGGGCTTATCTAAAAATTCTGAAGTAGGCCGTGTTGAGACTGAGCAGGCCGTTACTGAGCGACTGAGTGAAGAGGCCGAAGATTTAGCTGAAATTTTAAAAGCTGCGGCCGAAACCGCGGTTGCCGCTGTTGCGCGGCCTGGATCGGCGTCGCAGAGAAATCAGCCTCGGCTTGATCAAAATAAAATTCCCGTTTCCTACGTCGTGCAAGTTGCCACATTTAATGGCTGGAACAACGCCCAAAATTTTAAAGAGACACTGCTGGCGAAGAAGTTTAAAGCCTACGTCAAACCGGCTACAGATAGCCAAGCAGGCCCCTATCGAATTGCTGTGGGGCCCGTTTTGACCTACGCCGAAGCCGAGGAAATTGTGGCTAGAATTCAACGCGAGCATAAGGTCAATGATGCGATTATTCGACGGTTGCGAGATGTTTAGCGCTGTGGGTAGGTTTATAGCAGGGCTGCAATTTATCGCAGCCTGGGCGATATCATGAACGAACTGGATCTTACCATTTTGATCATTTTGGGCTTCTCTGCGCTTGTGAGTCTGTTGCGAGGTTTCGTCAAAGAGGCGTTATCGCTACTTATTTGGGTAGTGGCTTTTACTGTGGCCATAGCGCTTAGCCCGCAGCTTGGCGTTTATTTAGCAGATTGGTTTGCGCACGAAACACTTCGGGTGATTAGCGCCTTTCTTATCTTATTTGTTGGCACATTGATTGTAGGCGGTTTGGTCAACAAGCTCATTATTTCTTTAGTCAGTAAAGCTGGACTTGGGCCGATTGATAGGATGTTGGGGACGGTTTTTGGTTTGTTGCGTGGCGCAATAGTTGTGTTGGCTTGTCTGGTGATTATTCCGAACATTATTACGGTAGAAGATCAAGATTGGTGGACGCAATCGCAGTTAGTGCCGAAGTTCCTGATGTTAGAGGACTGGGCCATACAAACGTTTGGCGATATGTCACACTGGCGTCCTAAAGATTTAGTCAAAGCTGTGGGTTGATTGGGTGGCGCAGGAGCGCAGCAATCGGTCGTGTGTTTGTGGGCGATTATGACGGTAGCCATTGAGGGTTAGCGGTAATTAAGTAATAAGCGAGGAATTCAATCTGTGTGCGGTGTAGTCGGTGTGGTTGCCCAGTCGGGTGTGAGCCAAACGTTGTATGATGCGCTAACGATTTTGCAACATCGCGGTCAAGATGCTGCAGGCATGATGATCTATGGTGGAGGTAGGTTTAATCAGCGTAAAGGCAACGGTTTTGTGCGAGATGTTTTCCGGCAGCATCATATGGAGCATTTAATTGGCGACCTGGGTGTTGGTCACTGTCGCTACCCAACAGCCGGCAGCTCTAGTCCTGCGTTGGCGCAGCCGTTTTATGTTAACTCACCCTATGGGATTGCGCTGGCGCACAATGGTAATCTCGTTAACGCTGAAGATTTAAAGCGAGAAGTTTTTCGCGAGGACCTTCGGCACATCAATACTGATTCCGACTCTGAAGTCATGCTTAATGTTTTTGCTCATGAGTTGCAAAAAGTAGGCAAGCTGACGCCTACGCCGAGCGATATATTTCACGCAGTTAAAGGGTTGCATCGGCGCTGCTCTGGTGGCTATGCGGTAGTGGCCATGATCGCCGACTATGGCATAGTGGGCTTTCGTGATCCGCATGGCATTCGGCCATTGGTGTATGGTCGGCGCGAAACGAGCACTGGTCCTGAATATATGATTGCCTCAGAAAGTGTAGCGTTGCGCTCGCAGGGCTTTGAGTGCATCGCCGATGTCGCACCGGGGCAAGCCGTTTTTATTGAGCGTAGCGGAGCCATACATATTGAGCAGTGTAGTCATGATGTGGCGCATACCCCGTGCATTTTTGAGTATGTCTATTTCGCACGCCCAGACTCGATCATTGATGATATTTCTGTTTATAAAGCTCGCTTGCGTATGGGTGAAAAATTAGCCGAAAAAATTATGCGTTTGTATCCAGATCACGATATTGATGTGGTTATTCCTATTCCCGATTCTAGCCGCGTCTCGGCGCAGGTTTTAGCGCACAATATGAACCTTAAGTTTCGTGAGGGCTTGATAAAAAATCGCTACATTGGCCGGACGTTTATTATGCCGGGCCAGAGTATGCGCAAGAAGTCTGTGCGCCAAAAGCTCAATGCGATTGAACTGGAGTTCCAAGATAAAAATGTATTACTAGTTGACGATTCTATCGTTCGTGGCACGACCTGTAATGAAATTATTCAGATGGCCAGAGAGGCTGGAGCTAAAAAAGTTTATTTTGCTTCTGCCGCGCCACCGGTGCGTTATCCCAATGTTTATGGCATTGATATGCCTTCAGTGGATGAGCTCATAGCACACAACAAAACCGTTGAGCAAATCGGTTTTGAAATCGGTGCGGACTGGCTTGTCTATCAAGATCTCGAGGACTTAGTTGATGCGGCTCGAGAAGGTAATCCGGCTATAGAAAACTTTGATTGTGCAGTGTTTGATGGTAAGTATGTGACCGGTGACGTCGACCAAGATTATCTTGAGCAATTGAATACCCGGCGCAATGATCAGGCGCAAGCTGAAGAGTCTAATGGATTTTCAACCGTGCCCGACGAGGCATCGGTTGTTGATTTGTACAATGACAATTCATAACCGTTATTCTTTTAGCGCAATACGACGGTCGAATGGTTGTTGGATAAAAAAATGTTTGTGAGTGGTGAGTGTCATGACCGATAGTCCTTTTGATCCTACCGATGGTGCGAAGAATTGTGCGCTGGTTGTAGAGGGTGAATTTGCGCAAAGCCTGCAGCGCGAAACACTCGGGGTTAGAGCTGGCCAGCGTCGCACAGCTGAAGATGAGCATTCTGAGGCGTTATTTTTAACCTCCAGCTATGTATTTAAAGACTGCGCTGATGCAGCGTCTCGGTTTAGCGGAGGCAGTAGCGGTAGCGTTTATTCGCGGTATACCAACCCTACGGTGCGTAACTTTGAGCTGAGGCTGGCTGCATTGGAGGGCGCGGACGATTGTATTGCAACATCGTCTGGTATGGCTGCAACCATGAGTATCTGTTTAGCCCATCTTAAGGCGGGCGATCACATTGTTTGCTCGCGCGACGTGTTTGGTTCAACGGTTGTTTTATTGGATAACTTCTTCGTCAAGTTCGGCGTAAAAGTCACCTATGTCGGTCTTACTGATCTGGCTGGCTGGGCGGCTGCGGTTACTCCAGAAACGCGTCTCTTCTTTCTTGAGACGCCTTCAAATCCGCTCAATGAAATTGCCAACATTGGTGCGTTGGCTGAATTGACGCGAAAGCATTCAATTATGCTGGCGGTGGATAATTGCTTGTGTACCCCTGCATTACAGCAGCCATTAGCGTTAGGTGCCGATATGGTTGTGCACTCAGCCACTAAGTATCTGGATGGGCAAGGTCGTTGTCTGGGTGGCGCTGTGGTTGGCCGCGCTGAGTTCGTTGACCCCATTCGCTCTCTAGTGCGCGCTGGCGGTCCATCAATGAGCCCGTTTAACGCATGGGTGTTTCTTAAGGGCCTTGAAACCTTGTCGCTGCGTATGAATGCGCATTCCGCTAGTGCACTGCATATTGCCCGCTGGTTAGGCGAGCAGGCTTGGGTAGAAAAGGTATTTTATGCTGGGCTTGAAAATCACCCCGGGCATGCTATTGCTAAGCAGCAGCAAAGCGCTTTTGGCGGTGTTTTGTCGTTTCGTGTGCGCGGCGATAAAGCGACGGCCTGGCGTTTTATTGACGCTACTCGCTTAATGTCGTTAACGGCTAATTTAGGTGACGCGAAAAGTACTATTGTGCATCCCGCAACAACGACCCATGGGCGGCTTAGCGATGCGGCGAAGGTTAGTGCCGGCATTACTGACAATCTCGTTCGTTTGTCCATTGGGCTAGAGGCTCGCAGTGACTTGATCACTGATCTAGAGCGTGGCGCTGCCGCCCTATGATTGGCTATGAATATACCTCTGTGATTGTGTAATACCTAACCGATATCCCGTTCAATGGGGTCTGCTTAGCCGATATTTGGGAAAAAAACTCGTCTTGTGGTCTCCTAATCCCGCGAACCGATAATCGAAGTCTATACTTATTCAATTAAAGCAAGGTGAGGCGTTGTATTAGCTTCACGGGTTGCTTGTGTAGACAACATTATTGGGTCGATCCCAGTCCCATTTTTATTCCAACAATGATGACCTAACCTTCGGAGACCCAGATGTCCGGCATTACCCAGTTATCCCAAGAGTCGTTTGATAGTGATGGTAATAAAGCGCTGCGCACAACGATGGCTGCAGTTGGCGAGGCGGTTCTCGGTAAAGAAGATCAGATTCGTATGGCTCTGTGTTGTTTGCTTGCTCGCGGTCATCTGCTCATAGAAGATTTACCTGGTATGGGTAAAACTACTTTGGCACATGCGTTGGGAGATGCTTTGGGTTTGAACTACCAGCGAATCCAGTTCACCAGCGATATGTTGCCGGCTGATGTATTGGGGGCCTCAATATTTGATCGTGATTCGGCCAGCTTTCGCTTTGTTCCCGGACCTGTATTTACGCAACTGTTGCTGGCCGATGAGGTCAATCGCACCACGCCAAAAACGCAAAGCGCATTATTAGAGGCGATGGAAGAGCGGCAGGTGACTATTGATGGTGTATCGCATCCGTTGCCAAAACCTTTTTTTGTTATTGCCACCCAAAATCCTGGCAGCCAATCGGGCACCTATCCACTGCCAGAGTCACAGCTTGATCGGTTTTTAATGCGTATTGAGCTTGGCTATCCGGGTCATGATGCCGAGCGACTTATGTTGCAGTCCGGCTTGTCGGGTCAACATAAAAAGTCTGTCCGCCAATGCATGAGCGTTGAGCAGTTGATAGATTTGCAAGATAGGGTCGATCACGTCAAAGTATCGGACCCGTTGCTCGATTATTTACAGCGATTGGTGGATTATTCGCGCACTGCTGCCGACTTTGCTTATGGGCTATCGCCGCGAGGCACCTTATCTTTGCTGCAAGCGGCTAAGTCTTGGGCATTTATAGACGGTCGAAATCACGTTATTCCTGAGGATTTGCAATCGGTTTTACCGTGGGTCGCTTCCCATCGTTTGGCATCAACCAATGGCACGTTAAGTAACGGTCAGTCGCTAGTTGCGCAAATGCTCGATGCTGTCGATGTGCTTTAGTATCAGCGACACTATTCGCTAAGGCTGATTTTCCTGCATGCGTATTCCTAGTGACCTTTATCAAAAGCGTTATCGCGATCGCCGCGGGCGGCAAGGTCGCCGTAGCCGCTTTAGTTGGCGTCAGTCCTGGCGTGCTTGGATAGACAAGCGCCTTCCTCCAAAGCGCGAGCAAGTACTTTCGCATCGTAATATTTTTATTTTTCCATCGCGAGCCGGCTTGGTATTTACGGGGCTGCTCGTTATGCTCTTGCTGGTGGCGATCAACTTTGAAAACAGCGCGATTTTCGCCTTGGTCTTTTTGTTAGGGGGCTTGCTGGTTGTCTCTATATTACATACCTTTGGCAATTTAATGGGCTTAAAGATTTCGGGGCGCACTGCGGAGGCAGCTTTTGCAGGGCGGCAAGCTATTTTCCCGATCATGCTCTCGGCGACAGGCCGTCAACATTTTGGTGTGCAACTTAGTTGGCAGGATATCTCTTCGGATCGAATTGATGTCGCTAAACAATCCGAACGTAGCATCCCTATGCGTTTTAGAACGGGGCCTCGAGGTATTTGTAAGCCAGGTCGCATTAAAGTTGAAACCAGTTATCCATTGGGTTTAATTACGGCCTGGACCTGGGTTGATTTAGCCATCGACACTGTGGTTTATCCCTTTCCTGATAAAAGTGCTGGAGAGCCCGTTAGCCAAAGTGCCTACCACGAATCAGGTGTGCAAGAGCGTGCCGGTAGCGATGATTTCTTTGGTCTGCGTAGCTATGTCGTTGGCGATAGTATGCGATCAGTGGCGTGGAAAACATTTGCCAAGACTGGTCAGTTATCGAGTAAGCAATTTGTCGATTATATTGATCACAGACTGTGGCTAGATTGGGATAATGTGACAGGCGATGATGAGCAGCGTCTTCAACAGCTGTGTCACTGGGCGCTGGTGGCAGAGTCGGGGCACCATGAATATGGTTTGCGTCTGCCGGGTGTTAACGTGCCGCCGGGTCGGGGAATGCCTCATCTCAATATATTGCTTTCGGAATTAGCACTTTATAAATTGCCACTTAAGCAGTCTTCTGGCTCTTACGCCGGGTCAATGCGACAAGCTGGCTCGTCCAAACCGAGTGTTGCGCTATGAGTGCAGCAGAGCAAATACCACGTAATAGTATCATCTGGTTGTTGAGCGCCCAGCTGGCGGTGATCATCCCGCTAATGGGGCTTATGAGTTGGTGGATGATCGCTTTTTGGCTGTTGTGTGCTGTATGGCGCGTTGCGATGTTTCGCGGTGAGGCAAGCTTTCCAGGCAAAATAGTCCGAGGCATATTGGTAGCGTTAGGCGGCTTGGGTGTCGCAATCTCTTTTAGTGGTTTGGGTAGTTTAGAAATTGCGGTGGCGCTTTTAATTCTTGCATTCTCCCTTAAGTTAATTGAAGTCCGGACTCGACGCGATATGTATTTGGTTTTCTGTCTGGCGCTTTTTATTGTAGCGGCAGCCTTTTTATTTTCGCAGTCAATATTTCTTGCCATCTATCAAGTCTTTAGCGTTGTATTGATTATTACTGCAATGGTGGCGACACAACATTCGCTGTACAACCGCGAACCGGCGTTGGCAATACGCATGGCAGTCAAGCTCGTTGCGCAAGCTGTACCAGTAATGATTCTTTTTTTCGTAGTCTTTCCTCGCATTGAGCCAATATGGTCGGTCCCTCACAATGTGCCGTCTGCTGGGATAGGTATGAGCGATAACATTGAACCTGGTGATATTGCTAAGCTGAATCAGTCCGATGAATTGGCGTTTCGTGTCGAATTCGATGGGCCAATGCCGCTGCGACAAGGCATGTATTGGCGCGGTATGACCTTGTCAAATTTTGATGGGCGCAAATGGTCGGTGGGTTCTTCCATGAAAAGAAATTCTGGGGCCGAGAATACAGCAGCCACTTATGAGCTTTATGGTGAGCCTCTGCGCTACAAAATGACGATTGAGCCGACCGGTAAAAATTGGCTGTTCATGCTACCTATCGCAATCCCTATTGATTCAACACAGGGGTCTACGATGGCTTTTGTACAGACCGAAGATTTTGCATTACGCAGCGTAATGGACTTAGACCGACCTGTTGGTATAGAAGTTGAATCTTACGTGAATTATAGTGTTGGCCTTGATATAAGTGAGGCACAGAGAGTTGAAAATACCAAACTGCCCAGTGGTTTTAACCCGCGCGCGCTGAGCTTCTCTGCAGATTTACGCAAGCGTACGGACTCACCTCAAGAATACATTGATCAGTTGTCAAAATATTTGATCGATCAGGATTTTTATTACACGCTTGAGCCACCCGCATTAGGTCGTGACACGGTAGATGATTTTATTTTTGGTACCCGGCGTGGTTACTGTGAGCACTATGCTAACGCGTTTGCTTTTTTACTGCGTGCAGCCAACATTCCAGCGCGAGTGGTGGTGGGTTATCAGGGAGGAGAAATCAATCCGCATAATATGACTTTAAATGTGAGGCAGTTGGATGCCCATGCTTGGATAGAGTATTGGCGAGCTGGCTCAGGTTGGCTTCGCCTTGATCCGACGTATATTGTCGCACCTGATCGCATTCATTTGGGCTTTGATGGGGCGCTTGAGAGGGATTCGGAATTTTCGAATAATGATTTATTGTCACCGCTCTTCTATAGAAATATAGGCCTCATCAAGGCGTTGCGCTTGCGTCTAGATGCCATCAATTATATGTGGCAGAAGAAGGTTGTTGGTTTTGGCGCCCAAGAGCAGCGAGATGTGTTAAACGATTTTTTAGGTGGTGTCACATCGCTTAAGTTAGGGTTGTTAGTCGCTGGTATTCTGATCATTGTGCTTGGGACCTTGGCGCTATGGATACTATGGGGCGCACGCGGCATCAACTTCTCTCCAGAAAAAACGTTGTATTTAAAATTCTGTAAAAAAGTCTCTGCTAGGCTAGGTTTGTTCAGAGCAAAGTCGGAGACTCCACAAGCCTTTGCTGAGCGTATTATTGAAAAATATCCGCAAAGTGCTGAGCAGGTTCGTGCTATCACAAGGCAATATAATGAGATTGCTTATGCTGGCGCGCGCTCCGCAGCCAATCTCGCGCAGCTCAAGACTTATATTGCGAGTTTTAAGCCAGGTGTAGCAAGCGCTAAGCTGTAATCCTCGCCCCTGGCTTGTTACTGACATTCATCTGTAGTTAAATCGAGTTTATTTCCGTATACATCGTGCCGGTGGCTTGATGTAATGGGAGAGTTGCGTGGCGAAGTCGCTGCGCTTGCCCGGCCGAGCGTCGCTGACCGTGGCCAGCTATATCTCTATTTTTCGTGTTTTGTTCAGTGCAGTGAACTTGTGAGTTATTGGCTGAGAAAAATATTAACTTTGACGTATACATTAATCTTTGATGCGTCTATTGACCATTGTAACGGCCTGGTACGCTAAACCATGAAGCTCTTTCAGCATGTTCAAACGCCTTGTGTAGGTGTGTGTTCTACAGGCATAGGCGACTCCGTGTGCCGGGGTTGTAAGCGTTTCGATTATGAGGTGATTCGCTGGAATAGTTATGATGGCAGCCAAAAATTCTCTATCGATCAGCGCTTAGATCATTTGCTCAGCGGGGTGGTGGCTAATCGGTTGCATATTTTTGATTCACAGCGCCTTGCTGATCAGCTTAAGTTACAACAAGTTCGTTATGCGAGCTATCGCGATCCTTATTGCTGGCTACACGAATTGTTGCGCGCTGGTGCTAGCCAAATAAACGATACACAAGACTACGGCTTCAATCGACGAGAGCGGGAAGGGCAATGGACTCTGTTGCAGTTGCGAGAGCAAATCGATCATGAGTTTTATTTGTTGTCGGTTGCCCATTACGAGCGATATATCGTTGCTAACCAATTCAGAGCTCGTCAGGGTAGCGATGCCAATCGCTAGCTGATGCTTTGGCGGCGTAATCCATGCTTGGATTTAGCGCTGGTTTAAGCACGGCCTGAGCCTCAACTTAGTAAGAGTGTAAATACATATTGTGAATGCAACTTCTTCCAATGCGGTGTTAAGAGCCGATACAGCCTCCGCCGACTATGGCGTTGATTTGACGCCGGTTCAAAGCTTTTTGCGTTGCGCCACACCTTTGTCTTGGCTTGAGCAGGTTGATGCTAATCTGGGCTTACTTTTGATTGATCATGCTAACTGTGAAAAGAAAGCAGCATCGACAGCGCTAAATTTATTGTATAAATATATTGACCGGCCTGAGCTTTTACACAAGCTTTCCAAACTTGCTCGTGAAGAGTTGCGTCATTTTGAGCAGGTGCTTGAGCAAATGGCGCGATTAGAAATTCATTATGAGCATGTTAGCCCTTCGCGCTATGCGGCAGGAATGCGCCAGCACGTGGCAACCCATGAGCCCGCAAAACTTGTTGATACGCTGATTGTAGGCGCTTTTATAGAAGCGCGTTCATGTGAGCGCTTTGCACTACTCGTGCCGGTGATTAGCACCATCGACATGGCTCTGGGAAAGTTTTATCTATCGTTGCTAAAATCTGAAGCCCGGCACTTTAAAGACTATCTTAATCTCGCTAGTAGTTATGCCTTGGCACATAACAATAGCGAGGCCGCGGCGCTTAAAGGGGTAGCAGCTAACAAAAGAATGATTGATGTTGAGCGGCGTATCGACTTTTTTGGCGAGATAGAGGCTGGCCTAGTGACAGCCCCAGATAGCGAATTCCGCTTTCATAGTGGCGCGTCTAGTTAGCTAAAAAAGCTACTTCGTTAACAGTTATCGTCAAAGCTAAGTTCTTAAGTTCTCAAGTTATCAAGTTCTTAAAGGGTTACGTGGTTGCGGGAGTGTCGGGCGGTTCTAATGCAGACTCGCTTTCTAAATGATTGCCTAGCTTTAATAAAATGAGTAAGGACGGCACCACAGCTAGCGCAGTAAGAATAAAAAATAATGGCCAATTGCCTTGTAGCCAGTCAACCAACTGGCCGCTTGATGACGCAAAAAAAGTTCGCCCCAGTGTTCCGAGTGATGCCAGCAACGCATATTGAGTTGCGGTGTAGGTTCTGTCGCAAAGAGACGATAAAAAGGCAACAAAAGCCACGTTTGACCAAGCCGAGGTAAACCCATCAATGATGACTGTGGTGGCGAAGAGCCATTTGATAGGTCCTAACGAGGCCAATACGGCGAACATGAGATTGCTGGCTGCCATGGCTATACCAGCCACAAACAGACCTCGCACAATGCCAAAGCGCACTACAAAAGCACCGCTGAGCAGTGAGAATACAACGGTGACGCCCCAACTCACTAGCTTTGAATAGTAGGCGATATCAGAATTGCTAAATCCAATTTCCCGATAAAAGACCAGCGACATTCGGCCCAGAAATGCCTCGCCAATCTTGAATAGCACGATAAATAATAATATTCCCAGAGCAAGTTTAACGCCGTTGCGATTAAAAAATGCGGCTAGTGGTGCGATGACTGCCGAGGCGAGGGCGGCGCTTAAATAATCGAGCTTGTCGACATTCGTATCGGGCGACGAGTTCGGATGGGTAAGTGTGCTTGCCGTTCGATGATTATTGCCAATCAATAATATGCCTGCCGTTAAAAGAGCGGCGCCAGCGAGTAATCCCGACGGAACATACCAGGCTGATTCTTTAATGGCATCGGCAATGCCGGCACCACCCGATAGTAGCCAAAGGGCGAGTAAAAGTGGGCTTGCTGTCGCGGTCAGCGCGAGTAGTTTGCGATAGCTCGACTGACGTTTAGCCGCATCGATATAACTTGCCCTAACGCCTTGTTGTTTGGCTTGTCGCTTTTGCATGTCAGGTTCAGGGAAAAAAGCCACTAGCGTAGTCAGTATCAGTAATGCCGGTGCAATCATCCTATATAAGGTAGGCCAGTCGAGAGTGAAGCTGTCAGCTAATAAAAGAACTACTGCGCCAATGCCTGCATAGCCGGTCCACCAACCAGCAATTGCCATGGCGGCTCCTACCGACATCAATTCTTTTTCATCCTCACCAATAGAATCGATACGAAATGCGTCGATGGCAATGTCCTGTGTAGCTGATGCTATTGCAACAATCAAGCACAGTAAGATAGTTAGACTGGCATTGCTGGTGGGGTTGGTAGTTGCCACTGCAATGCAGGCGAATACCATAATGAGCTGAGTTGCTACAATCCAGCTTTTACGCTGGCCGAGGTTGATGCCAAACGGGCGCTGAATTCGGTCAATCAACGGCGACCAAATAAAATTGATTGAGTAGGCGGCATAAATTGCACCGGCATAACCAATGCTGGAGCGGCTCAGTCCCGCGTCCTTGAGCCAGAGTGTGAGCATGGAGCCAATGACAACCCACGGTAGGCCACTGGCGATACCCAAAACAAAAATACGCAGAGAGCGCGGATCAAAATAATAGTGCATAAGTATCTGGCAGTGATAATGGGTAAGCGGTGGCTACGGTAATGCTGTCTGCCAAATAGGTCAAGGGATGCTTCTACCATCGGGATAGAGCGGCGGTAGCATATCCTTAGCATCAGTCGCCACACTTGGCAGGTTGCGGATAGCGTCATCGAGCAACTCGCCGCGCCAGCTGGACGGCTCTTCTGTATCACTAGGAGCACTATAGAGCCATGCGTTGAGATCTTCGCTTGCCTGAATGAGTGCGGCACTGCCAATTAAGGCCATGATGGCCTCGCTGTTATGGGCTTGAGTAAACGCATAGTCTGGTGAGGGCTTGTTTGTTGAGACCCTGCCGATGGACGAGGCACTGCGGCCAGCGCTGCTTTGCTGAGCTTGTTGCTTGATTTGTTGTGACTTTTCATGTGCATAGGTTTTTAACCAGAGGCTTAATGCTTGCTTAGCTGCCATGGCATTATTATCGGCACAGGCTTGTTGTAACGAGCGCAAGCAAGCGGTGCTGTTGTTTTGATTTTTGTCGGGGTGGGCCCGCTGGTTTGCGCTGCTGTTGGCTGTTGCTCGGTTGTGTCTAATCCAAAGTGCACCGGCGATCACTGTCACTAGCCAGGCGAGCATAGCCAAAATCGCGATGTTGCGCCAAAAAGGCGTCTGTCTTTCACTGCCGGTAGATTCGATGGTGTTTTCTGAGTCGCTGCGGCTAACGTTATTTTGTGAGCTAGCGCCCGGTGGCACCAAAGCTTCCGCTCGTTGTTTCGATGCTGGCAACGTGTTCGTATTTTCCTGCGCGCTATTGGGTGCATCGGTAACATAAAATGTTTTGCTAGGTAAACTTGCGGTTTGTTCTTGTCCAGAGTTCGTATCCCACCAAGTCAGGCTTATTGGGGGGAGAGTAAAGTTACCAGGGCGGGTAGGTATGAGTGCAAAAGTGTCAACGCGCTTGCCTGCCACACCGCCTTGCCATGGTTGACTAATGAAAGCCGGTTTTTCTGGATAGATATTGAGTCCATCGATAGGCGCACTGTTGGGCTGTGGAAGTTGCGCACCGGCTAAGCCCTCGGCAAATACCTCGATTGAACGTGTCAGAGGTTGCCCGACGACCGCGTTACGGTTGCTGTCATCCCATCGCTCCGTTATGGTGAGATTTTCTGCTGGCAACCATGATTTACCCTGCATAGCAGCAGGAATATCTTTTACCACGACGTTAATAGGATCTGCGCCCAGTTTTATTTGCTGGCCACCGGCTAATGAATTTGCGCCAAAACCGAAGCCAAACCGACTGCGATTTGCGCCAATGACCGCGGTGAGTACCTGAGGGTCTATGTTGATTGCACCGGCTTCTTTAAAAAATACGGCATAGCGCTTTTCAACCACCTGATAAGTTTGCCCACCGATGCTGCGTTGATAGGTGGCATCTTCGAGCTCTGTAATATCTGTATTAGGGATTTCTAGCGGAGTGATTTCAGCATTATTTAACCCGACCCGATAAATCACACGAAACGTATAGAGTACCTGTTCGTCGACATAGGCAGTGGCTTTATCGGTTTCGGCCTGTACCACCATCGATTGATCATCTAATCGATCAGGTGGTGCTACTGGTTCGCTTATAGTTATTGTTATGGGAGCACTGTTGCGTTTGCGTTGCGTGATGGGTGGGATTGTGAAAGTGCCCACTGCCTTGGGTGCCAAGGTAAGTACTAGCTTCTGTACCGACTCGGTGCGCCCGTTCACCATGGAGTACTCGCTTTGAGATGAGCGATTGACGATAGTAAAGTGCTCGCTAATTACTTGGGTATTGATTGAATCGAAGCCGTTACTGTCGTTACTGCGTAGCTCTAAACGCAGCGTTTCATTTAATGGTAGCGATTGCCTATCGGCGCTCACCACCAATGCCCACGACAATTTTGGTATAGTTAAACAAAGCAAAACACCACAACAAAGCCCACCTGACTTTAGTAGGTGAGCGATCCTCACGGTTCGATTCTTCTGGCTATGCCATTTATTAATTACGTGCTTTACCATAATTGACCATCTTTACTTTCATCAACAACGTTGCCTTGGCGTTCTCGCACCTGGCGTTCATATTGAAATTTTCGGCGCAATAAGCCGCCGGGGTCATCTTCTATTTTATTGAGCCATTGCTGTAATTTAACCTGCTCGGCCTCATTTAATTGCTGTTGGGTTGGTCGGGACTGTTGTGCGGCGGCATCTTGATCGCTTTCCTGGGCCTCTCTGAGTTGCTCATCAATTGGCGGATTGGCACCTTCGACAGCAGTGTCCGGCTCACCATCATCAGGCTTGCTCGAGTCCTCTGAATTGCCGCTAAAATCTGCCGAACGTGATTCCTGATCTTTATTTTGCGCTGGATTATTGGCGCCAGACTGCTCATTATCGCTGGCGGTTTGGTCTTGGGCGTTATCCTGCTCATTCGAATCGTTTTGCGTCGGTTGGTCTGATTGCGAGTTTTCGTCAGACGGCTCTTGCGACGAGTTGTCGGCGGAGTCTTCTGGGTTGTCTTGTGATGGATCTTGCTGCTCGGACTGTGTTTGTTGCAAAAGTTTTTCAACAATTGTTTTCGCTTCACTCGCGGCAACAAAATCTTCTTTTAGTTTAAGTGCCCGTGTGTACTGTTCAATAGCCTCGGGTAAACTGCCGCTGCGCGCTAAGGCATGGGCAAAGTTATAATGGGCATAGGCAAGTTTTTTTTTCTCCTCGGCACTGGCATCTGTATATGCTTCGGCTGTTTTTGAGAGACCGCCCGTATCAGTGGTGCTGGCCGCATTTTTTTCAGCGGCTAGGTTTTGTTCAAATGCATCGAGCGCTGTTTCGTATTGCTTGCTGCGAAAGGCCGCCGCGCCGCGCCAATCGTCGCGTTTAAATAGTTCTGCAGCTTGTTCATATTGCTGATCACGCCATAGTTTTTGGGCTTGTTGATCGGGTGACTGCCAAAGGTTTTTAAAGTGCCAGCTTGTAGGCAGCTGTTTTGGCGTGGCTGCATCATCAGTGGTTGACGCTTCAAGTTGGCTTGGTGGACCCGATACTGCGTTATCCTCAGCCCAAGTAGCCACTGGATGCAGGGAGCCCAGCGGGAGCAAGAGCACACAGGTTAACACCCAGCCGCGGCGAAAGGCGCACAGTGCTACCGGTAGAATAAAAAAACAAAGGCTCGCGCCTCGATCAAGCCATGCATCGAACACAAGCGTTTCTTGCGCTTGGTCATCTTCGAGCGGATTATTACTGGTCAGCGACAATTCACTCGTCGCGGTGGTTTTTAGCGCGAGCGCGATGTCGGAATTATCATCACGCATATTGAGATAGGTGCCGCCACTGCGGGTAGCTAGACTGCGCAATGTGCTGGACTCAAGTTTTGCCGTTGCGATTGTGCCTCGCGCATTTTTAAGGAATTTTCCATTGGGTAGGGGTATCGGGCCACCCGTTGCCGTGCCGATGCCGATGATGACTAGTTCGGCGCCACTGGCGCTGACAATGCGGCTTACATCGGCTTTATCGCGGTTGAGTACCTCATCAGTAAACCAAACAACCCGTGCTTTATCGGGCGTTGTTTTAAGAATGGTTTCTGCCAGTAAAAAAGCAGCCGTAGCATTGCTGCCAATGCTCGGCATGATTTCTGGGCTTAGCGAAGGCACGAGTGCGGCAATGGTTTTTGCATCGTCAGTGAGTGGACTGACCAGATGCGCATCACCCGAATAGGCGATGAGTGCGGTTTGGCCTTCATCGCGTCGCGCCAAAAGCTCAAGTAACTTAAAACGCATGCGGGTTAAGCGTGAGGGTGCGATGTCCTGAGCATGCATCGATAATGTCAGGTCAGCTATCACAATAACGGTACTACTAGCTTTTATAGGGGTCTGCGGAAGCTTCTCCCATGCCGGTCCTGCCAGCGCTACGAGGCCAATACTTGTAGCCAGTGCGCAGGCGGCTACGGGCAACGCCCGCTTTCGCTCCGTAAGCATGTTGGCTGAATTGTTTAGCAGGTGGGTGAGTAGCGCGGGGTCAATGACCCGCTGCCATTGTGATTGTCGGCTATGAGAGTGCCACTTCCAATAGAATAAGAGTAAAGCCGGTGGTATTGCCAGCAGCCATAAAGGGCGTAGCCAATGCAGTGTTAGCAGCGTGTTGAGTAGTTCGCTCATGGCTTTGACTGCCCCGAGTGTTGAGCGCTAAGGCGGAGATTAGGCAATAGCAGGGCGAGTATGGCTGCAAGAGCGAGTGATAGTGGCCAGTAAAACAACTCTTTAACGGGACGAAAGCTTTGTTCGTTTTGTTCGACAGGCTCTAGCAGGTCTAGTTCGGCATAAATGGCTTCTAGCTGCTCTGGGCTGGTAGCGCGAAAGTAACGACCGCCACTTTGCTCGGCGATAAGGGTTAACGTTTCTTCGTCAAGATCTGCACTGAGGTTTCGCCGTAATGAACGGCCAAAGATGCCTCCGCGCGTCGTCTTTTCGCTGCCTATACCAATAGTATAGATTTTCACGCCTTGCTCTGCGGCTAATTGACCGGCTTCTAACGGTGTTACGCTGCCGGAATTATTTGCGCCGTCGGTGAGTAGTATCAGTGTGCGTGACTCGGCAGGTCGTTCTATCAGGCGTTTGATCGAGACCCCTATAGCGTCACCAATCGCTGTTTTTTGTCCAGCAAATCCGAGTTGCGCTTCGAGTAAAAGCTGTTTGACCGTATTGGTATCAAACGTGAGTGGCGCTTGTAAGTAGGCATGGTCGGCAAAGAGGACTAATCCAATGCGGTCACCCGAGCGTCGGTCGATGAAACCACTCAAAACATGTTTGACCATTTGGATCCGCGTAGCGGGCGTTCTTTGGATAAGCATATCGCGTTCGTCCATGCTGCCAGAAATATCGACCGCAAGAAGTAAGTCGCGTGCAGAGGTAGGTAGTGCAATAGACTCGCCTATGATGACCGGCCTGCAGCATGCAATGACCAGCGATACCCATAAAATAATCAACCCCATCAGCCTTGCCCAGTCGGTACGAGCAGAGCCTTTTCGTTGCGTCTCTAAGCTTTTAATGGCTGCAAAAAATGGCACGCGTAATGCTGCTGATTGCTCATTAACCGCGGGCAGGTAGAGATAGATCAGTATGGGCAGTGGCAGCAGAAGTAATGGCCATGTGAGTTGTAATGTCACGGGTCACCTCGGCTCGTTGAGTGAGGAGGAGATCGATCGATCGATCGACGGCGGAGCTGGTTTGAACTGTAATTGTTGAATCCATTGCCGGACAAGCTTTTGTAAGCGGGTGACGTCCACGTTCGGCGTTGCTTGATAGTGTAATAATAATTGCCGGCCTTGCGCGCAGTTAAGGCATGGGCGAGCAACCAACCGGTCTAGCTGGGCGAGCCAAGCTAGACCGGTTTGATTTAATGCAACCTGACCAGCGTAGTAGTGCTTGCAGCAACGCCTGAGAAGTCCATTGGTTTGTAAGAGGTAGCGGTTGATATTGCCATCCTGCTGATAGCGGGCGTAGATTACATCTAATGCCGTCAGCAGCTGCAGTCTTTTTTGCCGGCGTTGCCAGTGGTTTTTTATCAGCCTGTAGCAAGCCCAGCCCGATAAAATGAAGATGGCTGCTACTATCCACCACCCTAAAGTTGGCGGCCACCAGTTTATTGGGTTGGGCAGCATCAAAGGCGGTAGTGCGTCGAGAGGGTCTTGGCCTGTATTAGTGACAACGCTATGGGCAGGCGTATCGCTGAGCCAGGATGATAGCTGGCGGTGATTGAAAATAAAGCTGCTGTTAAAGCTTTCTATTATCTGACTTGCAGGATCATTCATCCACCGCTTAAACGGCCAAACATTAGGCGGTGCATAATTTTGAATCGCGAGTAACAGTTTCATGATGCTGCACTGCCTGGTGCGCGGCCAAGCGGATTCTTACTGTCGGAAGAATCGGTCGGCTGGTGGAGGCCTGCACGCGTTGGCTGGTTTCTTCCAGATCGATACCAGCTAGTTAATGCGCTCAATGCATCACTGTCCGTAGAGAGGATATTCAGTTCAATGCCAAGCCGCAGTAAAGCGGTGCGGGTATTGTCGATTCGCTGGGAAAATAAGGCGGAAAAATCGCGACGCAGGCCTCGAGCAGAGGTGTTTAAAATGCGGCGCTGTGCTCCATCGGTAAAGGCCATTGCGCCTTGTGCTGGCAGATTTTGCTCCATTGGGTCGTATATTAGTATGGCGTTAATGTCGCAGTGTCTGGCGAGTTGATGCAGCTGTTTTATGCAGGCATCATCAAAGTCAATAAAGTCGCTGACAATGAACACAGCACTGCCGGGTCGGGCAACTCGACGAAGTTCCACCAACATTTGTTCAAGGTTAATAGCAGTGGGCGTAGTTTTTGTCGCAGCAGGCTCAGCAATAGATCTAGCTGGCTTGGCAATTAACTCATTAGAGAATGTGTCGAGCGCCTTGAGCATGTGCAGTGCCGCCCCCCGATTGCGGGCGGGCCTAATGTCGATATGACGCTGCTCGTTAAAAATTAAACCACCAATACGATCATTGTGATCTAGTGCAGCCCAGCTTAACAGGGCGGCCACTTCTGCCGCCTGAACCGATTTAAAGCAGCAGCGGCTACCAAACGCCATCGAGCGACGTTGGTCTACTAACAAAAAGACGGGGCGCTCGCGCTCTTCACGAAAGAGCTTGGTATGAGCAATACCGGTGCGGGCAGTCACCCGCCAGTCGATGGCTCGGAGCTCGTCACCGGCTTGGTAGTGGCGCACTTCTTCGAATTCTAGGCCGCGACCACGAAAAAGCGTTTTACTTCCACCTGCCAGCTGGCTGCGTGAACGTCGGCGCGAGAACAATTCGATATCTTTGGCAGCATGCCGAAGTCCCAATAAATTATTCAAATGGGTATGTGCGCCGCGAGCCATTAGCAGCACCACTTTCTTATTGTGTGAAGGTTCGTCGTCGCCTTTGCAGAAATAACGCCGCTCAGGGTATTTATTGTGCAATAAACACGAGCAATGACCTTTCGTTTAATCCACAGCACGCCCCTACGATGAGAAAGCATGAAATGCCTTTGTAAGTAGTTAAACAACGGGAACGATATCAATCAGTTTGTCGATAGCCGTATTGGCGTCGATGCCATTGGCCTCGGCTTCAAAACTAACGATAATTCTGTGTCGCAGTACATCGTGGGCCACTGCCTGTACGTCGTCGGGTGTGACGAAGTCATCACCACGCAACCATGCGTTGGCGCGAGCGCAGCGGTCAAGTGCAAGCGTGGCACGCGGGCTACCGCCATAATCTATCCAGTTTTTCAATGCCACATCAAATAGTTCTGGTGTGCGGCTTGCGATGACGAGCTGCACAATGTACTGCTCGACTGCTGGGGACATATGCATGTCGAGAATTTCTCGTCGTGCGGCAAAAATACATGCATCGGTAACAGGTTCGATGGCGCTGGTGGGTGTCGTAGCGTCGGCTTGACCAATACTGCCGCGCAGTTCATTACGGACTAAACGCAATATATCGAGCTCCGTTGCTGCATCGGGGTAATCGACCATCACATGCAGCAAAAATCGATCCAGTTGTGCCTCGGGCAAAGGGTAGGTGCCTTCTTGTTCAATAGGGTTTTGCGTGGCCATCACCAAAAAGAGTTCGGGTAATGGGTACGTCGTTTTGCCAACACTTACTTGCCGCTCAGCCATAGCCTCCAGTAGCGCCGCCTGAACTTTGGCCGGCGCGCGATTGATCTCATCGGCCAGTACTAAGTTGTGAAAGATAGGTCCGGATTGGAACTCAAAGTTGCCGGTTTGCGGGCGGAAAATGTCGGTGCCGGTGACATCGCCAGGGAGTAAGTCTGGCGTGAACTGAATACGTTGAAAGTCGCCCTTGAGTCCGTCGGCGAGTGCGCGAATGGCGCGGGTCTTGGCAAGACCAGGGGCGCCCTCTACTAGCAGGTGTCCGTCGGCTAACAGGGCCATAATGAGTCGCTCGACTAAGCGAGATTGGCCTACAATTTTTTCCGAGAGATAATCGCGAAGTGAAAAAAGAGCCTGAGTATCTTGTATCATAATTGGGTAATCAAAAAGTTAGATTAATTGTTGAGCTAAGTTGTTCGCTTGCCTACAGTGTTGCAATAATGCATCTTTGCCACGGCGGAAGCCTATTTTGCCGATGTGTCTTTCTCATCGACGAAAAACCGATCATTGTATACAAGAGCGTGCGGTGTTGCATGTCTGATGTCGATTATCAATGACTATCCTGCTCGGTTAAAGTTCAAATTTTGGTGGCGTTTAGTTATGAAATTTGATGCAAGCTCTCTCGATCTAAGTGATCTATTATTAGCAACTAAAAAAACCAACCAGAATCGGCTATGCTTGCTGCATGAATCAACCTCGCCACCGGTCAGATGAAATCTCTATTATCGTCGAGCTGACAATTAGCCCCGATGAGTTTCTTAAACTCTATCGCGGTGTAGCCAAGGAAGCGGTAGCTACAGCCCGTGATGGCAGGGTTGTGCGATTTCCAGCCATTCGTTTGCAGCCGTTTATTACTCGAGAGGGTATTTCGGGTAGCTTTCGGTTGGTCATTGACGGGCAGAAGAAGTTGCTGCGTATTGAGCGGTGCGCCTAACTTACCAGAAGGTTTGATTATGCACACCTCCCGAGGCTTGCGTGTGTGCACGGCTTTGGTCATAATCCGCGGCCTGCGTATCAGCGCTGCATTATGGTGGCCCCAGCTGGTTCCTTCGCAACGATAAATAGTAAACCCCGCCAGGCCCGGAAGGGAGCAACGGTAGTTATTGACTCGTGTGCCGAAGTGTCGCTGGTTGGGGTTCACCACCAATTTTGCCAGTGCGTTGCTTGCTTAGCGGGTTTTCGCTTCCTATTCAGCCTCTAAAATTTGCCCAGCCGGTCTTGCTCTGCGCCTTATTGCTACTTATAGGCCGCGCGGTGGGCGGGCGAACCTGTGTATAATCGGGGCTAGCTCGAGGGTTGCTTCTAGTGCCCCCTAATATCAACCAATGTGCATCGAAAGCTTTATGTCTCACCAAGTTCTTGCCAGAAAATGGCGCCCGCAATCGTTTGCCGAGTTAGCGGGCCAGCAGCACGTATTGCAGGCCTTGGGTAATGCGCTAGAGCAGCAGCGTATACATCATGCCTACTTACTAACTGGCACTCGCGGAGTCGGCAAGACCACGATTGCACGAATTCTAGCGCGATGCCTCAACTGTGAGACAGGAATTAGTCAAAGCCCTTGTGGCGAATGCACATCCTGTCGCGAAATTAGTGAGGGGCGTTGCCTTGATTTGATTGAGGTTGATGCAGCATCGCGAACTAAGGTAGAAGATACGCGCGAGTTGCTTGAAAACGTTCAGTTTGCGCCGTCGTCCGCGCGTTACAAAATTTATCTAATTGACGAAGTGCATATGCTGTCAAATAGTAGTTTTAATGCGCTATTAAAAACGCTGGAGGAGCCACCTCCGCATGCGGTTTTTATTTTGGCGACTACACATCCACAAAAGATACCTCCAACTGTTTTATCCCGATGCCTGCAATTCCATTTAAAAAATTTGCCCGCGCAGGTCATTGTCGATCACGCTAATTATATTCTTGAGGCTGAGGGAATCAGCGCAGAAACCGCCGCATTACAGGTTATAGCGCACGCCGCAGCAGGCAGCATGCGCGATGCTTTAAGTCTGATTGAGCAGGCTATTTCTTTTGGTAGTGGCGCGGTGCTGCTCGAACAAGTTAACGATATGCTTGGTGTTGTCGATCATCAGGTGTTGGTTGATTTGACTAACGCGATTATTGACGGTGATGGGCGTGCGGCATTAGCACAGCTAGCTACTTACGCACAGAGAGTAACGGATTTCACCCGCCTGGTTGATGATCTACTGGCACTGTATCATCGAGTAGCTGTTGAACAAGTTGTTCCAGGTGCAGGCGCAGAAGCGCAGCTATTAGGCGATACAATTGCTGCCTATGCCAAGCGTATTGCGCCGGAGGATATTCAGCTTTTCTACCAAATTTTGTTAAATGCCAAGCGCGATATGGCTTTGGCCCCGGACCCATTAACCGGCATGGAGATGCTGCTGTTGCGCTTATTGGCTTTTAGGCCCGTAAACGACGATAAGGTATTAGCGGATTCGTCGCGGGTTGCGATCGAGACGAGGCCGCTATCGCCTCAGTCTAAGCAGGAACTCAGCGAGGCACAGCAGGAGCCAAGCCAGGCACAGAAGCCGCCGGTCGATAAAAGCGGCGAGGAGCATGTAACAAAAAAGTCCGCGGCGGTCAGTGACCGCGCTCAGGCCAACACACCATTACCGGTTGATGTGCCGCAAGAGAATAGATCACCTGCTGAGCCTGCGGGCTTGTCTGAGCCGACAGGGGATTTACCCAGTAATGATGAGTCCGGTGCTGCTCCTTTTGATCCTGCCGGTTTAAATCCCGTGAGCTGGTGCGAGATCTTTTCTCGCTTGCCGCTCAGTGGCGTAGTCAGAGCTATTGCTGGGCATTGCGTGCCGCTTAAGGCAATGTCGGGCGCCAGTTGTCATATCGAATTTGCGCTGCAAGATTCTGATGCGCTGTTATATAAAGAAGAGCACAGTGAAAGGCTGGCAACGAGCTTGAGTATTTTTTGCGGTTGTTCGGTAAAGGTCAGTGTGCGTATTGTTGACGACTGGGTTGCGTGTGGTCTACCAGCCGATATTGAGACGCCGGCAATGTACAAACAGCGTTTGCTCGATGAGCGACAAGAGCAGGCAATGGTGGCTGTGCAACAAGATGAAAATATCCAAACATTGCTTGAGGCATTTGATGGCGAAGTGGATATGGATAGCGTTGTGCCAGTGAGTACTGAGCCGGAGGGTGAGCAACCCAATAGCTAAATAGGTTAGCGTCAAAGTGAATAGAGGATGAAACAATGAAAGGCTTGAATGAACTGATGCAGCAGGCGCAAAAGATGCAGCAGCAGATGCAAGAAACCCAGGCCGAGCAGGCCAAGCAAGAAGTTAAAGGTGAGTCGGGTGCGGGGTTAGTGACCGTGGTTATGACTGGTCGTCACGATGTGAAAAGCGTTTCTATTGACGATTCCCTATTAACCGAGGATAAAGAAATTTTAGAAGATTTACTTGCCGCGGCAGTTAATGATGCTGTACGCAAGGTTGAACAAAATACGCAGCAAACCATGGCCGATATGACAGCGGGTATGAACTTACCTGATGGTTTTAAAATGCCATTTTAGTGCTTTGTCAGTTGGCCATTTGTGTTTTTCGTCGCTTCAACTAACCCGGTAATATCAAAATACGTTTTCTATGTCTCATAGCCCGCTTGTCCAGTCTTTAATTCAATCGTTGTGCTGCTTACCCGGTGTCGGCCCAAAATCGGCGCAGCGCATGGCTTTGCAGATTTTGGAAAAAAACCGAGATGCGGGTTTAGAATTAGCAGAATCGCTGACACGAGCTATTGAATTTGTCGGTCATTGCTCCCAGTGTCGAACGCTAACGGAGCAAACAGTTTGTAACATATGCTCATCGAGTCAGCGCGATGGCAGCATGTTGTGCGTGGTAGAAAACCCCATGGATGTCTCATCCATTGAGCAAAGCGGCGAATACCGCGGTAAATATTTTGTTCTACTGGGGAACTTATCGCCCTTAGATGGCGTGGGTCCTGAGCAAATTGGTGTACCGGCTTTGTTAGAGCTAGTGGCAGCGAGTGATGTTGACGAGGTGATATTGGCAACCGGCACGACCGTTGAAGGCGAAGCAACGGCGTATTATTTAGCTGAGCACTTGGCATCGCATGAAGTGGCGGTAAGTCGTATTGCTCACGGCGTGCCGCTTGGTGGTGATCTTGAATATGTTGACGGCGGCACGATCGCTCGGGCCTTTGTAGGGCGTGGCAAATTTAATTAAGCAAAAAATTTTGTCTTGCGCGCGCTAACCTGTTGCGTCGGGGCCTATAAGATAGCTAATAAGCGGAACAGCAATGTATAACCAGTCCTTCGAATCTATTGATAACAGTGCTCAGCTTGCCGAGCTGTGTGAAAGACTCACTGATTGCAAAGTCATCGCATTAGACACCGAGTTCGTTCGCGAAACGACTTATTATCCGAGGCCTGCGCTACTGCAGTTACATTACGGTGAGCAAGTTTGTCTGATCGACCCCTTGAGCATTGATGACTTTTCGCCGTTGATTAATATTTTAGTTGATCCGCGTGTCGTTAAGGTGATGCACAGTTGTTCCGAGGACATGGAGGTGTTTAGCACGTTGTTTCAGGCATTGCCGGTTAATGTCTTTGACACCCAGGTGGCTTGCGCACTGTGTGGTTTAGGATTTTCTTTGGGTTATCAAAAAATGGTTGAGGTGCTTTTAGGGCATGAATTAACCAAAACTGAAACACGTTCAAATTGGCTGCAGCGGCCATTGAGTAAAGATCAGTGTCAGTATGCGTTGCACGACGTGCTTTGGCTAATCGATATTTATCATATGCTTACCGATCGATTAGCTGCGTTGCAGCGTGAGTCTTGGTGCGAAGAAGATTGTGCCCGTATTTGTTCTAATGCAGCTAAGGTCGTAGTTGATACAGAGCTTTACTTGCGTGTTAAAGCGGCTTGGCGGCTTCCGCAAGAGGGGATTGCCGTGTTAAGCCGTTTGTGCGCTTGGCGCGAGCAAGTGGCGCGCGAGCAAGATGTGCCTAAGGGCCGTATTGCCATAGATGCAACGCTGATGGATATTGCCAGTCATTTGCCCGCCACTCGTCATGCTCTGAGTGAGT
>CAJQKT010000041.1 GCA_905478995.1 uncultured Pseudomonadales bacterium | reverse complement strand
CGATACTCTGCAAATTGTCAATGCTCACACTAAAGCCCGACCGACAAATAATCGAAAAAATCCACTCCAACGCCTGAGGCTTACACTCCGCAATTTGAAAGTTAGCTTGCTTGCTTGGGCTGCGGCCATCGGGCTCATACCAATAGCCATAATCTATCAGCTTTCGGCGTTGCTCCCCAGCGATGCACCAGTGAGCAACCTCATGCAAAGCACTCGCAAAAAAATCCTCACGATAATAAATGTGGCTCTCTGTAGCATTTAAAGGTTCTCGTGCATCTGGACGCCCGAGCTTCAGTTGCCTGCGAATCTCAGCAGAGTCCTGCGAACGATTCAGGCAGACCGAAGGTTGGTAAAGTGGCTCGTCGTTGCCACCGACTAAGCGTGTATTGTGGCTCGTTAAAAACGTCTGATTAAATAGAGCCTCGAGATCTGACGCATAGTGATTCATAAGGCAATAAGACTCGAGCGGCCATCAAACACTTCACTTGCAATGAGCCGCACCCTTGAGCCCACCCAGCCGTAAGCGGCTAAAGAGCCCACTAAAACAGCGACAGGAGTAACCATTAAATCGTTATAAACAATCACTTAAAATCTCTTAAAAAACATCGACTAAATCACATCCAAATATCTAAGCCCGACTATACTCAATAAAGGCTCTCAAACAGAAACCTTAACGTGACATTTGGAGAGCCTATCAAGCCTTACCAACATGAACATGAAGCTATAACGCGCGCCACCCAGACGTAGTCCATCAACAAAAGATGCAACCTGTTTATGATGCTCATATGCGCTCATAAACCTCTTTAGGAGCACCATTGATGCAGTCAGATAACCCGCCGGAAGGCACAAAAAAAACGTTGGCTCCGCTCAAAATCAACCAAGACAGATCGGCAACTCAAACGACATTGTATAGCGTCCCAAAACCGATACCAGCAAAAGCCACTGGCAATGATGCGAACAACAGTCAATATATTACCGACTCCCTAGCTGATGGGAGCTATCCACCACCTGACTGCGTGACGCACCCTGAATCACCCCGCCCAAAACAGATCGAGCCGCCTACAAATGTGGTCAATCTATTTACTAAGCAATATGTTTCTGCTCATAG
The DNA here is from genome assembly GCA_905478995.1 of uncultured Pseudomonadales bacterium. Lineage (GTDB taxonomy): Bacteria > Pseudomonadota > Gammaproteobacteria > Pseudomonadales > UBA7434 > UBA7434. The sequence goes on along the minus strand of CAJQKT010000041.1, from coordinate 62,969 downwards.
GGACCTGCGCATTGTACGAGTATGCGCAGAAAATAATGGTGCACGCATGCTCTATTCAACTGCAGATCGCCCGGAGCGCTTGGTCGCAGTGCCTATACTCTGCTGGGCTCTTCTAGAGGACGGCAGTGTTAGCGGCATCGTGCCCTGGCTCAACCAAGTTCTGCCTTGCAAAGCGGTTGAGAGTCAATTCAATATTGTTTGGGAGGGCTACTATTGTTCAATCGTCGAAAATATTTTTGTTGATGCGCCTGCCGAGGTAATCGCCACTCTCAGCATTGCTGCTCGCTTTAACGGCAGTGTTTTAAGCAAAAATAAAAACGCTCTTTCGAACACTGCGGCATCAGTCGATAACCAAGCAGACTGGAATATCGTGCAGGAAATCCCAGACCCTATTGGCACCCATGCGCTGCTGGTCAATGAGGCTAGCGAATCGCTCATCCTAACTGCTGTTGTCAGCTGGACGCTTGACGAATATGGACGCTTGCATGGCATGCTGGCGGACGACTCTCAGATTGATAAGTTGCCAGTACTACCCGGTGATGACTGTTTATTTTCGGCTGATGAAGACACCGATTTCAAATGTTTTTTTCAACGTGATATCGCCGAGCAAATTCGCATACAGAACCCAGAAACTATGGAAGCGATTGAAGAGTTATTTAACAGCTGATCTTACCAGCCAAGGCGTTTTAAAAAATTAAGCGTCACGCTTTTTTATCCAATAAAGATAGTGGCCGTCTATACATTTACGAGCCATTAGCGGGTGACGTAAAAACTCGCAAAAACGCGGCACATCGCGCTCAGTGGATGAGTCCGTCGCGACTAATCTAATCGTTTCGCCAGCTGCAATAGCTCTTATTTTTTTATGCAGCATCATAACCGGCTCTGGGCATAACAACCCACGAGCGTCAATCTCGTGATCATGATCGACCGGCTCACCTGTGATTTTTTTACTCATAGATCCAGCACACTATTCAAACCGAAAAACCAAACCATCATATAATTTAACGAGCTCCCTAGAGGCACCAGCCCCTAGGGCCAACGTTTTTACCCATTTTTTGCCAAGATCACTGAATCGGTCTTTTCATCCGCAAACCAAATACCGCACGCGGTGACTGAGGCGCACTGCTAATACCAATGGTTCCGCGTGGCAACTCTAACGCAATGCTTTTACCGCTGCGAACCACCTCAACAGCCACTAATTCGCCTTGTTCTCCCGATTCCACCACCCGATTTAAACCTTGTATATCGAACACTCGAGAACCATCATAACGAACGATTTCATCTCCCTGTACTAATCCCGCTGACTGACCCGCTGAGCCCCCAGCAACACGCTGTACCTTAACGGCAGTTGGCAGGCCTTTGACTTTAAGATAATTTTCATAGCCGTAATCACCCATGTAACTACGTAACGATTCACCTAGCTCGCCTATAATCTCTTGCGCCAACATACTGCCACGGTTGGCTGGAACCGATATGGCTTCGACAAAACGCAGCTGAGCCTCAGACTCCATGGCAAATATTTTTTCAGCATCATACGCGCTAAACCCAGCAGCAGATAAACGCTCCATTGCTGCATCGTAGTCAGGCGCCGCAAAACGCGTCCGGCGTGGCGCGCCAACTCTATTAGCCACCTGGTTGATAAAGGCCTGATCGAGCTCGGCTAAGTTATCACTACTTGCTACAGCGCCAGCAGCCTCTACGAGTTCAGCCACACGCAGTGCATTTTGTTCGGTCAGTGCCTTTAATTCCAAAGAAAGTGCATCCAGTAGCGCAAACTGCTGCTGTAATTTAGCCTCGATCTCTTGAGCAAAACTTTGCTGCTGCAAATGCTGATAATGCTGGACGGTCAAAACAAAACCGAGCACAGCACCAATAACTGCGCCAATTATCGACCCAAGCCCAATACCTATAAACCAGAGCTGCTTATTTCCATTATCCATGTGTGCTACCGGCCCCTTTCTCAATACTTGATGAATTCACCAACCCCGACATTCACGCTAGCATAATGTTTGTCTGTATCCCTGCGGCAGGCTTGATGAGCGTAGTGCATTACGGCTGCGGCCTATACGCTTACCTATTCATCAATCTCCCGAGCACTTTCCGTAACCAATTCTTTAAGCTGCGCTTTCGATAACAACTGACAGCATTCGGTTTGCCGATCAAAGATAAGTAGGCATTCACCCTCAAGCATCGCTCTTTTAGCATGCTCTAATTGAGCATCAAAAGTAACCTCACGCAAACCGTAATCGGTACCCTCGCGACTGATATACTCTTGTAAAACGCCACCAAGGGCCTCATCAGAGAGCTGTTCTGGCGGCACAATCAACCAGCGCTCGGGTAACTCAGCTAGTTCGAAACTTTTCATGGCAAACTCAATCTATGTGGGTTGGTCGTCGTTTTGCACTGACCTTCGCTTAGCGCCGGCATACCTATCACTATTTTGTTGCGTTATCAGCCTTGGCAGATTTTTTCACTTCGCGCCGCCGTTGCACAACGCGGCGCCAAGCATACAGCACGTAGCCGAATAAAAGCCCGAACAAAGCCAGTATCGCAACCAATAGCGCGCCAGTCCCTACGAGCAATAACATCTCGTAAATCGACAAATCAAGGATATTCACCAGCGCGTAGCACAAAGCCATCAATGCTAGCGAGCCTAAAACGATGGTGCGCAAAACGGTTTTACCAAACTTGGCCAATCTGATCCCCCACTTGGTTAACAAGTGCCTGTTGAGGCAACGCTTAGCTTGAAAGCTGAGCTTCAACGGTTGGCGCACTAGCCCACCAATGATTAATTTTTTGTGCAACGCCTGAAACCTGAGCTCCTTCCATATGGAAATGATGCTTGCCAGGCAGCCAATACAACTCAATACAAGCATTCTTAGTCAGATCTTTAGGTAAGGCGTATTCCTTGAGATGCCCGTCAAGCGCAGCCAAAAGTAAAGTAGGCAACGTTAACGAAGATAAAAACACGTCTAACTCAGCTGCAGAAAATCGCACCGCCGAGTTTCCGTGTAACCGATTATCATGACTCCATACAAACCCGTTGTCGGTTTTTATTAAATCCCGCTCAATCATTGCTCTACCCTCGTCAACCGCTAACTTGGTGGACAGTAAGCGACGTTCAATTGCTTCATCGAGCGTTGCATAGGGCCGGCTCGTTTTAGCCCGCAGTCGCTGCCTATCGAGTAGGTAAGCACGCAACTGCTCAACCACATTTTTATTAAGCCACGGAGGCGGCACTATACCGTCTAGCAAGACCAAAGATTTTACTCGCTCCGGCATCACCGACGCATAAAGGAACGCGACTCCCGCACCGCGTGAATGGCCTAGCAAAGTAAATTGATCCCAATCTAACGCGTCTGCAATATCCCCAATGTCTTCTAAATCATCATAGATATCGTAACTTGCATGGGCTGCCCTGTGGCTAGTTTTTCCGTGACCGGCCATGTCAATAGCCACCACATCACAGCCTTTGAGCAGCGGAGCTAATCGCGCAAAACTTTCACTGTTATCTAGCCAACCATGCAAACATAAAACCTTGCGAACGCTCTTACTGTGAGCAAATTCATTCTTACCCTGCTCCTCTGAAACATTTACCCAGCGCTGCGCTGCATACGACAAACCATTGACTTGTAAACGCATAGAACATGGCGCTGTTTGCATGGTGGGGACTTCTCTATCGGTGGGCGGCTAAAACACTAGCCTAAAAAGCAATACAGACCTGGCAGCTTCAAGCATGATGCAACTTAATTAACTCGAAGCAGCCACTGGCTTGAGTCTCATATTCTAGCAGTGCAATTGACGCGGGAGCCATAGAGTATCGAGCACCCGCCGATGAGCTCGAATCGGCATCAATCAAATAAGCCAACAACTGTGATACTAGCGGCTGATGGCTCACTAAAAGTGCATTGTCGATTTGCTCAGCTACAAGCCAAGCAAGAACCTGCTTGGGTGATTGTTCGCCCAGTAGTTCGTCACTAGGCTCACTCACTACGTCACCCATTAGCGCTCGACCCTGTTCACTGAAACTTGCAAGCAAAGTAGAAGCTGTATGGGTCGTTCTTACGAAAGGGCTGTGATAAACGTGCGCCAAAGGGAAGTCACTATCGAAAAACCTAGCGACTACAGAGGCGCCCTGCCCGCTGGCTAACACGCCCCTATCGGTAAGCCTGCGCTCACGATCGCTAGTAACATAGTTCTCAGCATGACCGTGGCGCATAATGGCTAGTTTTTTCATAATCGCTCGGCTTTCTCAACTAACGATATCCCGCGAAAGGATAGTATCGCTGGACATGTCAAACCACGCTTTAGTAAGAAAACCTAGTGACTCAACTCCAACAAGAGCTTGTTAAGTCTTGCCACAAAGCTAGCCGGGTCCTCAAGGCTATCACCTGCGGCTAGGGCCGCCTGATCAAATAATACGTGCGTCAAATCGCCAAAGCGATCTTCGTCGGCTTCTTGATCGAGCTTTTTCACCAGTGGATGCTCAGGGTTCAATTCAAGAATGGGCTTACTCTCTGGCAACGCCTGGCCTGCAGACTCCATGATACGGCGCATTTGTGCGCCCATATCATGAGCACCAACCACCAAACACGCTGGTGACTCGGTGAGTCGATTGGTGATACGAACTTCTTCGACGCTGTCGCCTAAAGCAGACTTGGCACGCTCCAACAAATCCTTGCTCGCTTCAGACAACTTCTCTTGATCTTTCTTATCCTCTTCGTTGTCTAACTCGCCCAAATCGAGCTCGCCTTTGGCAACGTCTTGCAAGTGCTTACCATCAAAGTCCATTAAATGGCTCATCAACCAATCGTCGATTCGATCACATAACAACAAGACCTCAATGCCTTTCTTGCGGAAGATTTCGAGGTAAGGGCTATTTTTAGCCGTTGTGAAGTTTTCGGCGGCCACGTAATAAATTTTATCCTGACCCTCTTTCATGCGAGCAACATAGTCAACCAGAGAATGTGTTTGGTTATTGGTGTCGTCCTGTGTGGTAGAGAAACGCAGTAATTTTGCGATTTTTTCTTTGTTGGCAAAATCTTCGCCTGGGCCTTCTTTTAAAACATTACCGAACTCTTTCCAGAAACTTGCGTACTGCTCTACTTCGTTCTTCGACATTTTCTCAAGCGTATCCAGCACACGCTTGGTTAAAGCGCTGCGCATAGTTTCGGTCGTATTATCTTGCTGCAAGATCTCCCGCGAAACGTTAAGAGGCAGGTCGTTTGAATCGATTACTCCTTTAACAAATCGGAGATACATTGGCAAAAACTGCTCCGCATCGTCCATGATGAACGTGCGCTGCACATAAAGCTTTAAACCCCGAACCGAATCGCGATTCCATAAATCGAATGGCGCCTTGCTAGGCACATACAACAAACTCGTGTATTCAAGCTTTCCTTCAACCTTATTATGGCTCCACTTAAGCGGATCGCTAAAGTCGTGTGAAATAGCTTTATAAAACTCTTTGTACTCATCTTCCGAAACTTCATTTCGCGCGCGAGTCCAAAGAGCGGTGGCATCGTTGACAGCTTCAAATTCCGGCGCGGCTTCAGTTTTAGCCTCAGCAACGGCATCGCCTTCGGCGTCTTCTGGCGCGTCGGATACGTCTTGCTTGATCATTTGCACCGGAATAGCAATATGATCTGAATATTTTTTGACGATACTACGCAAACGCCAATTATCGGCAAACTCATTCTCGTCTTCACGAAGATGCAAAACAATGCGCGTTCCGCGGTCGGCTTTTTCGACTTCGGCAATGGTATACTCAGCATCACCTACGGAAGACCAATGAACCGCTTTATCAACGGCTAAACCAGCCCGTCGTGTAAATACATCGACCTTATCGGCTACGATAAAAGCCGAATAAAAACCCACACCAAACTGACCAATGAGTTGAGAGTCTTTTTTCTCATCGCCCGTCATTTTTTGCAAAAACTCAGCCGTACCTGACTTTGCAATAGTGCCTAGATTATTCATCACCTCTTCACGCGACATACCAATACCGTTATCGCTAAGCGTGATGGTATTAGCTTCATTATCAAACTCAATTTTAATGGCAAGCTCGCTGTCACCTTCATACAAGCTGTCATTTTGTACGGCTTCGAAGCGAAGTTTATCTGCCGCATCAGACGCGTTTGAGATCAGCTCGCGCAAAAAGATTTCTTTATTGCTGTAGAGCGAATGGATCATCAAATGCAAGAGTTGCTTGGCTTCGGTTTGAAAACCAAACGTTTGCGCTTTTTCATCGGCCGCTGCAGTGCTATCAGTATTTTTGGATTGGTCAGTGCTGGTCATACTTTTATCTCTATCTCTTTATTGAGGGGCTAGCGAAAGCCCAGTTAAAATAAGTACAGGCTTGATCTGTCTGACAGCCCTACTTGTGATGTTCGATGCTTTATATTGGGACGAAACAGATCAATTACAAGGTTCGAGGCCGGAATAACAAAGCGCATTAAAATACACCGACAAGCTATTGATTTAAATCATGAATTGATGCTCACCTCAAGTAACCTCTCAATAAGCACTGCCGCGCAAATGTTAACTGTTATCTGAGTTTGAGCAAGCTCAAGCGGCGGACATGATACGGTAATTGCTCAGCTTGAACGAGCCTAAAAAATACTAATTACTACGGTACGGCTGCCACCCTCTATACGATGCTCGCCCAACCAAATGCCCTGCCACATCCCTAGTAATAGGCGCCCATTGGCTACTGGCACCGATAGCGAAGAACCTAATAAAGACGCTTTTATATGGGCTGGCATGTCATCAGGGCCTTCAACAACGTGCTTGAAGTAAGGCGCATCCTCTGGAACCGCATGCAGAAAATAGCGCTCCATATCACCGCGTACATCGGGGTCTGCATTTTCATTGATGGTCAGTGATGCCGACGAATGCTGAATGAAAAAATGCCCTATGCCACACTCAATCTGGCTAAGCTCCGGCATAGCCGATAGCAGCTCGTCTGTAACAAGGTGAAAGCCGCGCGACTTAGGCGCCAAGTGAACTAACCTCTGAATCATTATTTCGCCTCAAGAACGATAAGTGCCCTCGCCCAACATTTAGGCTCGGTCCTTTAAAAAACAACCAATGCAACCTTTGCCCCTGCATTGTGATAATCAACACCTATGATAATACCCAAATGCCTAAGATTCACTGGTCAAGATGTTGACCTGTACAAAGGTCGGCACTATAGTACGCGGCCTCTCATCGTAGATGGGAGATTGCGCGCTCGTAGCTCAGCTGGATAGAGTACCTGGCTACGAACTAGGGGGTCGCAGGTTCGAATCCTGCCGAGCGCGCCATTTTTTAAAGCCTCAGCCATGCTGGGGCTTTTTCTTTTCTAGCGTTGCAATCTAGCGCTACAACATAGCGCTCCAAGCCGCCCGATAGCTGAAGCTGGCCACCCAGATGGCACAATACCGCCAAGCGTTGATAGCGTTCAGGCTGGTACAATAGTTGTGCTGCGCGCCTTTAAATCACCGTTTCAAAGTGATTGACGCAGTCTAGTAATGTCGCCACACAAACCCTTCAAGCGCCGGCGACTCAATGCATTCTAGTGATACTACTATCTGCAACTGGGAGCACCGCCGGCCAGCATCACGAAAACTAGCGGGGCACGTGTTTAAACACATTTTTGTAAGCCTCTTTCATTAAGCATCTCAGGAATCTTCCCTATGCCGCCTGATATCATAGCTGTTGCAGAGGACTTCTATAACATTCGCGGGTCTTTTAAGATCGGTCGCTTTGTCGACATTGGCACCCAAAGCTCGCTGGTGCAATTGCACAGCGGTAAATTTGTTATCCTTGATGCCTGTAACCTAAACAATAAGATTGCCTGCGAAGTTGACCAACTAACCAATAATGGCAAGGCTATTGAAGCCATTATTAATCTCCACCCCTTCCACACTTTGCATGTCAAAGCCATGCAGGAGCGCTACCCATGGGCAAAACTGTACGGTACCGCTCGGCACCTAAAAGTACTTCCAGACCTACCTTGGCAGGCAGCACTGACTGAATCGGCAGCGATGCAGACTTTGTATTCGAATGATTTTGAATTTTTTACTCCCCGTGGCGTCGATTTCATTTCGACAAATGACAAGCTTCACTTTGCGTCAGTGTTGGCCTACCATCGCTCCTCCAAGACACTCCATGTAGACGACACGCTGATCAACATTCAACTGCCATCACCACTAGGCCTACTAGCACCGCGCCATCACCTGAGTTTTCATCCCACACTTGCCAAAACGCTCGAGCCTCGAGCAGGAGCGGCTAACGATTTTCGCACGTGGGCAAAACACTTAGCCGCTGCTTTGCATGAGTCTGAAAACTTATGTGCGGCTCACACTAAGCCCTTACTAGCAAAAAATAATCGTGGCGCCACGATCGAGCAGCGGATATTGCGCGCGCTAAATAAGGTGAGCAAAACCCTCGGTGCACATGAAAAGAAATACGGCTAGCCCATCGATCATCCGCCAGGAACACCGAACGGTGGCCGCAAAAGCAATGTGTACTGGGTGCAACACTAGGCCAAGCAATGTGCACTGGGTGCAACACTAGGCCAAGCAAGATTTTGGATGAGGGCTGCCGGCAACGCCACCGTCACAGGTCTTTTGTGTAGTTGGCACAAATTCTGCCTATGGTCTTCCTAGACACCAACATCATGAAGCCATTGACCATTAAAACGCTCAAGCACATACGACGATCAGCACTGCTTAAAATCCTGTACGGCCGCCGGAGCCAAATGTGATGTCACCCAACGACAAACCTCAAACACAAACCTCCGGTTCACCCGAGCCATTAAAAGACTGGCAACTGCGTTTTTTAGCGAGAAACCAATTACCCGCCACGTATTGGGCAAAGGCTGTTGTTGATTATGCGCCGCTAATCACAAGCCTCGTTCAACGCTTGGTTAAAGAAGACATACCCTGGATCCTGGGTATTAACGGCTGCCAAGGCTCCGGCAAATCAACCCTAGCCGACTTTGCGCGCTCGATAATGGTGCATGAGCACCAATTAAGCACAGTAGTCTTATCGCTTGACGACTTTTATCTGACTCAACAACAGCGATCCGATCTAGCGAAGACCCGTCACCCTTTATTAGCGCGCAGAGGTGTTCCAGGTACACACGATATCGATCTTGCGCTCACCACGCTACGCAAATTAATGCGCATGAACCAGACTGCTGAGGCAGTATCAATTCCCCGATTTAACAAACTCCATGATGACCGAAATAGCAAGGGCGAGGAGATCCAAGCGCCACCGCGCCTCATCATTTTCGAAGGCTGGTGCATGGGCGCCACACCACAGACGGCTCAACAGCTCATTGAACCGATTAATGCCTTAGAAGAGGAACTCGACAGCGACGGCATCTGGCGTAGGTATGTTAACGACCAATTAGCCGGTGATTATCAGCGGTTGTTTGCCCAGGTAGATGAGTGGGCGATGTTACAGGCGCCAAGTTTTGACTGTGTTTTTCAATGGCGACTCGAGCAGGAAGAAAAGTTGATACACGCCCACAATTTGCTCAACGAACCAGCCCCCGCTGTACCGATGAGTGAATTGGATGTGCGTGACTTCGTGGCTTATTTTCAGCGCATTACGGAACACTGCTTAGCTACACTGCCGCCACATATCGACCATTTATATTTGTTGAATCAACAACGAGATATTCAAGGCTACCAACAGAGTGATATCGACCTTAGTGCACGCAATGAGAGTCAATAAAAGATTACTTATTTTTGCACGGCACGCCAAACAACTCACACTCAATTATTTGTATGAAATCTAGCATGACAAAACAACTACTCATTTTTACAGACTTAGACGGAACGCTACTCGATGATACCGATTATCGTTTTGACGAAGCCTCTAGCTGCTTAAGTGAGCTAAAACAGCGAGGTATTCCGGTCATTCCTGTCACGAGCAAAACACTGGTTGAAGTATTAGAGCTGCGTAAACGCCTCGATTTAAATACACCCTTTATTGTCGAAAACGGTGCAGCAATTTACCTTCCTTGCGACAGCATGCCGCTCTACGCGAATAGACAGCCGCCAATGACACACCAAGTAACCATCGACCAAACCGCGTACTGGTGCTATGCACCAGGTCGTCGGATCGCGTTCTGGCAGGAGTTATTGGCTCGGCAAGATGCAAAATTTGCTGCGTTATACACAACGTTTTCCTCGCTAGACATTGAGCAAATCAGTGCACTTACCGGTTTGAATGAGCGCGATGCAAAACAAGCCAGCGAAAGAGAGTTCAGCGATCCGATCGTTTGGCAAGGAAACTCAGACCAACGAAAAGAATTCATTCAATGCCTATCAGCTCAGGGCGTAACCGTGGTAGATGGCGGTCGATTTTTACACTTAATGGACACAAAGGCGGACAAGGGCCGCGCTTTATTATGGCTTGAAGAATGGATAAATTCACAGCTTGACAATACTGAATGCATCGCACTTGCATTAGGCGATAGTGAAAACGATATTTCGATGTTGAACGCAGCCAACACCGCCCTACTCGTTCGCTCTAAAAAGCATCCGTTTCCAGAGGTCGCCCCTTCGAAATACCAAGTTAAAAGCCGTCTTTTTGGACCTGCCGGCTGGTCAGAACTAGTAACGCAACAACTCATCGCCCATTTCACTGAAAGTCAGTGTTAGTGCAAAAAACAACTTAATAGCAACATTTAAAAGAGCAAACCAATATGGCAGACTTTCATCAAAATGGCACTCTCACCACCTTGCATAACTTATCTCGGCTCTCGGTAGAAGAACTGGAAAATGAACTCGTTAGCTTTTCATCAGAACGACCTATGGGACTCATACTACCCTCATTGTTTTCCGAATTAGAAACCGAAGCCTTACCTCAAATTGTTGAGCAGCTTCAGCACGTACCGTATTTAGAGGAAATTGTTATTGGGCTAGACCAAGCCGACCAAAGCCAATATGAATACGCTCTTAATTTCTTCTCGGGGCTAAAACAAAACTTTCGTGTCATGTGGCACGACGGACCGGCGCTGCGTGCAATTGATGAGGAATTAGCGAGCAAAGGACTAGCGCCATCACAACCTGGCAAAGGTCGTAACGTTTGGTACTGCATGGGTTATCTACTGGCCACTGGAAAATCAGAGGCCGTTGCGTTGCATGACTGCGATATAAAAACCTATAAACGCGATCTCTTAGCTCGGCTTATTTACCCCGTCGCTAACCCAGGTTTTAGCTATTCGTTTTGCAAAGGTTATTACGCTCGGATTGCTGATGGAAAACTCAATGGTCGAGTCTCGCGCCTGCTAGTCAGCCCCCTTCTGCATGCACTGCGTATTGTGTTAGGCGATCTAGATTATTTGCGCTACATGGACAGTTTTCGCTATCCGCTAGCAGGAGAGTTTTCTTTTAGGCGCGATGTCCTATACGATTTGCGCATACCTAGTGATTGGGGGCTCGAAATTGGTGTGCTGTCTGAAATGTATCGCAACTACTCTAAGAACCGTATCTGCCAAGTAGATATTGCTGATGTTTACGATCATAAGCACCAGGACCTTTCAGCCGCCGATAGTGCGCGCGGCCTCTCAAAGATGTCGATCGACATCACAAAAGCATTCATACGCAAGCTAGCCACACAAGGGGAGATCTTCGACACAGAGAAGTTTCGCACGCTAAAGGCCACCTATTATCGAACCGCGTTAAATTATGTTGAAGCCTATGGCAATGATGCGAGAATCAATCAACTTAGCTTTGATATTCATCAGGAAGAACAAGCCGTTGAGCTTTTTGCCGAAAACATCATGACCGCGGGCAATATCTTTTTGGAGCGCCCAATGGAGACGCCGTTCATACCAAGCTGGAATCGCGTACGCAGCGCGGTACCGGACATCCTTGAGCGCATTGCTCAAGCAGTTGAAGAAGACACACTTAAGTACGGAAGATAACTGCACAGTCGCGAGTATTCACCATGCATCATAATCTTTCTGATCACTTGATCGATTTACTTGAAAATATCTACACCAATAACGCCATTGATGTAGATACACTGACTGTGGCCAACCAGCTGCTGCAAGCAATGCGCCTTGAGCCCAATGCCAACGCGTTTTGCGCGCCTAAAAATCTGTGGTCGGAGCAGGATGTCGTGCTGATCACCTATGGCAACACGATAAAAAATGACGAAACAAATCATCTCAGTGCGCTAAAACGCTTTACAGATGAGCATTGTAAAAACATTACTAATACGCTGCATATTTTGCCATTTTTCCCTGCAAGTGCTGATGCGGGCTTTGCGGTTAAAGACTATAGAGCGGTAGATCCTACACTAGGCTCGTGGCAAGACATAGAAAACCTTTGCGTTGATTATCATGTAATGGCTGATCTTGTCATTAACCACGGCTCTAAGCAAAGTGAATGGTTTGAGCAGTTTTGCTTAGCCAACCCAACCTACAAAGACTTTTACTACACAGCAGATCCGAAAGCCGACATTTCGAGGGTTACGCGACCAAGAACCAGTCCCTTACTTACCCGTGTTGAAACTGCGGATGGTGAACGCTATGTATGGTGCACGTTTAGCGCCGATCAAGTCGATTTCAACTTTGAAAATCCAGCGGTATTACTAGAGTTCGTTTCCATAATTCGGTTTTATCTCGACCGTGGTATTCGTATTTTTCGTTTAGACGCGGTCGCTTTTTTGTGGAAGCGTGTGGGCACCAGCTGCATTAATTTACCCGAAACGCACTTAGTCATTCGTTTGCTACGCCTGTTGATTGAACATGCCCAACCAGACGCTGTTGTGGTCACCGAAACGAACATTCCCAACCGACAAAATCTTGAATATTTTGGCAATGCCAACGAAGCTCACTGGATTTACAACTTCTCACTGCCGCCTTTATTGGTATACAGCCTATTAGCCGGCGACTGTCATTATTTAAAACAATGGATGATGAGCATGCCACCGGCCCAAAATGGCACGGCCTATTTTAATTTTATTGCCTCCCATGACGGCATTGGCCTGCGCCCGACTGAAGGCTTATTGTCCGAGCGAGAAATAGACAGGATGCTGGCCACCATTGGCAACTTCGGCGGCAAGATATCCTATCGCACACTTGAATCGGGCGAAGTTAAACCTTACGAAATGAACATCGCTTTATACGATGCTCTACAAGGCACGTTTGCCGGCCCCGATGGCTTTAATACTGAACGCTTCACCTGTGCCCATGCCATCATGTTTGCCTTAGAGGGCGTGCCTGGCCTCTACATTCACAGTCTTGTCGGCACCAGTAACGACTATGAAGGCATGCACGCCAACGGTGACAATCGCTCGATTAATCGGCGCCAGTGGCAATCTGATGAACTTGAGGCCTTACTGAGTAAAAAAAATCATCACTCGGAAGTCTTAAGCAAACTTAAAGCACTGCTGGCAATACGAATAAAACAACCGGCGTTCCACCCCAATGCCACCCAGTTTACGCTGCACTTGGGAGAGAGCATCTTCGGTTTTTGGCGTCAGAGTATTGACCGCTCACAAAGTATTTTTTGTATATCAAACATAACACCCAAGAAGCGTGCACTGCCGTTGTCAGCGGTGAATTTGATTGAGACTGAAAACTGGTTTGATTTAATCAGCGGCACGCCACTGAGTGATTACCGCGGTGAGCTGCAGCTGGCACCCTATCAAACGCTGTGGATTACTAATAGCAAACAAGCCGCGTCATAAAAACTCGCCGCCACCTATTATGAAACTTCTGCAGCTATCTCAGGTCAGCTTGTTGAACAGATTCTATTTGAGACTGTAACTGCCTGCGCTGCTGAGTTAAGTAAGGAGCGATTAACTCAAGCGCGGTTTCATCGCACGGCGGAAGCTCAATATCAGAAATCGCTAGTGGCGTGATTCGATCACCCCACTGCACCAAATGTGAATTCCAAGTAAGCCCCGCGCCAAACGCCGGTAGCAAAATTTTGCTAAACGCCCGTACGTAACCTTGCTCAATAGCCTCAACTAAAGCCACTAAAACGGTTGCTGCCGACATGTTGCCATAACGCTCTACGTTTACAAAAACTCTATCGGTCGGGACGCCAAGCTTTCGCCCGACTGCATCAATAATACGGCTATTAGCCTGATGCGGAACAACGAGATCGATATCGGCAACACTTAAACCCATATCGTCTAACACCTGATTACTGGCTCCCACCATGCCCGCGACGGCGCGTTTAAAAATATCCTGCCCATCGAAATCCCACGAGGTGGCTTGGCAAAATGGGTTATTAGTAAAAGCACCACCGTAATTTTGAATAAACAGCGAATCGCGCGCCTCTGCATAACAACCTAACGACTCGCCCAACAAACCTTGCTGAGTATCGGATGCCTCAACGACTAAAGCAGCCGCACCATCGCCAAATAATACTGCCACATTGCGATTCACCCAATCGAGTACCGACGAGGTTTTTTCTGCCCCAATTACCAGTACACGCTTAGCTGAACCGGCTTTGATCATTGCCGAAGCCACGCTAAGCGCATATAAACCGCTAGTGCATGCGGTGTTTAAATCCATTGCCGCCACACTGTCGGCACCGAGTAAATGCTGCACCCGCGAAGCGGAATTTGGAACGATATTATCGCCAGTACAGCTTCCAAAAATAATGAGATCGAGGTCTTTCGCATCCCTATTAGCGGCAGCCAAAGCGCGTACCGCTGCCACGTGCGCAAGATCACTAGCCTCAACATGAGCGATACGACGCTCTTTCATGCCCGTGCGACTACTAATCCATTCATCATCCGTATCGATGAATGTAGCTAGGTCGGCGTTCGTCAGCACAGCCGGCGGCAAACACTTGCCCCATCCGGTAATAGCTGAATATTTCATAAGGTATCTCCGCGAAAACCTCACCTCAAACGCAAGCGTCATGGCGGTTACAACTCACAGCGCACGTTGGTTAGCTGCTGTGGCGTTATTATATTTGTCGGAACATTATAAGGTTAAGCGGGACTCACAAAAGGTGAACCTTATGGCTAGAACACAGTGCCAGCTCGCTGAACAGCAACCGATAACGTTGACTAGCGAGCCCTATTTAGCGCTAACACTTTGACGAAAGCTATTCTGCCCAGCCACCTTAGCAGCCACCCGAAAACTAAGCCAAAGCCTGCTCTAGGTCGGCAATGATGTCGTCAATATGCTCAATACCCACCGATAAACGGATCATCTCGGCTGAGACACCTGCCTGGCGCTGCTCTTGCTCGCTCAGTTGTCGATGGGTGGTTGATGCAGGATGGCAAGCAAGGCTTTTCGCATCGCCTATGTTGACCAATCGCTTAAATAATTTGAGCCCGTCATAAAATTTAACGCTGGCATCAAAACCCTCTTTCAAACCAAACGAAAGAATTGAAGCCGGTCGACCCTGGGTGTATTTCTTAGCCAAGGCGCGAAACGGAGAGCTTTCAAGCCCTGCATAGCTAACCCATGCAACTTTAGAGTGATCTTTGAGATATTCGGCCACCTTAAGCGCGTTTTCGGTATGACGCTCCATGCGCAATGATAATGTTTCAAGACCTTGCATCAATTGAAATGCATTGAGCGGTGATAGAGCAGCACCAGTATTTCGCAATGGCACCGTACGAGCCCGACCAATATAAGCCGCCTCGCCAAATGCCTCAGTATAAACCACCCCGTGGTAAGCCGGCTCAGGTTGATTGAGTACAGGAAAACGTTCCGCGTGTTCCGACCAAGGAAATTGACCTGAGTCAATAATGATGCCGCCCAGCGTGGTGCCATGCCCACCAATATATTTGGTGAGTGAATGCACGACGATGTCAGCTCCAAAACTGATCGGCTTACACAGTGCCGGCGTGGCCACGGTGTTATCAACAATCAAAGGAACACAACCTGCATGAGCAACGGCGGCAACCGCTTCTAGATCAATAATATTGCCGGCTGGATTACCAATACTTTCGCAAAAGACGGCCTTCGTTTTTTCGTCAATCAACGCAGCTAAACTCGCAGGGCTGTCATCTTGTGCAAACCGCACCTCGATACCCAATTTAGGTAGCATGTGCGCAAAAAGTGTGTAGGTCCCACCATACAATTGAGGTGTGGATACGATATTGTCGCCCGCCTCGGCAAGCGTGAGGATGGCATAATTAATGGCCGCACTGCCTGAACTGACTGCCAGTGCTCCAATGCCGCCCTCAAGTGCTGCCATACGCTGCTCAAGCACATCATTGGTAGGGTTCATGATGCGGGTATAGATGTTGCCAGGAACCGCTAGATTAAATAGATCAGCGCCATGCTGGGCATTATCAAATTCATAAGCAACCGTTTGGTATATTGGTGTAGCTACAGCGTGGGTGGTTGGGTCGGTGGAATAGCCATGGTGAATAGCCAGCGTTTCATCTTTCATGCGCGTTTCCTCAAGGTATAAGCTCAGTAACCAAAATAGCCGTTGCGTCGGCGATAAATTGCGGCAAATTATACCTTAGGGAGGGCCTTGTGCGAATAAGGCGGGAAGCAGATCGACTAAAAAGAATCTAGAACATCAATCTGATCAATAGATTTTATTATGCATCGCCCGGATCAATATCTCTGGCATCCCGACCCAATAGCTCTTCGCGCATAATCGTTACATCTTTCGGTGCATCAATACCTATTTTGACCTGCGAGCCACTCACGTGTAGAACGGTAAGTTCGATATCTCCGGCAATACGAATCTTTTCACCAGATTTACGGGTTAAGATGAGCATAGCGTCTCCTTGCTGAGTCCAGTAACTTCAATGTCTTAGGTGTTTGTCTTTAATACAACGAGCGATCCAAAGCTGTTATGCAACCACAACTCAATAACACTTAACGCCTTGTCCTGATTGGCATGAGACCAATCAGGCGAACATAGAATAGCAGATACTATTGATTAATAGTCAATAAAAACAGCTGCATTACCATAAATTGAACTGCTATTATTCGAGCTGTTCTGAACCAGGCGCGCAACAAAGAACTGACTAAAATAGTTCAGAGGTAAGTCCACGCCTCCCATTAATCTTATTGCCGGAAACTCTCACTCATGCCTTCACTGCAAGACCAACTTCTTAAAGCCGGTATGGTCGACGAAAAAAAAGCGAAACAGGTTGCCAAAGACAAGCGCCGACATGCGAAACAGGTACGCCGCGGTGAAGCCGAAGTAGACAACACTGCAAAAATTGCGGTTCAGCAGGCTCAAGCCGACAAAGCTAATAAAGCAAGGGAACACAATCAAGCCGCCTTGCAGCGGGCAAACGAAAAAGCCATTGGCGCCCAGATCATTCAGCTTATTGAGAGACATCGTATTGGCCACCAAAAAGGCGACATTGGCTACCAGTTTGTGGACAATAAGAAGATCAAGAAAATCTACGTAGATAACATACAGCAACGACAATTAGAGCGCGGACACATTGCGATTGTTCGACTAGGCGCCAGTTATGAGTTAGTCCCTTCGGCTATTGCCGGTAAGATTGAGCAGCGCGACCCCACACTAGTGGTGCTGTTGAACGTAAAAACGCCTAATGCAACACAAGCCGAACAAGCCGAAGACCCTTATGCCGATTTCAAAGTACCCGACGACCTTATGTGGTAACGGGCCAATTGGCAGCCTCACAATCACCCCATTTACCCAACGTTGCCCCTCAAACCACCCAGCCACCCCGAGCTGTAAAGTGCTGTTATTAACAACTTCCTGCATGGCAAATAGCGAAAATTACGTGTAACCTGAAGTTCGCTTCATCTGCCTGGCTCCATTCTCGATCCGTTCAGTCTCGATCAGCCTAGTCTCGATTGGGAAGAACTCGATGTATTCAAAGCCCTGAGCGCTCTCTACCTGTAACGATATGCGCAGTTGACTTGTCGTTACCAGCACCAATATCGAGTATCCGCTTATGTCATTTGCCGAGCTGGGGTTATCCACACCTCTATTAAAAGCTATTGCCGAAAAAGGCTACACCACACCGTCACCCATTCAACTTGAAGCCATCCCTGCCATTTTACAAGGCTGCGACGTCATGGCTGCGGCCCAAACTGGCACGGGAAAAACCGCCGGATTCACGCTGCCTATACTCGACCGATTAAACGGCGGCAACAAAGCCAAAGGTAACCAAGTTCGTGCACTCATCCTTACGCCCACCCGAGAACTAGCCGCTCAAGTGGGTGAGAGCGTAGCCACCTATGGCGCAAACTTAGACCTCCGTTCAACGGTGATTTTTGGCGGCGTAAAAATCAACCCTCAAATGATGAGACTACGCAGTGGCGTTGATATTCTTGTAGCTACACCAGGCCGGTTGATGGATCTCTACCAGCAAAATGCCGTTAAATTTGACCAGCTTGAAGTGCTTGTTCTAGACGAAGCTGATCGTATGCTCGACATGGGTTTTATTCATGATATTCGCAAAATCATTGCGCTCTTACCCAGACAGCGACAGAACTTGCTGTTTTCAGCCACCTTCTCTCCCTCTATCCGAGAGTTAGCACGAGGCATTGTCAATCAGCCAGTCGAGATCTCGGTATCACCGGCAGATCGAACCGCCACGACCGTAAAGCAGTTCGTATACCCGGTTGATGCTAGGCGCAAACCATTGCTGCTGATGCATCTGATTCGCGAAGAAGAATGGCAACAGGTATTAGTCTTTACCAAAACCAAGCGAGGTGCCAACCGACTCGCACTTGAACTCAACGAAAACGGTATTCAGGCTGCCGCCATTCACGGTAACAAAAGCCAAGGCGCTCGCACCACTGCCCTGGCCGAATTCAAACGCGGTAAAACACGCGTCTTAGTAGCCACTGATATTGCTGCGCGCGGCCTCGATATTGAACAGCTTCCGCAAGTGGTTAATTATGAATTACCCAGCGTGCCTGAAGATTATGTGCATCGCATTGGACGCACCGGACGCGCAGGTGCTGAGGGGCACGCTATATCATTAGTCTGCGCTGACGAATTCAAATTACTCGTCGATATCGAGCGTTTGATTCAGCAAGTGCTATCAAGAGAGCTATTGCCCGATTTTATTCCGCAACGAACGCTACCAGAATCACGACTGGGACAGCGCGTGCCTAAAGCACCGTCACGTAACAATCAAAACAGAACGGATACAAAAAAAGGCAGGCCACCAAGAAGAAATAGCTCAGCTAGAAGAAGCGGCTCCGCTGCGCGCCCAGAGTCAGATACCACAAACACCCCGCGCCAGCATTCCGAGCCTGGCAACCGCAGTGAGGCAGGGGCTGGCCGCCACAAAGCCAAGCGATCTGATGCAGATAAACGCAAACCCAATGGCGGACAAAAGCGTACCGGACCCAACCGCAGTAATGGCCCTCAAAGCAACGCTAGCCAGAAAAACCACGCCCAATCCAGTAGTAACAAAAATAGGCGGCCCAAACAGGAAGTCAATGGTAATGTTGCCTCAGCAAACGATGCTCCACACACTGAATACAATACCATTTTCAAACCAGACTACAGCGCGCCGCATAAGCCTAAGCGTCAATCGAACAAACCCGCCGGCTCGAGGCCTGGCAAAAAGTCTGCCGGCAGGAACACCCGCAATCAACCCTATGGCTACCCTAGTAATTCACTAGGCGGCGGCTCACCCGCTGGCCAGCCTGCCGCACGTTACGACATAAACTACGATGACAAACTTAAAGTGCGCGAAAAGAAGACCACTCCCACAATCATTCAACGCAAACGGCGCAAGCCCACAGTAGCCGACGGTGAAACAAACTCGGAGCAACCCAGCTAACACTCAAGCCATGTCAGACTGCCGAAAAATCAAATCACTTGTCCAGTTAAAATCGCATTTAGGGAATTTATTTTGATCACCACCGCCAATATCACCATGCAATTTGGTGCCAAACCATTATTTGAAAACATTTCGGCTAAATTTGGCGGCGGCAATCGCTACGGCCTTATTGGCGCTAACGGCTGCGGAAAGTCGACGTTCATAAAAATACTCGATGGCAGCCTAAAGCCCAGTGCGGGCAATGTAGCCATTACACCCAATGAGCGCATCGGAAAACTCAACCAGAATCAATTTGCTTTTGAAGAATTTAGCGTCGTCGACACAGTGATTATGGGCCATGCCGAACTGTGGGAAATCAAGCAAGAGCGCGACCGCATATACTCCCTGCCTGAGATGACCGAAGCCGAGGGCATGCATGTGGCAGAGCTGGAAATTCAATTTGCAGAAATGGATGGCTACAGCGCCGAAAGCCGCGCTGAAGAAATATTACTCGGCGCTGGCATTGAGCAAGCATTACATGCAGGCCCAATGAGTGAGGTGGCGCCGGGTAGAAAACTTCGCGTATTACTCGCTCAGGCACTTTTTTCTGACCCCGATATTTTGTTACTCGACGAGCCTACCAACAACCTCGACATCGATACCATTCGCTGGCTTGAAACGACGCTGAATGAACGCAAAAGCACGATGATAATTGTCTCGCATGACCGGCATTTTTTAAATTCAGTCTGCACCCATATGGCTGATATTGACTATGGCGAACTGAGAATCTACCCAGGCACCTATGATGATTTTATGCTGGCAGCTACCGCTGTACAGGAGCGCATGCATTCGGAAAATGCGAAAAAGAAGACCCAAATTGCTGACCTTCAACAATTTGTTAGCCGCTTCTCTGCCAACGCATCCAAAGCCAAGCAAGCGACTTCACGAGCAAAGAGGCTTGAGAAAATCAAGCTTGACGATATCAAACCATCAAGCCGAGTCACACCGTATATCCGTTTTACTCAAAGCAAAAAGCTACACCGCCAAGCAGTAATCCTCAACAAAATAGGCCATGGTTTTGATGACAATTTATTGTTCAATCAAGGCAGCATGATTTTAGAAGCTGGCAGTAAACTTGCTGTAATTGGTGATAATGGCGCAGGTAAAACCACCCTCTTGCGCTGCTTGATGAATCAACTTGACCCTCTGCACGGCGAAGTTAAGTGGGCTGAAAATGCCAGCATCGCTTACTGCCCGCAAGATAGTAATAATGAGTTTAATAACGATTTAAATTTGTTTGACTGGATGAGCCAGTGGCGAAAACCACACCATGACGACCAGATTGTGCGAGCAACACTAGGCCGCTTATTATTTTCATCCGATGATTTTCTCAAAAAGGCTGCCGTTTGTTCTGGCGGTGAGAAAAACCGTCTTCTCTTTGGCCGCATGATGATGAGTGATGCCAACGTACTTATTATGGACGAGCCAACTAACCACCTCGACATGGAAAGTATCGAAGCATTGAACCTTGCCTTAGAGCACTATGAGGGCACGCTTATTTTTGTCAGCCACGATCGAGAATTTGTCTCATCACTCGCCACAAGAATTATCGAAATAAAAGATCAACAGCTCAATGATTTTCAA
Organism: uncultured Pseudomonadales bacterium; assembly: GCA_905478995.1. GTDB lineage: Bacteria > Pseudomonadota > Gammaproteobacteria > Pseudomonadales > UBA7434 > UBA7434. The sequence continues at coordinate 41,621 of CAJQKT010000041.1, read as the reverse complement.
GGCACTTATGAAGAGTATTTAGCTCAACAAATTGCCAACGAAAAACGCAGGGCCTAACCCTTGCATCAATCAAAAATCAAAACCGCATAACGACTGCGCTGCGGTGTCGCTCCCACAACTCGACGGATGTGAGAGCGACAAATGCAAGCGAAACCATATAGCCTCACGCAGGTAACGAACAGATTCTCTACGGGCTATATTGCCATCCGAGCACTACTTGATAGTCTGTTTTCATTTGCGGGCCATCCATGTGCTCGGTAATAGGCATACTCAACTCCATTGATAAACGATGCTGCTGTTTTGGCAACAACCAATTAAGCCCTAAACCGAAATCTAAACGATCTAATGCCTGGCGGTCAGGGTCGGCCGTTTGCACAGGCGCCATGATCACAGCATCGATGCCATCGATATTTCCTCGATTCAACCATTCAAGGCGTGTTGATACGCTCAGCGCATGACTGAAGCTGTAGCTTATCCAGCCCGTAAAACGATGCTCATCACCAAAGGTGTAATCCTCGCTATTTTCACCCAGCCGAAGCGTACTTCGCCACTGCCCTCCCCACCCAAAATTACTCTTAGCCGTATGAGCCACCCTGTTGTAGGTTGCTCCGAGCAAAGCGTCATAAGTGCCAGAGCCTAATTGCATCATATAGGGTAGTCGTAGCGTTGGGTTCGTCCCCATTGGGCTGAGTACCGTATCGGTTTGTTTGATGTCGCCGGTGGGTAATGAAACGCCCACCTGAGCATGCCACGCTGGGCCAAGCTTAATAAGAGCCGATAAACTCGTGTCACCGATGCCGCTGGTCTTGGTGGTAAAGTTACCTAAACGATTAGTGCCGCCCATGCCTTGAAATGTAATGTGATCCATTTCTTTTTCTACATACTGCGTCATGCCCATAAGCGTTACACTATCGCTAGGAGCATACATGACACCCAGCATATGCATGCTCATCGTCATCTCGGTTGGCACCACCCTTAAATTTGCTGGCATGGTTGGTGGCATGGCAAAGCGATTAGGCTGAGTAATCACTTGTTCGGGTGACAAACTTGCCCCGCCATTTTGGTTGCCTTTCATGCTCATGTACATGGGGCGATAAGACACCATCCACTCGCCCGCCTGATGCATGTGATCAGCCATCACACCAATTGGCGCGTGCGAATCGGCATGCGCTTGGTCTTTAACGCGTCTTTGATCATCGCTTGATACGCTCACGCTGCCCGCATGACTTGAGGCATGATGCCCGCCAAGATGTTGCTTTGAATTATCTGCTGCACAAGTAACGGCGCTAAACAGCTGCATGGCCAAAGTGCCTGCAGTCAAAAATATCACTTTCATAGTTCAATTCCAAAAATAAAATTAGCGTATAGGCAACCAATATTCAATCAATGACTTGATTGAAAGCGTTACCTGCTATTAGTAGGACTAACTGATTATTTTTGGCGGTGCCCGAGGTTGATGCTGATGGGGCAAGACAGAATCTAGAGCACACTGATTTTGCAGGAAAGTATAACCAGCTTGTATAATAGTTTCGCAGGGCAGGCTGTAGGCTCTTAAAAATGGCAAAACACTTTGCGTACCTGCACCAAAGTCGCAATCACTTGCCCACAGAGCGGCATCGGTATTATGCGCCGAGTGATCTATCAAGCCGGCGCTTGGGCCTACGCGGGCATTAGACGCCGCATGATGGTGTTCATGATGGGAAGGCTCCGCCACTTTAGACTTTGAAGGTCTTTCGACTTTCTGATGCGAGCTATGCAACACCGCCATAAGCTCAGCCGATATATTTTTAGGACAAAGCTGTATTGCGCTGCCACTAGCTAGCGAGTTAGGCATGTACCCAGAGGGAATTGATGCCTGAACTGTAAACGTCACGCACGCAAACCATACCCAAAAAAAGCGGTACCGTTTTGTACGTAAAGATATCAATGTTCCACTAAAAATCATGCTCGTGTTTCTGTTAACGCTATTTACAACTCGTACTGATTAAAAAGTCGAAGTGTTTTTACTGGTGAACATTCTATTTTGTGCCAAGAAAATCATCACTACCCACCGAGCAATGGTTATGGCCGCACGAGGCAACGATTAACGCCAGCTCAATGAATCGTGTAATTTAACAACCCCTCCTACAATAATCAGTGTTGGCGCTTGTACATTTTTATCTGCAACCAAGTCAACAATACTCGTTAGTGTGCCAATATGAGTCTGCTGATCCGGCGTGGTACCGCGCTCTATCAATGCCACCGGGGTATTTCCTGGCGCACCATGAGCCACCAATTGCTCGCAAATTATAGGCAGGCTTATTAACCCCATATAAACAACAACCGTTTGCGACGGCGTAACTAGCTCGGCCCAAGGTAAATCCATAGAACCATCTTTCAAATGCCCCGTGACAAACCTTACCGACTGCGCATGATCGCGATGCGTGAGCGGTATTCCCGCGTAGCATGCGCAACCATTGGCAGCCGAAACGCCCGGCACTATTTGAAAGGGAATATTATTTTGCGCAAGCCCGGCGATCTCTTCGCCGCCGCGCCCGAAGACAAAGGGGTCTCCACCTTTTAAGCGAGCAACTTTTTTACCTTCACCGGCATACTCAATAAGCAGTCGATTAATTTCTTGCTGTGGAACCGTATGCTCGCTGCGCATTTTACCAACATACACATGCTCAGCGTCACGCCGCGACATTGCAACGATTTCACTAGAAACTAAACGATCATAAAGAACAACATCGGCGCGCTGCAATAAACGAAGCGCCTTAAAGGTGAGCAGATCGGGGTCGCCAGGGCCAGCCCCAATTAAATAGACTTCGCCTTCTGACACTTCTTTATTTTTTACTGCATGGTCCAGTGCTCGAATAAACATTTCTTGCGCGTCGTCTAAGCGCCCCATCATGACACGCTCTGCAATTTCACTTTGCACAAAATCTTCCCAAAACAGACGCAGCTTTTGTTCATCGAGCTGCTGGCGAACCTCGTCACGGCGCTCACCAATAAAATTAGCTAACACCCCAAAATTGGCCGGGATCGTGCTCTCTATTCTTGTGCGCACCGATCGAGCAAGCACCGGAGCAGCGCCCGAACTCGAAACCGCGATAACGATGGGGGCGCGATCAATAATAGCTGGAAATATAACATCACAGTGCTGAGGTGCATCCACTACATTGACGAGCACCTTACGAGCGCGACAATCTACCGCAACTTTTTCATTTAAGTTTTCGTCATTAGTCGCCGCAATGACAAAGTACTTGTCTGTGAGACATTTTGCGCCATAACGCTCCTCATAATATTCTCCGTTCGTACCCTGCACCAATTCTAGCAAATCAGGCTCAATAGCAGGGGCGACTACAGCCAGCCGAGCACCCGCACCCACGAGTAATTTTGCTTTGCGGTAGGCGATAGTGCCCCCACCGACCAGCAAGCAGGTTTTACCTTTAACATCGAAAAATAACGGGAGATATTCCATAGACGCCGTGTAGCTTGGTAAACAATGAGGTGGCTTTTATGGCCCTGAACTATACAAATGGCCTATCAATCAAAGGCGGACAAATAAAGGCTTACAATCAAAAGCTAGCAATTCGAGTGACACCACGCATATATTCATGCAAAACGTCAGGCACTTCGATAGAACCATCTTCGTTTTGATAGTTTTCCAGCACCGCCACGAGCGTGCGTCCGACGGCTAAACCTGAGCCATTTAAAGTATGCAACAGCTCAATCTTTTTGCTCTCGGGGTTGCGCCATCTTGCCATTAATCGGCGCGCCTGAAAATCACCAAAATTACTACAGGAACTGATTTCTCTGTAGGTATCTTGTGCCGGCAACCAAACCTCAAGATCATAGGTTTTACACGAACCGAACGACAGATCTCCGCCACACAAAATAACCTTACGGTACGGCAGCTGAAGTTTTTGTAAAATAGATTCCGCATGGCCAGTCAGCTCTTCCAGTGCGCGCTCCGACTCATCCGCTTTGACCACCTGCACCAGCTCAACCTTCTCAAACTGATGCTGGCGAATCAAGCCTCTTGTATCACGACCATGACTCCCTGCCTCACTACGAAAACAAGCCGTGTGCGCTGCGTACTTTAATGGCAACACAGCCTCTTCGTGAATAGCATCACGAGCCAAATTAGTTACAGGGACTTCGCCGGTTGGAATTAAAAAATAGTCGGCATCACCTTCTAACTTAAAAAGGTCATCGGCAAACTTAGGTAATTGCGTGGTGCCCGTCAGGGCAGAGGCATTAACAATAAGCGGCGCATTAATTTCTTGATAGCCATTACATTCTGTATGCTGATCGAGCATAAATTGTGCGAGCGCTCTATGCAGCCTAGCAACGCCTGCTTTGAGTACCGCAAAACGCGCACCAGACATAGTCGATGCACTATCGAAGTCGATACCTTTAAGACCGCCCCCCAAATCAACATGATCGAGAACTTTAAAATCGAATTGCCTTGGCTCTCCCCAAACCATCACTTCAACGTTATCACTCTCATCCTTGCCCGCAGGAACGCTTACGTCAGGAATATTGGGAACATCATAAAGAAATGCTTGAATTTGCTCATCGGCAGCTTGAGAACGCGCCTTTAATGCATTCAGAGAAGCGTCTATCTTTTCCAATGTCTGCTGAACTTGGGCTTTAGCATCGTCAATTGCAACACCCGTTTGTACCAACTGACCAATCTGTTTTGAGGCTTGTTTACGCTCAGCTTGCAAAGCCTGACTTTCAATATCGGCGCTCTTGCGAGCAGCATCGAGCGTGCTAAAACGCTCTTTATCGAGCTTATAGCCCTTAATTAAAAGCTGGCTGGCAACGTCATCGAGATGTGTTCGTAAGTAGCGTAAATCGAGCATAGACTTATGATCTTTAGCAATGGCTATTCAGGTTTGGGGACTTCAGCTCCTCGCTTACCGAGCAGCAAAAGCATGGATAAATAAAACAGGGATGAAGACTGCGTAAACTTACTAGCACAACCCATAAACAAAGATGGCTGCACAATGGCGCTATTATAAAACTGCATTTCGCCAAATTGGAGCTTGATTCAAGCCAATTTGTTGCATACTACGCTCAGCACAACACGCTACACAGATATGTGTAACTGCGTTTTTAAAAAAATTAGCGCGCGTTACGGTGTCAGCAACTGGCTTACGCCAAAGCTGCCAATGTAAACTCTGCTAAATCAGTTTGCCAAGCTGGAGCCCAAAAGCCACCAGTGCAACACAGATGATAACGCTGCTAAGCATATAGGCGAGCGCAAGAGCCCAGTTTCCGCGCTCTATAAATTGCAGCATTTCAACCGAAAACATAGAAAATGTTGTTAGACTCCCAAGTGCACCCACAACAACCAAAGGCCGCCAATACGGATTAAGCAATGTCCGCTCTTGAAGTAGAGCGATCATGAGCCCAACAAAAAAGGCACCAACAATATTGACCAACAAGGTACCCCAAGGAAAACCATCGCCAAACTTCTGTATCGACCACAGGGTAACTAAATAGCGCAAGACCGCACCCAGACTGCCGCCCACGGCGACCATCAGCAAAACAGAGATTGAAAGCGAAGTTTGCATGTGACTACCTTGCAGAGCATGCATTAGATGAAGCAATGCATGATACACGCATATTGCACAAATGTGATGCCTCACTTGGCCGCTCAATCTGAGCATGGCAATAATCTTTGAAGAAATACTCGAGCACAAAAAAGCCCGCATAAGCGGGCTTTTTTGACGCTGTTAGCGCCCCAAAATCATTCACTAATACTTAAACCAACTTTTTTCTGGAAGTCACTAGCGCGGCAAGACCAAAAGCGATTAAAGCCAAAGAACCAGGCTCTGGCACACTGACCATAGATTTGGTCTTCACCATAAATTTCTTAATACTAAATGAATCATTTTGAGCATCCGCCCAAACAATAAATTGATTGCCTTTGATATCACCAGCGCGGAACGATTTAACATCTTTATCTTTAAATATATTGCTCCAGTTCCCGTCTGACTTAACTCTCAAATTCCAGTCATCGTTGTGGTCGCCAAACCAGGTCTTTATACCGAATAAATGCACCTCTGTATCAAAACTAAATTTGAGGCCTTCGCGTCTTCCACTACCATCTATTTCCCAATTATCGTGCTGACCACTCGCAACACCTAAGCCCCGAGCGTTCCGGCGTAAACCATCTTCAATGACGTGCCCACGATTTTTCCAACCACCGTCTCTGCGCTGCATCGCCTTGACGGTCATTTCAAGACCGTCCTCAGTAAACGAGGTGACGCGACCTAGGTCGCTCTTACCGAGGTGACTCACATCCGTGAAGTCATACTTAATAATACTGGCAGACGCCACTGAACTTAGCAGAGCCAAACTGAACGTTGCGACCCCTATTAAACTTGCGAATTTCAAAGCTTGCTCCCTATTGAGTCTTTCTCAAAATACTACGGTTGACTGATGATGCGCGCTAGGGCGTCACACCTGCCTTTATAGGCCGACCAACGCAGACTAAAAATACATCCAGATTGTTTTACTATGAAAGTATCAAGTACAACTAGGCGGGGTTGCACAAGCAAATGGTAGGCCAAGCAAGATGAGGGAATTATTAATCAATAACTTACTAATTTTTAACCGTTTAGGATTCGACAAGCGCGAACTAAAAATGTCAATTTATTCGACAGGCTCCTATCTCTAATCGGTCGGTTTCACGTAGCGCTTAAACGAGCTTTTACTATCCATCGCTCGTAATTTTTCTAACTTTTCAGCAATTTTAAGCTCCAAACCGCGGTTAGTGGGCCGATAAAGCCCACTATCAGCCAAACATTCGGGCATATAATTCTCACCGGCTGCGTAGCCATCGGAATAATCATGCGCGTAAAGATATTCGGCACCATAGCCCTGGTCTTTCATCAAGCGTGTGGGCGCATTACGTAAATGCATAGGCACAGACTCACGGCCATAATCTTGCGCTAATTTTTGAGCCTCACCAAAAGCTCGATAGACCGCATTACTCTTGGCTGCGGAGGCTAGGTATACAGCGACCTGAGCTAAGCCCAATTCGCCCTCAGGTGAACCGAGGCGCTCTTGCATCTCATAGCCATCCAATGCCACCCGCAAAGCGCGCGGATCAGCCAGACCAATGTCCTCACTGGCAATGCGCACGAGCCGCCGAGCGATATACAGAGGATCACAGCCACCGGCTAACATACGAGCAAGCCAGTAAAGCGCCGCATCGGGAGCGCTTCCACGCACGGCTTTGTGTAAAGCTGAAATTTGTTCGTAAAATTGATCTCCACCTTTATCAAAATAAACCTGCCGCTGTTGAAGCATTTCCTGGATTAACTGATCAGTCACCTCCTTTGCATTTTGCTGAACAGCCATATGCGCCAAACTTTCTAACGTTGCCAGCGCGGCTCGCGCATCACCGCCAGACGATTGCGCTAGGTGCGTGAGTTGCTCTTTAGTGATTTGAATGTTGAACTCGCCAATACCCCGTTCGCAATCACGCGTAGCCCGATGCAAGATCTCGTACAAATCTGCTGAGTCTAACCACTCCAAACGAACCACCTGCACTCGTGACAACAAGGCATTATTCAACTCGAAAGAAGGGTTTTCCGTAGTCGCACCAATCAAGGTAAACAAGCCACATTCAACATGCGGTAACAGCGCATCTTGCTGAGCTTTGTTGAAGCGATGTATTTCATCAATAAATAAAAGCGAACGCTGCTCATTGCATGCTGACGCCTTAGCCTGAGCCACAACATGACGAATATCTTTGACGCCATCGGTGACCGCTGACAACGTTGAAAAAGACATGGCCGTTTGTGCTGCAATAATTTTAGCTAACGTTGTCTTACCAGTGCCAGGCGGGCCCCAAAAAATCAATGACGGTGGCTCACCACTGGCGATAGCCAAGCGCAATGCTCCGCCCGCTTGGAGTATATGCTGCTGACCGCAAAACTCATCAAGCGAGCGTGGCCGCATGCGCGCAGCTAAAGGCTCATGCTTTAATGTAGGCTGTATGAGGGACTGCTGCGTGTCATGCATAAGCGGTTAGGACATGCCCTCTTATTATTGCTGAATAATCTCGGTACCGGGCGCGGTCTTTAATTCGAAGAGATCGGCTCCGACCGCTTTGAGCAACTGCGTTTGCCTAAATTCAAAACGACTCGTTTGCTGAAGATCATCTTCTATGTCGATTGCCGTTATCTGCTGACCGCTAAACTCGATCATGATGGCACTAAACAATCCGCCATCACTCTTTGCCATCAGCCTAAAGCGCTGCTGAACAGTACCACCCGACGACGGGATCGCCACTTCCTCAACGAACTCTACCCGATAGAGGGCATCAATAACTAGCGCATCACCGGTGAGCAACACATTGGGCAGCGCAGCAATATCAGCAGAAACCGGCTGCACGATCAACTGCTCAAGATCACGATCGTATTGATAAAATAGCTCACCGTTAATGATTAATGTTTGCGTCAGCGGCTCAATGATCTCCCAGCGGAAGTTTTGTGGCCGCTGCCAAGCCATCCAACCACTCGATTGATCGAGCAGGTTGCCACCCTTATCACGCATCGTATGCGTAAAATCGGCACGAATGGAATCAGAGTGTGCCAACAACTCAACAAACCGCTGCACACTCATGGCAACAACTTTAGGCGTTCTTATCTCTTTTGGACTAGCATTAGCCCAAGACGATAAAGTGGCTGTGCTAACAAGCACTGCGAGAAATACCAGCGCCTTAGGCAGGCTTATTGACCAACGACCCACACCGTAACAGATTCTCATTTCCACCAAACCATGCAAAAAACCCCATGCAACAGGCCAACGCCTTAAAAAAACACAACGACTAGCTGCGAGCAACTAAAAACCCAAAGTGCGAAGCCTACTCCGGAGGAGCAGGAGCCAACACCTCTCGACTGCCGTTCGTTTGCATTTCGCTAATGACACCAGCGGCTTCCATAGACTCAATCATTCTTGCCGCCCTATTGTAGCCAATACGAAGTTTACGTTGCACTGAAGAGATCGAAGCTTTACGGGTTTTCGTAACGAAATGAACTGCCTCATCATAGAGCGCGTCGGTTTCACTATCCTCATCTTCACTCAAGTTACTCGCTGCACCCATATCACTGCCAGCGGTTCCCTCTATGACACTTGGAATATAATCCGGTTCAGCGCGTGAACGCCAATCATCACACACTCGGTGCACCTCTTCATCAGAAACAAAGGCACCGTGAACCCTTATAGGCACACCACTTCCCGGAGCCAAATACAACATATCACCATGCCCTAAGAGCTGCTCTGCGCCACCCTGATCGAGAATCGTTCGCGAATCGATTCGTGATGAAACCTGGAAGCCAATGCGTGTAGGAACATTGGCTTTAATTAAACCGGTGATCACATCCACTGATGGGCGCTGGGTAGCTAAAATAAGATGAATACCCGCAGCCCGAGCTTTTTGCGCAATTCGAGCAATCAGTTGCTCAACTTTTTTCCCTACAATCATCATCATATCCGCAAACTCATCGATCACGACCACGATGCACGGCAAGGTGTCGAGATCCGGCGGTATTTGATCTTCGGTAGGAACCATCGACAGCAGGTCGGGCTGCCATAACGGATCAATAATAGGCTCGCCACGCTCTATGGCCTCTCGCACTTTTTTATTAAAGCCCTCCAAATTACGCACACCCAATGCTGCCATCAAACGATAACGTCGCTCCATTTCAGCCACACACCAACGCAACCCATTGGCAGCATCTTTCATGTCGGTGATCACCGGAGCCAGAAGATGCGGAATGCCCTCATAAACATTGAGCTCAAGCATTTTTGGATCAATAAGAATCAAGCGCACTTCAGCTGGCGTAGCTTTATAAAGCAAGCTCAATAGCATGGCATTAACGCCAACCGATTTACCTGAACCCGTAGTGCCAGCCACCAGCAAATGAGGCATACGCGCCAAGTCAGCCACCATAGGCTGCCCAGCAATATCATGACCTAACGCAAGAGTTAAAGGCGATTCGGCACTTTGATAAACATCCGAGAGCAGTACATCGCTCAAAAACACCATCGCCCGATCAGCATTGGGAATCTCGATACCAACATACGACTTGCCTGGAATAACCTCAACCACTCGCACACTAATTACGGACAAAGATCGCGCGAGATCCTTCACTAAGTTACTGATGCGACTTACTTTCACACCGGCCGCTGGCTGGATTTCGAAGCGTGTAATAACAGGCCCTGGAAGTATCGACTTGACCTCTGCGCTGATACCAAAATCCGCTAATTTTTCCTCTAGCAGCTTGGAAAAATCCTTGAGCTCATCTTCGCTGTAACCTGTCTCTCTGTCGGTTGCCGGAGTGTCGAGTAATTCAAACTCAGGAATTTGAACATTACCCATTGCCGCAGAAGTTCGAGCATAAGCGACCGGCCTCGCAACTAAGCTCTTAACTGGCGCTTCCTTTTCGGCTGCCATACCTGGCAACACAGCACTAACGCCTTGCTTAACGCGGTCGAGTACGTTGATTTCCGAACTTGCCTCTTGCGCTTTTGCCCGCGCGGCAACATCTGCGGCGCCTCCAGCCGAACTTCCCTTAAACAAAGCGGCCTGCTCGGGCTCCTTTTTATCTTCGTGCGCAGCTGCACGCTCGCGCAATCGTTCCCGCGCAATCTCTCGGCTACGCTCGAACCAATCCACTAACTTCTCATACGCCACGTGACTTAGCTGCAGGGTCCATGCTCCCAGCTTATCCATTAGTGCAAGCCACGAAACCTCAGCAAATAGCGTTAACCCAAACAGCGTTAAAGCAAGCATTAATAGTGAGGTGCCCGACGCGTTCAATAGCCCATGCAATCCCACACTCAACGACATACCGATATAGCCGCCGCCGCCAAACGGTAACGCCGCATGATCTGGCAATGACGACAAGGCGAACAAACAGGTAAGCCCCAGCATGAGTAACAAAGCTCCCACTACCTTCATTGCAACGGTCATAGCGTCAAGCTGCAAAGGAGCGTAGCGGTCTCGGAATATCAACCAAGAGCGGTACAACAGCATACTCGGAATGATATAAGCAGAGAAACCAAACAAAGAAAACAACAAGTCAGCGACCCACGCGCCGGTCTTGCCCATAGCATTGGCAACGCCTGAGTGCTCAGCAACAGCCGACCAACCGGGATCTTGGGCGTCGTAGCTAAGTAACGCCAGCAGGCAAAATGTGGCCACAACTAAGACGCCAATCAAGGTGCCCTCTTTAATGACTAACAAGGTAGCTCCAGCAGGCTCTTCTAATTGATTTTTTGCTATTGATTTTCGTGCGGTTGCCATGCTTTAACCTTAACCCTGCCCATTTTTTAGAATGTAAATCACTAAACCCTATGATGCTCTGAAACTAAAACAATCGATCAAACTCATAAATCTCTGCTGCCAACAATCGGCCGGTAAGTCAACACATACGCGGTTCTGTCAGGTCAGAACACATTACCGAACGCGCCAAAAAAGCAGGATATAGAACACTAAAGTAGCGAAGAAAGTGCAAGGCATAATGTCGCTTCAATAGCGTAACTGTTCTACATAATGCGTTACTTGCTTTCTTGCAAAAAGCGACTAACGTGGCACCTGAGGTCTTCACTGCCAGAAAAACCCGCGAATGTGCCAAATCAGGCTTAACGACGGCTCATCGTTCCTTTATCATAACTAGCTTTCAAGCCTGCGATATTATCGTAGCCGTAAAGAACAATCGGCATAGCACCACCATGCGCAAAAACACTAACACAAGGATTTTCTAATATGCCCGACACCGTGCATCACCGCCTCATCATTTTAGGTTCTGGCCCAGCAGGCTATTCGGCTGCGGTATATGCGGCGCGCGCCAATCTTAAACCTGTAGTACTCACCGGTATGCAGCAAGGCGGCCAATTAACTACCACCACCGATGTAGACAACTGGCCTGGCGACAATGAAGGTGTTCAAGGCCCCGAATTAATGCAACGGATGCAGAAACATGCCGAACGCTTCGATACACAGGTCATCTTTGAGCACATCGAGCGTGTCGATTTGCACAGCACCCCTTTCAAACTATTCGGTAATAGCAACGACTACAGCTGCGACAGTCTGATTATAGCTACGGGAGCGTCAGCTCAATATCTTGGGCTTGAATCTGAACAAAACTACATGGGCCAAGGCGTGAGCGCTTGCGCCACCTGCGACGGATTTTTTTATCGCGACCAAAAGGTCGCAGTCATCGGTGGTGGTAATACGGCGGTTGAAGAAGCTCTCTATCTATCTAATATTGCCTCAGAAGTTGTGCTGGTGCACCGTCGTGACACCCTACGAGCCGAGAAGATGCTGCAAGACAAATTATTTGAAAAAGAAAAAAATGGCAACGTCACTATCAAATGGAACTGCAATCTCGACGAGGTGCTCGGCGACCAAAATGGCGTAACAGGCATACGCATAAAATCAGCCCTAGGTGATACCGAAGAATCTATCGATTTATCCGGTGTTTTTATCGCCATTGGCCACAAGCCCAATACGGATATTTTTCTCGATCAGCTTGCAATGAAAGACGGCTATTTGCATATCAATAGCGGACTCGAGGGCAACGCTACGCAAACATCTGTGCCGGGTGTTTTTGCCGCTGGCGATGTCGCTGACCATGTTTATCGCCAAGCTGTAACGTCTGCCGGTTTTGGCTGCATGGCCGCGCTCGACGCAGAAAAATACCTCGACGATTTAACGTAGCTAACGCATTAATGGCGACATTACAGAGCATTGACTTTCCGCCTATAGAAAGCGCCCTGGATGATCCTAATGGTTTGCTCGCAGTTGGCGGAGACCTTAGCGTTGATCGACTGCTTGCCGCCTACCAACGGGGGATTTTCCCTTGGTTTGAAGCGGACCAACCTATTTTATGGTGGTCACCAGACCCGAGGGCAGTCATCGCCCCGAGTGGCGTTCATGTATCACGCAGTTTGCTCAAAAACATGCGCCGCAATCATTATCGATTGAGCGTTAATTCAGCATTTGAGCAAGTCATCAAGGCATGCGCACGCGCTCGCGATGACTCTGAAGGGACGTGGATTACTGAAGAAATGATGGATGCTTATAGGCAACTGCACGATCAAGGTCATGCCCACTCGATTGAGGTATGGTGCAATCATGAACTGGTTGGCGGTTTATATGGCGTTGCAGTTGGTGATTTATTTTGTGGCGAATCGATGTTTCACCAAAAAACAGACGCCTCCAAAATGGCTTTTGTTGCCTTGTGTAAATGGCTAGCCATTCGCAAATATCGTCTTATAGATTGCCAAATCCTCAACCCTCATCTCGAGAGCCTCGGTGTAAAAACAATAAGCCGCAAAGTCTTTAAAAGTTACCTGACCAACATTGCCCCATCATCGCTTGAAGACGCGAACAGTTCCCCTACAACAAGCTGCGCGCCCCCCAATCAATCGGCCGAACTAGACCGAAAAAACCAGTGGCGCTCGCTTCCATGGGCTTCAACGAAAGAACTTGCTCAGGCAATTCAATGAGCTCAATCGAAAATTTAACATTATTTATGACGCCTCCGCATCCATGCTCTTACCTAGAGGACCGCGACGCTACAACCGTATTTATCGACCCCACCACGCCCATCTCGGAAAATTTATACAGCGAGCTCAATGAAGTTGGTTTTCGCCGATCTGGGCCGAACTTTTACAAGCCCCACTGCAAGAACTGCAAGGCCTGTATCGCTACGCGCGTTCCAATTAATCAGTTTCAACCAAGCCGCAAGCATCGGCGTATTCTAAACAAAAACTCCGATCTCACTTTACTCAGCTGCGACACGATCAATACCGAAGAACACTACAGTCTGTATGCAAAATATATCTCACTGCGGCATGATGATGGCGATATGTTCCCCCCGTCCCAAGAACAATTTGAACAGTTTATTGGAGGTATGACTGCGTTTAGTTGCTTCACCGAGTTTCGCCTCGAAGGCAAACTGATTGCATTAGCCGTTGCCGATGATGTGGCCTCTAGTCGATCTGCTGTTTATACGTTTTTTGATCCCGATCACCACAAACGCAGCCTCGGGACCTATGCAATTTTAGCGGCCATTGAAACGTGTCGCGCAGAACAACGCGAGTATATCTACCTAGGCTATTGGATTCAGCAATGCCGCAAGATGTCTTATAAAATTGATTTTCGACCAATCGAGCTTTATGTTGAAGGCCGTTGGCAAACGTTGCGCTAACGCAGCAGACAAAACCTGTAATAACACCCATGTTTTTACGGTAAAGCAGCCCCACATGCTTTGATAATCCGCTGGCTTTCAGGCAAAATGCCCGCGATAGCAAGCGCAGTCCGTCTTCAGGCGTTACAGAGTCTGAATCCATCAAGCATTAAATGCCTGTGCTGACTTAATACACTCCTCCATTAATAAGCGCGGCTCGCTTAAAAACGAAAAAATTATGGCTAAAGAAGAAAGCATTGAATTCGAAGGCGAAGTTATTGACACGCTGCCCAACACAACGTTTAGGGTCAAACTCGAAAATGGGCATGTGATAACCGCGCACATATCGGGAAAAATGCGTAAAAACTACATCAAGATTTTGACAGGCGACAAAGTCAAAGTTGAAATGACGCCTTATGACCTTAGCAAAGGTCGAATCACTTTTCGGGAACGATGAGTCGTTAATGCTTGATATTTTCCCAATAAAAAAGCCTGCATTAGCAGGCTTTTTTATTGGGAATGATATTTCACTGCAAAGACTAAAAGCCTCAGTTCTTTTTGACTTTCAAGCTCAAGCCATCTTTGTGCACTGTGACCGCAACCGTTCCGCCTTTTTCGGAAAGCTCTCCAAACAATACGAGCTCTGCTAAAGGCTTTTTCAAATTCTCCTGAATAACACGGCTCATCGGTCGTGCGCCCATAAGCGGGTCATAACCTTTCGCAAGAAGCCACTTGCGTGCTTTTTGGTCGACCTCAAGTAACACGCGCTTTTCGTCCAACTGAGCCTGCAACTGAACGAGGAACTTATCAATGACAGTAAGGATAATATCTTCACCCAGTGCGCTGAACTGGATAATTGAATCGAGACGATTGCGGAATTCAGGAGTAAACATTTTATTAACTGCCTCAACACCGTCGGTACTATGATCCTGCGTCGTGAAGCCCATGCTACGCCTACTAATATTCTCTGCACCGGCATTCGATGTCATGATCAGCACCACGTTACGAAAATCGGCTTTGCGACCATTATTGTCAGTCAGCGTGCCGTGATCCATCACCTGCAACAACAGGTTAAATACTTCCGGATGAGCTTTTTCAATTTCATCGAGCAAGATGACACAGTGAGGGTTTTTGGTAACAGCATCGGTTAATAGGCCACCTTGGTCGTATCCAACGTAACCTGGCGGCGCACCAATGAGTCGCGAAACAGTATGTCGCTCCATATACTCCGACATATCAAAGCGCACCAATTCCATACCCATTATTGCCGCTAGCTGATTACTCACCTCAGTTTTACCCACACCGGTAGGGCCCGCAAAAAGAAATGAGCCAATAGGTTTTTCAGGTGCAGTGAGGCCAGCCCTAGAAAGCTTTATGGCTGAAGCCAGCGCTTCGATTGCCACATCCTGACCAAACACCACACGCTTCAAGTTACCTTCGAGATCAGCCAAGGCCGAACGATCCGAGCTACTCACGTGCTTAGGTGGTATATGAGCAATTTGTGCAATGACTGATTCTATATCGCTTACGCCAATTTTCTTCTTGCGCTTTGAAGGCGGCTGTAAACGTTGGAACGCTCCAGCTTCGTCGATGACATCAATGGCTTTATCAGGCATAAATCGATCATTGATATAGCGTTTAGCAAGCTCAGCAGCTGCACGTAAAGCTTTATCGGTATATTGAATATCGTGATGCTCTTCGAATCGCGACTTAAGCCCTTTAAGAATTTTATAGGTTTCATCGATGCTAGGCTCTCCAACATCAATTTTTTGAAAACGTCGCGATAACGCGCGGTCTTTGTCAAAAATAGTTCGATACTCTTGGAAGGTAGTCGAGCCAAAACAGCGTAGCTGCCCTGAGCTGAGTAAAGGTTTAAGCAAGTTTGATGCATCCATTACCCCGCCCGAAGCTGCTCCGGCACCGATAATAGTATGAATCTCATCGATAAATAATATTGAGTCACTCGATTTTTTAAGATCACCCAATAAAGCTTTAAATCGTTTTTCAAAATCGCCACGATATTTTGTGCCGGCTAACAAGGCGCCTAAATCTAAGGAATATACCGTGCTGCCACTTAAAATATCCGGCACGTCTTTATTGACTATGCGATAAGCTAGCCCCTCAGCAATCGCAGTTTTACCCACACCCGCCTCACCCACTAATAGTGGATTGTTTTTGCGACGGCGCGACAATATTTGCACGACGCGCTCAACTTCGCTGTCTCTGCCGATCAATGGATCAATTCGACCCGAGTGTGCCTCAGCATTTAGGTCCAGGGCATAATTTTCCAAAGGACTTTTACTCGTTCCTTCAGCGCCTAGTTCCTCTTCCGACTGAGTCTCGCCGGGCTGCTCAGCAGCGCCTTCGCTAGAACCCGATACTTTGGAAATACCGTGGCTTATATAATTGACAATATCTATACGCGCAACATTTTGCTGCTTCAAAAAGTAAACTGCCTGGCTCTCTTGCTCACTGAAAATAGCCACCAGAACATTCGCACCACCTACTTCTTTTTTACCGGAAGATTGAACATGAAAAACTGCACGCTGTAGTACCCGCTGAAAGCCAAGTGTTGGTTGCGTGTCACGCTCTTCTTCGCTGGCACCAAGCAGCGGCGTGGTCGATTCGATAAAATCGGCCAATGATTTGCTGAGGTCTTTAGTTTCCACACCACAAGCAACCAAGACTTCTGCAGCCTCATCGTTGCCTAGCATCGCCAGCAATAGATGCTCAACGGTCATGAACTCGTGGTGCTTATTTCGCGCCAGTTTAAACGCAGTATTCAGGGTATTCTCTAGCTCTCTATTGAGCATATTCTTCCGGCCTCACTCTAAATAAATCTAAATCAGTTCTAATCTGGCAACGATTCAACTTCACAAAGTAATGGATGTTGATTTTCGCGGGCATATTGGTTTGCCTGCATGGCTTTCGTTTCTGCAATATCTCGGGTGTACGTTCCGCATACAGCTCGTCCTGCGGTGTGTACCGTCAACATCACTCGGGTGGCGCCTTCACGGTCCAGATTAAAAAAAGTTTCAAGCACTTCCACAACAAATTCCATCGGTGAGTAGTCGTCGTTTAGCATAACGACTTGGTACATCGAGGGCGTTTTTAACATGGGTTCAGCAGGCTCAACCACCACCTGATCTTCATGGTCTATGTCTGTTGTGTTACCACTCATAAATAATGGTAGTAGAAGATCTTTATCTAGAGGATATTTCATTCGCTTTTTTGCCGTTTAATTCAAAGTTTATAAGTTATTGTACAGGCTCACTATACAGTTTCATAATCGTGTGCTACTTGACTGTTAAGGCTCATCTAGTCAACAATATACGATAACCGGACTGAAAAGGTTCGACTGGTTGATTATTAAACAATTAAAATACCGAAATAGTCAAATTCAGCAGTCTAGCGCCTCCCAAGACAGGATTATAAAAATGAAAACGGGTGTAGTGAAGTGGTTTAACAATGCAAAGGGCTACGGTTTCATCCTTAGCGATGAAGAAAACCAAGATGTTTTTGCTCATTACTCTTCAATTGAGATGGAGGGTTACCGGACCCTCCGCGCGGGCCAATGTGTTGCATTTGAGGCGATTGATGGCCCTAAGGGGCTCCATGCAATGAGCATTCAGGTCTTAGAAGAAGTGACGCTGACAGGCGTTACGGAAGAAGTCGAACAGGTATCCAGCCCACACCACACCGAAAGTGAAGGTGCCGGTGTCCAGTCGATTACTACAGAGACCTTAAACACAGAATCGCCAGTGGTATAGGAGCTCTAGACAAGGTCACCTCGCGGGCCTTTGAGGCCCCTCGCAGGCAGCAATTTAAACGCCAGAGTTTATCTCTCCATAATTTGATACGGCCTCTGGCAAACTTAGAGAGCGGACAAGAAGCCATTCACTGCGCTACCGTTAAACCCTGCCAGTACGTATTACCATTAACCGCCTTCATCTCTCGCCCAGGAAACCCCCAACGGTGGCCAAGCTTTTATTGTTTAACAAGCCTTATCGTGTGCTAAGCCAGTTTACCGACACCTCCACCAATGACGCTAAAGCGACTGCAAGGCAGACGCTGGCAAATTTCATTGATCTTCCGAATTTCTATCCAGCCGGGCGGCTTGATTATGACTCTGAAGGACTGATGCTGTTAACGGACAATGGCAGCCTGCAAGCTCGCATAGCTGACCCCAAGCATAAATTGCAAAAATCTTACTGGGTCCAGGTCGAGGGAAGGCCGAGTGAACACACCCTTAAGGGCTTAAGCGCAGGCATTGAACTTAAGGACGGCTTGACGTTGCCCGCACAGATACGAGCGCTCAACACCCTGCCCACATTGTGGAGGCGAGAGCCATGCGTGCCTGAGCATCGAGCGCTGAACAGCAGCTGGCTTGAAATAACGCTAACCGAGGGCCGTAATCGGCAAGTTCGCCGCATGTGCGCCGCTATCAATCACCCTGTATTAAGACTAGTCCGCCATCGCATAGGGGCGTGGCAACTGGGAGACATGCAGCCAGGCGAACACGCATCATGTGATGTTCATCTCCCTACTCGATCGAAAGACTCACCTGCACAAAAAAAACGCACCCCAAGACCTAATCGCTCAAAAGAGAGATAAGCAACGGTAAAATTAGAGATTCGACATTTCACAAGCGCGGGCAAGCACATTGGCCTTCGAACACTGAGCAAGGGTCTAGACTTAGTGCAATAGCAACCTCAGTTGAAGTTTCAGTTAAACAGAGTCAGCGATTGAATTGATTGGCAAAGTAGCCGCACAAAAAGTCGTTCTGAATAAATTTTGGTAAAGCCTAGATGAGCTCAAACGAAGCCTTTTTACCCCATGTCACCGTCGCTACTGTAGTTTGCCGTGATGGCCGCTTTCTTTTTGTTGAGGAGTATTGCAATGGGCAACTGGTTTTAAACCAACCCGCCGGACACCTTGAAGCAAACGAAACCTTAATAGAGGCCGCCATACGGGAAACCCACGAAGAAACTGGTTGGCAGGTAAGCATCACTGGGGTGTTAGGCATCAATCTTTACCGAGCCCCGCGCAACGGCGTGACCTATCACCGAACAACTTTTGTGGGGCAAGCCCTCGATTTCGATAACACTCAGCCCCTCGATAGCGGTATTGTACAGGCCATTTGGCTGACGCCTGAGGAGGCGAGAGAACATTCGTCAGCGCCTCGCAGCCCAATGGTCTTTTCTGCTATTGACCAATACTTAGGTAGCACTGTTTACCCGCTTTCAATATTGGGTCAATGAACTTCGCTACACCCGTTCCGACGCCAAGATCACCCCAGCTTTCCAAAGGCCTCAGCGCCGCAAGTTGAGCCGCAAATTTGCACAAGCACGCCCTTCAAAATCAGCTACCTGTCCCTGCAAAGCCTCTCAAGTCACACAAATCTTCGCACTCAGCGGGAAAAGTCACGCGCTTTCTAAAACTGTGGCTGGTAAAATAGAATCCCAAAGCGTTAGAAGATTGCGCCAAGTGAAATCGCGCTTTGTGATCCGTGCGCATATTGAGCGCCACATTGACCGTCAACATACTTCATAGCTCAAAAAATTATGGCGACCACTCAACAAGATAAAGTCATTGTCGGTTTGTCTGGCGGCGTGGACTCTGCTGTTACCGCTTTGTTGCTAATAGAACACGGTTATCAGGTAGAAGCCATGTTCATGAAGAATTGGAACGAAGATGACGGCAGTGAATACTGTACGGCTCGAACCGATCTTGAAGACGCTTTGCGGATTTGCGACCGGCTCAATATAGAACTGCATACCGTCAATTTTGCCAGCCAATATTGGGACAACGTTTTTGATCATTTCCTCGTTGAATACCGCGCTGGCCGAACACCTAACCCCGATGTTTTGTGTAATCGTGAAATTAAATTCAAAGTGTTTAGTGACTATGCGAACGAGCTGGGTGCTGATTTTATTGCTACTGGCCACTATGCGCGCGTTGTGACGCGTGGCGGCCAGGCCATGCTCTACAAAGGCAATGACGCCAACAAAGATCAAAGTTATTTCCTTCACGCGGTCAGTGGCCAACAGTTTGTAAAAACATTGTTCCCTCTGGGCGAACTCACTAAAACTCAAGTCAGACACCTCGCCGAAAAAGCTGGGCTGCACAATCATCAGAAGAAAGATAGCACGGGTATCTGCTTCATCGGAGAACGCCGCTTTAAAGACTTTCTTGAAAATTACATCCCAGCACAGCCGGGCCCTATTCTAGATGAGCATGGCAAAACGATCGGTCAGCACCAAGGCCTGATGTATCACACGATTGGTCAGCGACAAGGACTGGGGATTGGCGGGCTCGACGGCGCAGCCGATGCACCGTGGTACGTCGCGGAGAAAAAAATGCACAGCAACACGCTGATTGCTGTGCAGGGTAATCAGCACCCCGCTCTTCTTAAATCAGTGCTGCAAACTGAAGCTCCTCACTGGATCAACTCAGCCCCAACGCTGCCACTAGCATGCTCAGCTAAAACTCGCTACCGCCAACCTGACCAAGCATGCTCGGTCGCAACCAACCCAAGCGGCGGCCTCACTGTTGAATTTGCCGCGCCACAAAGAGCGATTACGCCGGGCCAATATGTCGTCTTTTACGATGGGCAACACTGCCTAGGTGGCGCGGTCATTCAATAAATACTCGCCTTTATTGAGGCATGACAACGTTTAGATCAGATTGGAATAGCACACAAATGTCACTTCATGAAGCGTCTCGTCAGTGTAATCAGCTACACTCCGAACGATTGACCATCGACCCGATCTTACGCATAGTAGCCAATGGGGACATGAGCGAGCTTAATACCGCTGAGCTAGCCAATGGAGCTGGACAAACGTTTGCAAGACTTCCTCCAGCGCACCTATTTTAATACAAAATCGGAAACTCTTATGTCTACAGAACAACTTTTAAATATCTCTCCAATTGATGGCCGGTATGCAGGAAAAACCCAACCGCTTAGAGAAATATTTAGTGAATATGGTCTAATCGCCGCACGCGTGCTGGTTGAAATCAAATGGTTTGAATCGCTTGCTGCCAACCCAGCGCTCCCTGAGGTTGGCGAACTGAGTGTTGAAAGCCGCGACAAGCTAGCCAACATTTTGAAAACATTTTCAGTGGAGGATGCCAAGGCCATTAAAGCTATTGAGCGGACTACCAATCATGATGTAAAGGCGGTTGAGTATTTTCTTAAGAGCCAGTTTGATGCAGTACCCCAACTCGCAGAACTCAAAGAGTTTATTCATTTCGCCTGCACCTCAGAAGACATCAACAATTTAGCGCATGCCGTTATGCTTCAGGCCGGGCGCAGTGCGTTACTGCCAGGCATGGAGTCAATTACCCAAACACTTAAAGCATATAGTCAACAATGGGCGGAGCAGCCGTTGCTGTCTCGCACTCATGGCCAATCAGCTAGCCCAACGACCATCGGTAAAGAATTTGCCAATGTCGTTGCACGACTGCTCCGCCAGCTAGAGCAATTCAAAAATATAGACTTGCTAGGTAAAATCAATGGTGCTGTGGGTAACTACAATGCGCATTTATCAGCCTACCCAGAGCTAGACTGGGAGCAACACAGTCGCGACTTTGTTGAAGGCCTTGGTATACAGTGGAATCGCTACACCACTCAAATTGAGCCTCACGATTACATAGCCGAACTTTTTGATTGTTTAGCCCGCTTTAACACCATTGTCATCGATCTCGATCGTGATCTATGGAGCTATATTTCGGTAGGCTATTTCAAACAAAAAAGACGCGAAGGAGAAGTCGGCTCTTCCACCATGCCCCACAAAGTTAACCCTATCGATTTTGAAAACTCTGAGGGTAATTTAGGCCTAGCCAATGCGATGCTAGATCATATGGCTCGCAAACTGCCCATATCTCGCTGGCAACGTGACCTCACTGACTCCACTGTCTTGCGTAATATGGGTGTAGGATTTGCTTACAGCATGATCGCCTATGAGTCGACTTTGAAGGGCCTAGGAAAATTAGAGCTTGAGGCCCCTAAAATTGATCATGATCTCGACCAAGCATGGGAGGTATTAGCTGAACCCATCCAAACCATCATGCGCCGATATAACGTCGAAGAACCCTACGAAAAACTCAAAGCTTTTAGTCGCGGGCAGCGAGTGACGGCCGATACACTTGCCGTATTTATTAATGATCTTGATGTCCCGGAAGCTGCCAAGGAGGCTATGCGTGCGCTAACACCTGCAAACTATACCGGCTTGGCCGCACAGCTTGCCAAAATTCAACAATAACCCTTTTCAACGTTTTTAAGTCGCTCGATGCAACCGATGCTGTAACCTGATCGCAATGTATATCAACTCGAGATCAGGCTGACGTATGCAAGCCGCACTCTCGCCCGTCATGGACCTTGGTCGGATCGAAATAGTGCCTACAGCTAATTAGCGAATGTTCGTTCATATAGCTCTCGACCTGGTCATCATCCCAATAGAAAATGGGCGCTACTTTAACAATCCCACGTCCATCAATACTCACAATATCGAGCGTCTTGCGGTGATCCGTCTCTTGCTGGCGTATCCCCGTTAACCAGATCTCCGGCTGTAACGCCTCAATAGCTCGATTAAAGGGTTCAAGCTTCACTTGGCGGGTAAACTCTTCATGCTGCTCAATATCTTCAATAGTAGGAATGCCGCCCATTATCGAATTACGCCTTTCCGAAGTCACCTGCGGAGAGAAAATTTGCATATTTAAGTCGAGCGATTTAATCAATCTCTCGGCCACAACGTAGGTGTCGCGGAGATTGTAGCCAGTGTCCACCCAAATGACCGGCAAACCGGGCGCCTCAGCCTGAGCCATATGCAACATGACCGCAGCATTTTTTCCAAAGCTTGTCGTAGAAATAATCTTCTTATTTTGCGCCACAGCCCAACGGATAATTTCGCTCGGACTGGCGTTGCGTAACGACTGATTAACTGCGTTGAGATCCATGAATATACAAAACTTTTCGTTAAATGAGCATGACTGTACGTAACCTGCGTCCGCAGCTTAATGGATTACTCGGTAATCACTGGGGCATAAGCAAACACGGCCGTGCAAACTAATCTAAAGCTAGCCTCAAGGCAAATAACAATACTCTATATCGTTATAACAAATTTTTATTTTCTGAGCCTTGTGGTACTCAAAGAGCCCCTTTATCGAATCGCACGCCAGAACCTTATACTTAAAATTCGCCAATTCAAGTCTGCCATACTGGCGGGATATGTTAAAAATAGACGCAAGGTAAAACTAATGGGCCTCGCTCGAATCATGCGATCTTTCGTAATTTTAGCAACGCGGGAAACTTAACCGGCGACTTAACCGTTGGCGATAGCTGTAGCAAACCGAATCGCTTTTTTAGCTCACGAGTCGACAGGGGCTGCTGACAGGCCGCAACTACAACATTGTCGAAGCCTTGCTGCTGTAACACATAGCCATGATTAAAGCCGTGTTTACCGCTACCACTGACAGCTAGGCTGGGGTCACTACGGTAGCGCTGGGTCAAACACTTGGCTTCAACCATCTTTACGCAGTTGGCTATCAATAAGCCGTTGGCTGACAAACGCTGGCGCAGCAGGCGCAGCCAGCGATTGGAAAAGTTTATAACGCGATAGGGCTCGCCATCGACCTCGTTAAATAGGTCATCAATAATCACGTCGTAGCGCGGCGCTTCACTCGCTTGCACCCAGGCGAGCGCGTCGGCCTCAACTAGCTCAATAGAGGGCCCGCGTAAGCCAACAAAGCGCCTAGCAATACGCAGATGGTTACGGTCAAGCTCAACCCCGGTAATCTCAGCATCGGGGAAGAAGTCGCTGATCTTCTTTAGCGCCGCCCCTGCCCCAACGCCCAGCATTAATACTCGGCGAATTCGCTGAGGAGGCAAGAAACATAATGGGATCCAGAGCATATCCCATACACCGCCGTTGAGCATTCGCTGACTATTATATTGAGAGTGAAATACGCTATTGCGGTACAGTCGAATCGAGTGACCCGCTGTGCGCACTTCATAGTGACTGCCGTCAATTTTTTTTGCCAAACAACCACTGCGCCTACACCCTATCTACTTGCGCAATTGTATTTGCGCCATCGTTAAAAGAAAAAATCGATAAGCATCATAGTACACACCGCTTAGTAACAACAATATCGATGACAATGCCGACAAAAATGTAGATAACCACCGCCAAAACAAGCCCCAGTTTATAAGCGTTAAAAACTTCAACTAATATGATGACAACACTAACGAAGTATTAAATAAAGCGCTGTGTTTCCACGGATAATCCGCAGCAGCATGTTACCGTCACTACGGCTTGCCACATCAATTAACTCATCCATATTCGCTATTCGCACACGGTTAGCCGCAACCAGTAGGTCTCCTTTTCGCAGGCCTGACCCCGCTGCTGCAGAACCATTGGCAATCGCCTCGATTAAAACCCCTTCGCGCGCTTCGTCATCACGCAGTTTCACTCCCTCTAGTGCTGGATGTATATCGCGAGCATTGCGAGCGACGTTTTCACGCTCACCTATACGCATCGTTAATTTTAATTTTTGGCCGTCACGCAATAGCGTAAGTTCAACCTTCTCTTCAATGCGCTTGGATCCTATCGCGTTCCGTAACTGCGCCGAAGACTCTATCAATTTACCATCGACTCCAGTAACAATATCGTCTGCCTTAACCCCACCTTGATCAGCTGCTGATCCCTCGCGCACTTGAGCAATGACTACACCCTTTTGCTGGCGATCAAGTTTAAACGCCTCGGCCATTTCAGAGGTTAGATCTTGAATGATCACGCCTAACTGCCCACGGCGAACCTCACCATGCTCAACAATTTGTTCCATACTGTGGCGAGCCATATTCATCGGAATGGCTAGACCAATCCCCACATTGCCGCCACCAGGTGCAATAATTGCGGTGTTAATACCCACTAGCTCGCCGCGCAAATTCACCAATGCGCCACCCGAGTTACCTGGATTAATTGAGGCATCGGTTTGAATAAAGTTTTCATAGCCTTCAATGCCTAAGCCCGATCGCCCCAGCGCACTAACCACACCGCTGGTGACCGTATTTTGCAGTCCAAACGGATTGCCTATGGCTATGACAAAATCACCTTGCAGAAGATGATCCGAATCAGCCATATCAATGGCCACTAAATCGCTCGCTTCAATTTGCAATACGGCAATATCGACTTCGGGGTCTCCGCCGACCAGCGAAGCTGTGAAGCTTCGATTGTCAGAGAGAGTAACAATAATTTCATCAGCGCCATCTACAACGTGAAAATTAGTGACTACTGTGCCAGCCAACGCGTCAACAATTACTCCCGAGCCTGCACTTTGAGTACGTCGCTGCTGAGCTGGAACCTGCCCATCAGGCGTTTGAAAAAAACGGCGAAAAAACGGATCTTCTAACAACGGGTTGCGCACTGTTTTAATACTATGTGTTGAAATGTTAACAACGGCCGGATTGACCTTTTTTAATAACGGGGCAAGGCTCGGCATCGGCTCACCGTCAAGCCCAAAAGACGGTAATGCCGCCTGGCATGGAAGCGCTAAAAGACTGGCCATCGCAACAATTGTGAGCAAGCTCAATCGAAAATGCTGGAACATGTTTACTTTCCTCATTAAGTACAAAATGGTCTGATCATTGGCTGGATTCAAAGCTCATGTGATCGAAATACAACTTTAAACGCTACTTTTATTTTAGGGACTAACGATTAATCTATCCAATCATCCTCAATATAAGCACACTAACTTACCCCACTAAAGACCTGCCGCCGCCTGTTTTGTTCCACCACCATAAAAGATTAATCCAATAAAATAATCAAAACGCCTCCATAGAATTGGATCTAGACCTTCGTATTTCAAAAGGTTGCCATCCATGGTAGTGCTATGCTTTTATAAGAAAGCCTCAGCAGCTTACTACAGGGCCACAATAGGCCGCATACATAGTGCCGTAAAGTTGGTAAGCTTATGACCCTAGCAGAGGCTGCAAAAATATTGGCAGGCCCAGCCATACATTAGCGGAAATCTGGCCCGCCCCTGACAACGCCTAGGGCATTGCCCAAATTATTTATTAATAAGCACTGTTCAAGAGAGACTTTTATGAGTTGGTCACCTTCGCGCACTAGTGGTAACCGTATTCGGTTACGCCGTTTACGCAATCAAGATTTTTCACGGCGGTTGGTGCGCGAAAACGCATTAACGGTCGATGATCTCATTTACCCTACGTTTATTCTCCCCGGCACCGATCGGCAAGAGCCTGTACTTTCTATGCCCGGCGTCGAGCGACGCAGCATCGACCACCTGATTATTCTGGCAAAAGAATTAGTGCAATTAGGTATTCCCGCTATCGCTTTATTCCCCGTAATTGATGGCGACAAAAGAACGCTCAAAGCAGAAGAGGCTTGGAACCCAAACGGCCTGGTGCAAACCGCGATTAAAGCCATCAAAGATCACGCCCCTGAACTAGGCATCATGACTGACGTCGCGCTTGATCCTTATACGTCGCACGGACAAGACGGTATCATCGACCAATCAGGTTATGTACTGAACGACGTCACAGTGGCAACACTTGTTAAACAGGCGCTCTCACATGCGGATGCCGGCGCTGATATCGTAGCGCCCTCTGATATGATGGACCACCGTATTGGAAAAATTCGCGATACATTAGAAGCTGCCAATCACACCAACGTAAACATCATGGCCTATGCGGCAAAATATGCCTCAAGCTACTATGGGCCGTTCAGAGATGCCGTTGGCAGCGGCAACAATCTTGCTGGCGCCAACAAATTCAGCTATCAAATGGACCCCGCCAACGCCAACGAAGCTTTGCACGAAGTATCTCTTGACCTTCAAGAAGGCGCCGACATGGTCATGGTCAAGCCAGGTATGGCCTACTTAGACATCCTCAAGAGCATTAAAGATACATTCAAAGCTCCGACGTTTGTCTATCAGGTCAGCGGCGAGTATGCGATGCTTGAGGCTGCTGCTGCTAACGGCTGGTTAGATCGCGAAGCGTGTATGCTTGAGAGCTTACTCTGCTTCAAGCGCGCCGGAGCTGACGGCATACTGAGCTACTTTGCAATTGATGCTGCAAAAGTGCTTAATCGTTAGGCGCAATCATTACCTGCTTGAACCTGAATTTTCCAGTGTTTTTGATAATGCTCTAGACCTTCAGCCCCTAAATATCGCTTCATATATTTTTCAGGCACTTTTGACAAGTCTACGAGAATCAACCCGTCGAGAGAATCGTTGAAGGCCTTATTAACCGAAAAGCAAACAAACTTACCATTCAGCGATAGGTAATGCCGAAGTAAGATCGGCAAAGCTTTACCCGGGTCACAACAACCAATAAGCTTATTGACCAACGGCACGTGGCTCAGCGTAGCTAGCATTTCTCGGCTCCAAACCTTATCCGACACGCTTAGAGGCGCCACTGGCTCCACATTGTTTAAAAACTTCTGTTCAGCTTGAAACGATTCCAGCATACATTCGGATATAAGTGCTCGAGCCATATCAGAGTGCTCGTTTGAAATACTCACAGCACCAAACAATGTATCAAACTCTGGATGACTCGCTACGTAACGACCGATTCCACGCCATAATAAATCTAGTGCTGCGGGCTTGCGCTGATAGTCTGGGTGTACAAATGAGCGGCCTAATTCTAAGGGATTGCCTAGCTTTTTTAGGTACTCTAAATCAAGCGAATAAAGCGTCCGTGCATACAGCCCGTCTATACCGCAACGAGCAACAATTTCATGCACCCGGCCAAGCCGATAGCCACCAACAATGCGCAGCCTATGCTTATCCCAAACGAAAACATGCAGATAATACGGATCAAACTGATCAACATCAGAACTATTACCGGTGCCCTCACCGGCCTCGCGAAACGTATATTCCCGCGCTTGACCAATAGCGTCCATCACAACCCCGAGCCTATCAAATGGAGCAATATAGACAGCATACGCTTCGTTACACACCACCTGACAATCTTCCATGGTCATAAGCTCTTGCCGTAAATCACTTCCTGAACTTGGCAAAGCGTCCACTGTTGATAGGGGTAGCTGCGCAAAAGCTTTGGGCGAATGAATAATTTTACCGCGCTGCTTCAGCTGCAGTAATTCCGTCGCTAGCCGCAGGCATGCAGTGACCCTCTCATCGGTTTCCATGTACTGAAACTCTTTTGCACTGATAAGCTCGCCGGTCACAACGCGCAGCGTTTGGGAACCCTTATTAGCCAGCTCTCGTGGCAACATTGCAGTACGTAAAAATCGATGCATCAACGCCAGCATGTAAAACATTCGACTGTTGTAAGCATCCACATATAAAGGCAGGACAGTAGCGCCGGTCTTACGCACTAGGCGGCCAGCAAATCGATTCCACGGATAGTCGGATACTTTTCGTTGAGAAAAGTTAAAGGTTGCTACTTTGCCGGCAGGAAACAAAAGTAATACGCCGCCACTAGCCAGATGGGCGCGCGCCTCACGAATGCCGGCAGTATTCCCACGTGACCGTTGGCTTGAAAGAATATCGACCCCGATAAAGATTGATTGTAATTCTGGGATTTTAGTCAAGAGTGCGTTTGTAAGGACTTTCGTATCAGGTCTGTGCCGCAACAAAAAGCTTGCGATTGCAACGCCTTCAAGTCCACCCAGCGGATGATTGGCAACAACCAATAGCGAACCTTTAGCGGGTATTTTTTTAATAGTCTCTCTCTGATCGCTTACTTCAAGCGTCACGTTAAGAGACTCGAGTACATGTTTAAGAAAATCGAGTGGTGACCCACCAAATGGACGCTTAGCATAAATATCTGCCAAGCGATCCAAGCCCAACACTCTCTCTATAACGCGCGAAAAAAAAGCGCCTTTGAGCACATTTCTAAACGGATTTTGATCAATACTTTCATGCATAAATTAATTACAAACTAACCTAAAAAACTGACGAAAGCCCACTAGGCTATGGCTCTACGCGGCAGACTCAATGCCTCACTAGCAATAGAGACACAAGGCGATCCATCCGTATAACTTATGGAAACAATATCGTTGCGGACTTGGACAAAGCACTGACTCACGGTTTGCGCCAACTCTCGATGCATACACACAGAGGTCACAGCTAACGGCTGCCCATCCATTTCATGTAATTCGTGGTCGAGGTGACAAGAATGAAAATGCTTTAGTGATTCAAGATCACCATCAGCCCCCACGATATCAAAAAACTCTCTACGCACTGCCTGAACCGTGTCGGTATCGAAGGACGATGAGGTTATGGGCATTTCAGCCGGCAATCTGACCAGTGTCAAAGTATCCCAGCTCCAATGGTGGACACCAACAGCAAAAACAACCAGCTCGAAACCGCGATATTTTTGTAATTCAAGCTCGCTCAGCGCTACTTCTAATTCATTGAGATTAGCGCAGCCAGCCAGTGCAACAACGACCTCGCCACGACTCACAATGTTCTTGTTAGTGGGTTCCGGCGCCGTATAGTTATTTAACAAACAAACGGTTAAACCATACTGATTAACCGCTAACCATGTACCACCTGCGTCAGCATCAGTAGGCGCAAGGTATTTAACACCCTCAAGCGTTTGATGAAGAGCCGGGGGTAATGCCCGTTGCCGCGTTTTCAATTCGTCTCGGTTAAAAAAAAGCGCGTAACCTTGCTCCAGCGCATTGAACTTCCAGGTCAGCGTACACATTAAACTTGCTCCTGAAAATGTGCAGTCGCGGGCGCCAACCCGAAATCCTTCTCAATCAAGACTTCAACATCATTTAACTTCAATAACAGCGCGATGCTCGCATTGTGATGCACCGTATGACTATGCAGGAAGCCTAATTCACGCTCGAGTGAAGAGACTTGCGCTACGCTCAGACGATCACCATTTTTAACACAGCCACTCGACGTTGCCATATACACCTGAAGCTCACCCTCGAATGGCTTTGACAATAGCCCTTGCAAACCACTCACGACGCCTTTCAAACAAAGCTGCGCCTGATGAGTTGACTCTTCAATGCGAACATCTCTCGCACGCTGATCATAATCAACAACCCCATCATCTAGGCCCTCTAACAAACAGGTGTAATGGTCGAGCACATGCCGCAGATGTACCCCAATGGATGACGCCTTTAACTGCGGCTCTGTTTGGCAGTAATGATCCAACGAGATATTCGCTAACAGCCTATCGAGCTGCTGCAGTATGTCAACGTTATCACCTATGAGTGTCGCGAGTACCTGGGACAAAAGAATTTTTCCTAAAAAGACAATGCTAAATTAACGAGCGTACCATCAATATTTGCAGGAGATCAGAGCCTGACTGGTTGGCATTACAAAACGATTACACAAGTGCGCTAACCTAACCCCAAGCGAATCAAAGAGTGCCACAGTCGCTGAATTGAATCATCTAACAACTTTGTTCGTATCAATCTCTACCAGCCTATCGAGTAACGGGAAGTACAAAGCACATCGGATATCAACCGCTGCATCACCGACTGGCTCACCGCCACCAACACAACCGCCGCTCTCACCGCGTCGTTGAAAATCACTATCGCTGCCCAACTGACCGGGGCAAAGCAGAGCCTCGACGATACCATGATAATAGCCGATTTGATCTCGATACTTGTTCTCTTCACGCTGCAAAAAAGCATCAATATCGGCTCCCGAACCAGGCTCAGAGGTTTTATAGTCAATAATCCAACGGCAGTTATTGGCATCAATAAACGATGTGTCAACGGTAGAGCGTTTCCAACGACGCACCCTCGTGTTTTCACTGGAGCTAGACTCGGTCGAGCTCACATCTAGTTCTTCAAATGCGCCATAGACCAGAGAAAACTCGCAGGCTCGCTGTGTATGATTACTGGAAAATAGCCAGCTCCCTGTATCGCCCTGCAACACGTTGTTAATTGCACGGTGAACTTTGTCTAACATTAACGCACGCTTGTCAGGTGTAACTCCTAACTGCTGAAGCCTTAACGACCAGTGTGGATGCAGTGCCGTCAAATCTCGTAACCGCCATTCTTCTAGACCCTGCACGCCGATAAGATGCAAAATTTCGTGAACACAAGTACCCGCTGCACTATCAGCGCTGTGCACATCATCTATGGCATCAACCAAACTTCCGTCGGTGCAACCATCACCGACATCATCGCCTACTAACGACCGCTCTCCAACAAAAGGTAGCTGAGCCTCTAAACCCGAACCTTTTTGGGCAACCTGTAAAAGCGCAAGCGTATCCTTATTAAAACGTTTTAGCTGAGCATAAATACTCGAATTATCGTTGTCTAACTCGCTTGATGCCGTCAACATTTTATTAGTAGGGTTAGCCAAGGTAATTTGCTCAACTACAGCCGGCCACAATGTACTTAACATGCTGCCGCGGACCGGGGGCTTAAATAAATCTTTGTCGAAGGCATCAGTTGGCGTAACCACCGGATTCGATGCATCTAATGAATCCAATCTTGCAAGCAAGATAAGCCTCGATCGGGCTCGCGTCGCTGCAACATATAGTAGTCGGGTTAACTCAAACTCTTTAACAAGCTTATCCTCACTACGCAAAAACTCGTAAATGCTCGTCTCGTTATCTTTATTATCGCGGCGCAACGGCTTTGCTGGCAGCTGCGGATATAAAAGCAAACCACTGGTTCCATCGGAAAACACGCGTTCACTGGTCATTAACAACGGCTTATCGTTACCGCGCGCAGCTCGCGCCAAGCCGGGTAAAATAACGGTATCAAACTCGAGCCCTTTAGCCTTGTGAATGGTCATTATCTGTACCGGCGTTGCGCCCTCTTTGTGCACACCTACCATAGGCTCGGCATAAAGCCTCTCAACTCTGCGTGCTAATTCTTGCAAAGAAAAAGTTGCCTGACCTTCACTGCACTGCTGCTCAAATAATTCTAGCGTATCGAAAAAAACCAAAGCTGATCGACCATCTTCGCCATCTGCTGAGTATGCGCTAGCCAGAGGGCCACCAATACTACGCCAACATTTTTCTAACCACTGACGCGTGCCAAGCCTCCCACGTTGCGACCAAGCTACAACAACCTGATTCGCCAAAAATTGCAAGCGAAGCGCTGCCTCTTTGCTTAAACCGACTATATCACTGAGCGCTGCCGCTTCGCTCTTAGCAGGGGCGCTACTATTTTTCTGCCCATCACCAACAACATTCCTACCGCCCAAGCTCACGATCAACTCGGATAAGCGCATCGAGCGGTTGCGTTGGTGCCTATAATCGTGCAGCGCCTGCAGGTCTCGAAGCTCGATGCCGCACCAAGGTGCACGCAGCAGTGAAAACCAAGCCAGATCATCGCAAGGGTTGAGTAATGCGTTAGCGAGGGTCATACAGTCGATCACCACTTCACGACGCGCTAACGAATCAATATCGGTGCCCTGCCAAGCTATCTTAGCTGCTTCGAGCGCCGGAATAATTTGCCTAAGATGAGATCGTGCGCGAACCAATATGGCGATCGATTGTGCGGGATCAACTTGCAACGCTTGCACAATGGTTGCAACCACCGCGTCAGCCTCTTGTAATCCTTCCAAATCATCCGTACAGGCCAGCACAGAAACAGCCGAGGTTTTAGACACCTCAGCATGAGCGCCTGGAGCGAAGGCCTGAGACGGACTGTAGCGCACGGCTCCTCGCGAAAGGTCTTCCGATTCAGGGAAAGCATGAGTGAATTGCTCGTTTATCCAGTTGACGATAGGCGCAGTGGAGCGGAAGTTTTGTTGTAACTCTAAAGGTTCCAAGTGCAACTCGCCAAGCCCTTCTCTGCGCGCACGTAAAAACAGCTCAACCCTCGCTTGGCGAAAGCTGTATATCGACTGCATGCCGTCACCCACGATAAATAAGCTACGTGGATATTCACATTGCTGTGCGTTGTAATTAGGCCAGTCCGCAGTGAGCGCATGCAACAAATAGAACTGACTAATTGAGGTGTCTTGAAACTCATCAACCAAAATATGCTGCAGTCGACTGTTCCAATTGTAAGCTGCAGCATTTGCTGTAATATCTTCATCGCTACGCGCCAAGCGACTTTGCGTCAAGGCTGCTAATCCCGCGGCATTGCCAAAACCTAGTGTTCGCAACGCTGCCGAAGAAACCTCGCTATGATCGCACTGCCTTGACTGGCCAAAAACTAAATGTAAATGCCCGCACAAATTAATTAGACACTTAGCTAACGGTTCAAGCAAGTTGCGCTGCTCCGCTTGATATCCACCAAGTGGCAAACTTGCTACCGTTTTTAATGATAGTAATGTGGCCGGCTCCGAGCCGATGGCGGTGCAGATAGTTAATAATTTTTCTCGCTCAACAGCACTGCGCTCAGCCAGTGCTTTATCGCTAGCTGATTTAGGCAAAAAACCTTGATTTTTAGTTAAGGCTTTACGCGGGGTAAACTTACCCGTCAACAACAGCTCAACTAAGCCGACCCAGCGCTTATGCTCAGCCATGCTTGGATCAGGCAAACCCTTCAGACCCAGTAAACTTCGAATAGCGCTAGCAGGTGCGGCCGAGGGATCATCACAAAGATTACTCGCAGCAAAATCAGCAACACCTCCCAGTTCACTCGCATGAACACTAAGACGACCAGCTGCATCACTAAGCGCATCCTCTATCCAGCGCCGGAGCGTTACGTCAAGTTGTAAGTCATCTGAACCACCGCCACTATAGCCAATAATATGGCCCAACCATTGATCACGAACGCTCAGCATATCGACAAAAAGCTGACTGAGCCGCGCTATGTTGTTGTCGTAGTAAGACAGCAATGTGGCTAACGGATCACTCACATCGCTGGTTGTTTCGACTTCGGCAAAAAAATTGCGCACTGCACGCTCATACAGCGGTCGTGCATCGTCTACCGGTTGTAAATTGCCACCGAGCAAGCTCAGTAACGGTTGTTCACGGGCAATTGAATGACATAAGCTGTCTATGGTTTGTAGTTTTAATCGCGCGGGATTTTCCAGCAGGTGCCACTGCTGAGATTCATCTTGCGCCAGCGCAGCTCTTGCTAAGCGCCACGTTTCTTGTTTATAAGCTTCGGCAGGCGCTTCCTCAAGCCTCCCTAAATGGAGAGCCTCGACCACGCGCTGTCGCATTTCTGCAGCAGCCTTACGAGTAAAGGTAACAGCCAAGATAGCCTCAGGCTGCTCAACAATAGCCAACAATTTCAGCAAACGCTGAGTCAACAGTTCGGTTTTGCCAGAGCCCGCCGGCGCCGACACGCAAAACGATTGGGATGTATCAAGCGCCGCAGCTCTTGCACCGGCATCAATAGGACTAAGACTCACGGGCGCCTCCATCTCTATCACTGAGAAGATTTACTGATGCGTCGTTTTGTGCTGCATTAACGGCGGCCAAGGCACGAGTAAATGGCTCATATCGATCGGTGCCATCGGTAGCCACCGTAGCCAACTGCAGATCGAGGCCTGCGAAGCCCGATGCAATTTCTTTACTACGCTCAAGCAACTCAGTCTGCCAGTGTTCCCTCAGTGCGTTCATGTCACCGAACACAGCAAGCTGAGCAGGCTTCATCACCTCAATACCTGCAATGTCCTTAGTTTGCGTGTCCGCTTCTGTGAGTCCATAAAAACTTATAGAACCCGGCTTGAGGCAAGCAAATGCCAAAGACATTTGAGGCGAATCCACGTAGGCCGAGCCGTGCTCATCGCCCACATCGAGCGATCGTGCGGCCAACAGGTAGAAAGGCAACTGTGGTGAGCTCACACGCTCGTCTAACCAACCACTCGTACTGACGCTACCCGTTTTATAATCAATAAACAGTAATTCTCCGTTTGCTAGTCGATCAATTCGATCGATACGCCCGCTAATAAGATAGTCACCAACTTGACCAGCAATCGATTGCTCTAACGCCAGCACAGAAAAGCTGGGGCGCTCTTTTTCTAAATTAATCCAACAACCCAGTAAGCGCACAAATACCTGCTGCTGAAGATCTAATAAGCGCGCCCCTAGCGGCCTGTAACGCTTAGCATTGACTTCACCTAAGGCACTCATTACCGCCTGCTCAATCAATTCAGCCTGCGCGGAGATGCCCTGATCCGCCAGTGCATCACTGTTAGGTATGGCTCTCCAAAAATACTCAAGTGCGCCATGAATCACATTGCCACGCTCAAGCGCGGTTAAACCCATCGTCGCCTTTGGCAGCGGCTCTAATGCTAAACGATGCTTGGCATAGGCCTGCATCGG
The DNA here is from genome assembly GCA_905478995.1 of uncultured Pseudomonadales bacterium. Classification (GTDB taxonomy): domain Bacteria; phylum Pseudomonadota; class Gammaproteobacteria; order Pseudomonadales; family UBA7434; genus UBA7434. Next base: position 6,218 of record CAJQKT010000041.1, on the reverse strand, counting down.
ATTGAGAGCGTAATCTTGCAGCATAGACACACCGCGGCGCAGTAGTGGTCTTTGCTCACTATCAACCAGTGCTGGGTAAGGCTGACCGTAAAAATCATCGAGATACTCAAAAGGATTAAACGCCTGCGGATCACTCTTACTACTGACCAGCCCCTGCACGATTACTGCACGCGAATCGTCAAAGGCCGCGGTATCGCTTAGAGGTTCATCATGGGGCAATGGCTGCTCGTCTGACAAACACCCAGACACAATCGGCGAAAGCGAGGCGTCAACACCATCAACCGTATTGAGATAGCTTAATCTCAGATGCCGCGCACTAGTGAGTAGACTTTGCGTCACTGCTTTGGCAACGGCAAACTCTTTATTTTCCGATGCACCGGGCATCTCACTGCGTGCCTGCAAGCCAAAAGGAATAAGCGCATTAGGTTTAGGCACTACCGGCCAGACACGGTCGGAAAGACCTGCAATCCATAGACTGTCAAATAATTGTCCACTTGCCTCGAGCACACCAAGTACCTGCACCGGCGCGTAAGCTTCATGCACAACCGATTGCTTATGATAAATTGTATGCTGCAACTGCTGCCTGAACAGCTTCAGTGCCACACTCGCATTCACATCGCCGACCAGCTCATCACTTTGCCAAACCAACGATGCACATTCAACAAAAGCCTGATGCTGTTGATATTCATCGCTGTCCAGACCTCTTCCGCCAGGCCAACCGAGTACTGCACATAACGCTCGAAAACGCTGCATCCACAAAGAAGGGGCCGCCTTTTCCCAACGCTTACTGACACTCAATAAAGCATTGCCCGATTTATGTAGGTCTAAAAACATTTCGACCTCAGCATAGGCTTGGCCGCCAGCAACTTGGCCAACTGCATCGTCGCTCTTACTGTTTTTATGGTGTCGTTTCTGGAACCAACTCACCAGTCTATTCATTTCTTCTAATTTAAATTCTGCTTCGCCACTTTCATAAATGGCCTGCACAATGAGATTGCGACCGCCCAGCGATTCATGCCTAGCAAACAAATACGGTGAAAAGATAATAGACTGCCACTCATCCGTGCTCAACGGCCGCAGACTGCTTTCCACTAGCTTTAAAAATACGTCTACCATTGGTAGATTAGCCAATGAACTTCCCGCAGATATATTAAAAAGGTCGACACCTGCCGGCATTGAAGCCGCCGTTCCAGCACTCTCTTCCTCGCAAGGCTTGGAAAAAACCTGCTCCATAATTCTCTCTACGGACTTCTTCTGTGTTGCTAGGTTCGGTATGACAATCGCTATGCGAGATCGAGGCGACGCCTTAGATTGAGCTTTGGCCCAGTTTGCCGCCGCCTTCATTTCAACATCAAAACTTTCGAAATCTGCAACGGTAATTGACCTGCGCACCTGCAACAGATGTTGCGAGAGGATTGGATCAGGCACAACGGGGGTAAGAATATTTTGCTCCGAGTCTCCCAGCGAACTATCCACTACCGGCGGTGCCACTTCATCGCTCGCAGCGCTACTTAGCACATGGGCTTTTTGCTTAATGACATGGGCTAAGCGAGAGATGAGCTGTTGTTGTAACGGCGTAGGAGTAAAAAAACCCAACATGACAATCGGGTCGCTTAATTCAGCAGCAGCCTCTGACGAAGCTGGCACGCTTGAGAATAAATAGCCGGCTGAAACATCATATAAGAAGCTCAGCTGTGCATCGCTTAACCTCACCAACTGTGATTGCACATCTCCGATCGACGCAAAATCCCTCTCGCCCAGTTCTTGTCGAAACTTTTCCACCCATGAGTAAAAAATGGCGCAGTCGGGCACACTAGAAAATTCAAACGCATGTTCGGGTAAGTCAACACCCCACGCATCGAGCAATTGATTGGCACGCTGTGCCTCGGCAGCAGCCAGTGCGGGCGCCAACAAATCAGCAGGACCTTCTCGCTCAATCAAAGCCTGCCAAAGAGCAACCTCTTCAACCGCTGTGAGTAAACGCAGTGGCTGAACATAGCCTGCCACCAGCGCTTTTGCATACAGTTCATTCAGCCAAGTCTGGTAGGGAAGGATTGTCGGTACGGATATTGCCAAGGCTGCATCGTTATCATCCTGAGAATCAACTTTGGCTTCACAATGCACGTCACGCAATTGATCGCGCAAGAAGTCGGCAAGGCGATTGTTCGGTGTTAAAACAACACGCGCCTCGATCAAACTCCGATGAGAGCGACTATTTAAATAGGTTCCCGGAGAAGCATTCAATATATTATTCGCATCAATGTCACTCATCGCCCACTCACCTTAGTAATAACCAGCACTGCACAGTTAACGGCAGACCACTACCACTTTTCGACAACATCGACGTGAAAATATTGACCTTTATGCTCGCAGATCACCCCTGTTTCCGTGATAACCCGCAGCTTAACTTGACTGCTTACCATTTGCCCTTCGCGCATACGACGCCCATTAATGATGATGGTCCGCTTTTCAGGATTTGTGCTAAAGACGTGAAAGGAAAACTTTAAATCCGGAACGGTAGACTGAAAGTCTGCCGGCATTTGCCAAAGTTCCTTGATGAAATTTCTTGGCGGCAGTTTGTTGCCTGCGCTATTGGAACTCTGTTGGCCTGTGCTAAATGCCACATCTGATCCTGTTGCCATGTCAGCATCAGTCGCAGCATTAGTAACCTGAGTGGTTGCAACTTTTTGCCCGCCAGCCTGTGAACTTTTTTGATTCTGTATCGAGCTGCCTTGAGCTAACGGCGCCTGACCCCGCTCATATTGATGAGGTGTAAATTGTCTTTGAATTTGCGGCCACAGCCAAGAACAAATACCAATAAGCATCACCAAGGCGACTAACAAAATAAATGAACGTACAAACCGTCGCTGTGGTGCAACGGTATAGACGCCACTATTTTGCAGTGAGTGAACGTCAGGCTGCTTACTTCGCTGACGCTCGTCTTCAGATTTCTTTATGGCATCTAAAATAAAAGACACGTATCAGACCTCGCCCGTGGGTGGCTTTGGTGGAGCCGCCACGATGCTAGCAAAGGACGATGAAGACTGCGGCGTAAAATAATCTTGGATCGCCTGGGGGATCTCCGTAGCCACAATAATGTATGCCAGCGCGGCACAGCCTAGCGCGCCCACAACAAGCCACCCCCAAGCCGCAGAAGCCATGGCTTTAAACTTACCCATGCCAGGTGAAAATTGTAAAACTTCGTTACAGGCCGCCGCTACTAACGGATACTCTACAGTGAGCTGACCCGAGGTATAAGCACCCAGCATGGCTCGATCACAGATAACATTGACCAACCGAGGAACACCCGCACTCTTACTATACATGTGCTTGAGCGCCGGCCGTGAAAATATCTCCCCACGAAACCCAGCCACATGTAAACGATGCTTTATATACTCAACCATCTCACTATAACTTAGCGGCTGAAGATGAAATCGAGCGGTAACACGCTGCGCCAATTGCCGTAACGCAGGCCGCGCAAGCTTATCATTGAGCTCCGGCTGGCCTAACAAAATCAGTTGCAGTAGCTTTTTTTCGCTGGTTTCTAAATTGGTTAATAAACGTAACTGCTCAAGTACTTCATCGCTGAGATTTTGAGCCTCATCGATAATCAAAATAGTATTTCGCCCGCGCGCATACGACTCCAGCAAAAACACATTGAGTGCATCGACCAATACTTTTAGCGAGTCACCATCAGCATAAGCAACGCCCAGATCGTCGCAAACTGACTGCAACATTTCCGTGGCGGATAAGCGAGGATTAATAATGAATGCAATATCGACATCATCGGGCAGTTCATTAAGCAAGCCGCGGCAGATTGTCGTTTTGCCTGTACCAATTTCGCCAGTGAGCAAAATAAACCCGCCCTCGTCGCCAATCCCGAAAATAAGATGGGCCATAGCCTCGCGGTGCTGCTCGGTCATATACAAATAGCGTGGGTCTGGCGCGATAGAAAAAGGCTTTTCGTGCAGACCAAAAAAATCTAGATACATTGTGTCTAGCCTTGCAACGTCAGTCGCACACTAACATAGCCTGGCGCGGCGCTGTCAACAGAGATATCAATAGCACTCACGCCTTGATTGGTTTCAAGCTCACCTAACCAATTAACCACATTGTTGAATTTAACTTGCTCAAGCCAGAGACGAACGCGATCGTCGCCTATCGGTTCAAATCGACTAAAGGTAAGCTCATGGTTTTTAGCAGTGCCCGAGGCAATACTCAAAAGCGAGCCCTCGCGGGTAGCACCACCGGCATCCAATAATTCGCGGGTCTTTGGCTCTTGCGCGACCATCCATTCATAATTTTCTAATTGCTTCTGGAATGCACCGCTGGCGTTCCCTAAATAACCAAGTGCCGGCCCGACTAAGATCCGATAAGCCAAAAAAACCACCAGTAAAAACGCCGCTATATTAACAAAAGAGCGATCACGATCGGTCAAACCATTGTAGCGCTGCTCAAGCTTCTGATAGTTTTGGTTGGCTTTCACCTTAGCAATCGACTGCTCTAGCTCGTCATCAAAGCGTTCGCGCAATTTATCCAGATTGAATTTTATATTTGAACTCATGAACGGCCCACCTGAATACGGCCTTTGATCGTATCACCATCTTGATTGGCTGAAAGAATATCTACATCAAGCCCTTCATTGGTGAGTAGATCACGGTAGGCTTCGAGCTGGTCGATATTACTAGCATGAAGATCAATCGCAATGAGCCCTCGCTGCACATCATAACGTAACTGTTTAATTGAGGGCTCTTCGCCACCTTGAGTATCTAGGCCCGCCAGTGAACGAGAGGCTGCATCGAGCAAGGGTAAAAAGTCGGACGTGGTCCCGCCTACTGTCGCCCCGCGCAATTGCCGTTGCATTTGTTTGACTGGGTCCATAACTTTGCGCTGCTTAGGAAATAAAGACCGATAAATAACAACGCTCTGATCATAGTAACTATCGGCTTGGTAATTGAGGTATGCGCCTCCACCCAGCGTGATCGTCATAAAGACTGCAACACAGGCCGCCACCGCCATCGATATTTTGCGCATGTACCGACGATTTGCCGCATTGGCCGTAGCGGGTCGGAAATCACCTTGTAAAATATTTAAATTTCTATCTAATGACTGCACCGCACTGACTGCGAGTAATTGCGACACCGTTTCGCTGTAATTAACAACCTTGGTTTCAATATTTTCTGAGCGAACAAAGTCATCAATCTCATGCAACCATGCTTGCGAGCCCTGAGTCCGAGCATCTCCATCGATGCCGTCATCTTCACCATCGTCTTCATCGGTCGAGTCATCAAACCCATCTGCCGAATTAGTAAAGTCATCGCCCACCAAGGCAGCTTCAAATGGGTCGGCGCTAGCATCACTTGCATGGTCTAATAATGCTTTGGTAGTCAATTCGTCACGGCGCTGTTGCAAAGCTATCCGAGCCGCCATTTCAGCATCGGCTGAAGTGCTCTGCACTAAAGCAACCTGCTGCAGAGCGCCACTCGCACCCTCACTCACTGACTGACTCTGTGCCGCAATGGCAAGTTTCAATACTGTGCTTGCTGTTTGCCGATCGAGGCGCATGCCGCTCAAGGCGCCATCACGAAATAAAACACGATCCTCGTCAAACATTAGCTGCCATTGGTTTGCCTGCGCTGGCACGCAAAAAACATCAACCAAGAGGAAATCCGGCGCGATATTAACCGCGGCAAGCTGCTCCAGCCAATCGGCTAAGAGTTTGCGCTTGACTGCGGCAACGGCAATTTCATCGCCGCTGTGTAATACCGGCATAGCTAAGTGCATTGCCTCAATGGGGTCGATAATTTGCTCTTCTACCAAAAACGGCACCAGCTGCTTACTATGCCGATGCTGCTTGGCCGGCAATTCAACCGATGTCAGCAACACTGACTCGCTGCTAACAATGACAATACAGCGCCGCCCCGCTTCGTTATCGGATACGGTTTGCGCCATATCCGCTAACAGTGCATGACCACTATCTTCAATACGAGCAGAGGCGGAAACAATCGACCACGCAACCTGGGAAGTCGGTGTAATCTCGGTATCGCGAAAACGTAAACACAGAAAGTCTGACATGAATAAATTACAGGCTCCGCACCTGTTGATAACTGTTTTTAGCCAATCATGTAGCGTGGCTGGTCAATGATTCTAACTAATTAACGGCAGCTTCACTTTATCGATTACTACCGCTTTCTAGCCACCTACTGAAACCTTTGCAC
>CAJQKT010000040.1 GCA_905478995.1 uncultured Pseudomonadales bacterium | reverse complement strand
AACACCAAACTGACCTGCGCGTGAAAAAGTCTGCACACCCTGATCGCTTAAAACAAAAAAACCGCCGCCGTTAATCGCAAGGTCTAAGGCGTTTTCAGAAAAGCCAATATTGCCTTGAGAAAACTGTTGGGCGATATCGGAGACGCGCACACCGCTACCAACGGCATCGGCCCCACTGCCAACAATACCACTGGCATAAACGTCAGAGAATTCGGCTCGTGACTCTTTAAAACCCACAGTGCTTGCATTGGCAATATTGTTACCCGCCACTTCTAATTCTTTGTTAGCTGTTCGCAATCCGGTTAAGGCAGTATTAAAACTCATGGTATAGCTCCCGTAGGATTAAATAATATTGATTTAAAATAAAAAAATTAAAGGAATCGTCGAACATCGTCGATAGGCACTTGCCCAACGCCATCCACATTAAGAGTCATGCTGTTGTCCGTACCAATTGAAACACTGTTCACATTGGCAGCAAGTCTTACCGGCACCTCTACACTCTCACCGCCAATAATTGCATTGGCGCGAACACGATAAGTACCAGGCGCTTGCGCAACGTTGTTAGAATCAAGTCCGTCCCATCGAAACTGCACATCACCCGCTGCCTGCGCTTCAAGCTCTTCAACGCGTAATACTTCGCCCAACATTGACTCGACCGTTATTTGCAAACGTTCAGTGCTCGCCGGCAGCTCGACCGTACCACTAAGCTCACCATCTTCAGGTAAGCGTGCTGTATTAGAACTAATTTCAACTAGCTGACCCACCAAAGCCGAAGCCTCTAAAGCGCGACTAGAACGAAACTCGTTAACCAAATCACCCATTGAGCTATTCAAGTTGGTGATGCCTTCTACCGAACTGAACTGTGCTAGCTGGGCAATAAATTCGCCGTTTTCTTGCGGGCTTAAAGGATCTTGATTTTTAAGCTGTGCAATCATTAATTGTAAAAAGGCGTCTTGCCCCAGCTCATCACTGCCCTGCAAAGGTTTTGTGCTTTCAACCGCCAAGCTTTGTAACAGCGGGTTAGATTGAATATCTAGATTACTCATAGGATTAACCAGTTCTATGTCAGTTGTTTACTCGACGCTTCAAGCCTGCGCGCCGCTACCTCATTTAAATACTTTGCAACGCGGCCTACAGCCCCAAACTCAACAAGCGCTGCATCATTGATTTTGCCGTGTTAGCCATCTCTGCGTTCATTTGAAAAGATCGCGAAGCTGAAATCATATCGGCCATTTCTTCTACCGGATTAACGTTGGACATAAATACATAGCCTTGCTCATTGGCTAGCGGGTGGTCAGGTCGATAGCGCTGCTCAACCGGCGCTTCGCTCTGCATAATTTCGCTAACTAGCACGCCAAAAGCCGACCCAGATCCGGTCTTACCTTCGTTACCAAAAGCATTTTCCATGGCGTTTTGTGCCACAAAAACAGGATGACGTGCGCGGTAGGCATCTTCCTCACTACCTGCAACGGTCTCGGAATTTGCGATGTTGCTGGCAACGGTATTCATGCGAATCGTCTGCGCCGACATGCCCATGCCTGCAATATCAAAAACGTTAGCAATACTCATAATTTGCACTCATCACTTATAAAAAAAATAGGTTAAAAAATTACTCGCCTTTTATCGCCTTGGTTAGCGATGCAAAGCGCCCATTAAGCAGACGGAAACTCGCTGCGAAATCCATTGCATTTTTGGCAAATTCAGCACTTTCACGCTGCGGGTCGACCGTGTTGCCATCTATGCCCACTTGGTCGGTGGTGCGATATTTCAAATCGCCTCCCACCCCTGACGCCTGAAAATCTTGATTTAAATGGCGACCGTGAGTGGTCTTCATCTGCAAGCCACTTCCACTAGCTCCGGCTAGCACCTGTCTAAAATCGATGTCTCTGGCTTTAAACCCGGGGGTGTCCGCATTCGCCAGATTATTGGCGATAATTTCAGCTCGGCGAACACCAAGGTTAAGCGCTTGTTCGTGTACTCCGAGTGCGTTGGCAAAACTAATGGCTGTCATGAGATCACTGTTCCGGCATTGGTCATTAAGTGCGGAGCCTCTTTGCAATATCTAAAAAGGAGTATTCGCTCCCATTGCATGCCCGCGCAGAAGTACTAGAGCAACGCTTATGCCAAATAGGTTTTTTTGTTATAAAACAACAGCTTACTGTTTTTATTCGCGACTAACAGGCTGTTTTTAAACCCTGAGCGGCAAGCCTATGCCCACCGGCGGCAAACAGCGGCACCAGAAATTCAGCTCGCCGCTAAAGAAGCTGACCGCTGGCTCGCGAATACCGCATAGAACTGGCGTGCCAGGCTTGGCTATCGCGGGCTTGCAGCAAATCAAGGAGCAGGCATGAATATTGCTCAATGATAGGTATGGAAAAAAACAGCCAATTTTTGACAGCATGTATGCTGCGCCGTAAGCGTCGGGGGCCCTGCATTAAGATAGTGAGTGCATGCCTGACCACCGCTTTACTGATGCACGCTCAGCTAGGCTGGGCTCAAGTAAGCCATGTGGCAACAGCACCAAAAATAATGCCCAACGCGGAGCTACAGACCCAAGCATTGGCTTTTGCACAAGAGCATTTAAAAATTAATATACAAGAGGGTGATAGATTTGAACTGAGCACCGGCAAGATGGACCCCCGCTTAAAGCTTGTGCGCTGTGACGAGCCCCTATCGTTTCAAATGCAAAACAATAGCGCGCGCTCCAATCGGTTGCTGGTCAAGGCGCGCTGCGCCGGCACCAAGCCCTGGGCCATGTTTGTGCCATTGGATGCCAAAATATGGAAGACAGTGGTGGTAGCGCTTCGCCCCTTAAATCGCAACAGCACTGTGCTAGCCGATGACATAGGCATACGCGAAGTCGCAACTGAACTGCTGACCGGACGCTATATACAATCGCCAGACCTAGCCATAGGCATGGTTTTGACGCGGAGTATTGAATCGGGACGCCCGCTGCAAGCGAGCCAGTTAGTGGCGCCCAAACTGATTAAACGGGGAGACCAAGTCGTTATTGTAGCGACCACGGGCGGCATTAGTGTGCGCATGGCCGGCACAGCCATGGCTGATGGACGACGTGATGAGCAGATTACGGTAAAAAACAAAAGCTCCAATCGCTTAATCAAGGTGAGGGTCGTCGCGCCAGGCACGGTTCAAGCGGTCATGTAGGTCTACCCGAGTAAAAAACTTTAACTATTTATTTTCAAAGACTTACAAGGATTCAGACAAAAACAAGGCAATAGGTTATGCAACGCATTAAAGTTTAGGGAATAATGGCCGATAACTTTAGCAAGAAGCGAGAATATTGATCGCGCGAACTGCACGGTTATCGGCTAGCCACAAGATTATTAGGTGGCGATGGTGTAAGGACACAGGCAAGGCAACAGGTAGTGCAACAGATAACGAGTGGCAAGCAGTTTACAGATAGTATTCATTGATCGCTTTTAAGTAATCGCAGCAAGGTCGCCAACAGGATATAAAGTTTATCTATAGGTCGACTTAAAGTAAGGCATTAAACGTTCATTCCATTACAGGTATTAGGTAGTAGCAACGACATCATGGTTATTGACACTAACAGCATCAATCCAGCACAACCGGGCAAGCGCAATGGCGGCGCCGACTCGACTGCGCTCGATCAAAAAGCTGCCGGCAACAATAAC
>CAJQKT010000039.1 GCA_905478995.1 uncultured Pseudomonadales bacterium | reverse complement strand
CAAACCTTGCATCAGCTTGATCTTACTGTGGCTACAGCTATTGTTATGGGTTCTGAGGGTAGTGGGTTGCGGCGCCTTACGCGTGATCGGTGTGATGCTTTGTTTGCTATTTCTATGAGCGGCACAGTTGAGAGTTTGAATGTGTCGGTGGCCGCGGGTGTTTGCTTGTTTGAGGCGCGGCGGCAACGGCTGAGCTAGTGGTGTGATAGGTGACTAAAGGCTTGCGAACTATGACTATGCAATGCTACCTTTAACGAGTGTTAAGTAATTTGCGTTTGTCGCTTGTCGCTTGTCGCTTGCCGAGCGGCATCAGAAGGAGTTGTAAATGGAAGAGAGTCCCGCGCGCCCACTTTGGGTCGATTTAGTTTTTTCAGTTATTCAAAAACGTAAGCATGCGCTCTGGCTAATTGGGGCAAGTGTTGTTTTTGCCGTGTACTGTTTTCCCTGGCCCAAGTTTATCGCCGAAGATCACCCTATGGTAGGGCTATTGTTGGCTGACGATTGGAGTTGGTTGGCGTTAATGATACCGGTGGTAGTGTGGTATTTACTGGCCTTGCGCTGGATGGACAAAGCCTCTGCTTGGGATGAATAAGGCCGCGCTAGTCTTGGCTGGTGGCAGTGAGCGGCCAGCCACCGAGTTCTTTCCAGCGATTCACAATAAAACAAAATAGCTCAGCAGTTTTGCGCGTGTCGTAAGCGGCGCTGTGTGCTGAATCATTGCTGAATTCTATTTTGGCACTCAAACACGCTTTGGCTAAAACGGTTTGGCCCAGTGCCAGGCCGGAAAGTGTTGCTGTGTCAAAGCTTGAGAAGGGGTGAAACGGATTGCGTTTAATAGCGCAGCGCTCAACTGCTGCATTTAAAAAGCTTTGGTCAAATGTGGCGTTGTGAGCCACCAAAATAGCACGCTTACAATCGACTAGTTTCATCTCTGCTCGAACGCGATTGAATAAATCTTTCAACACTAACGATTCTTCTTGGTGGGGGCGCAGCGGATGGTAGGGATCGATGCCAGTAAATTCGAGAGATGCGCTATCGATGTTCGATCCTTCAAACGGTTTGATGTGATAGCTGAAGGTTTCGTCGCAATAGAGTTCGCCGTTGCTGTTCATTTTAACCGGCGAGGCAGCAATTTCTAGCATGGCATCGGTTTGAGGATTGAACCCCCCCGTTTCAATATCGACGACTATGGGTAAGTAGCCGCGAAATCGCGCGCTAATTGCATGCAGCATGTTTTCAGCTAGGCCGTCTTCGATAGGTACGGCCGGATCATTTGCGCTGGGTTCATTGAGGCTGTCGTTACTGGATTCGGCGGTCATGAGTTGGCTCGTTGATAATGTTTTGTTGTGGCTTATGCGGGCTTTTTAAATCTTTGTGTTGGTGCTTAAAAACCTTGATGGCGGTTTGAGTGCGCACCGAAGATTGGCTAGGCGTTGATTTTCCAGTTGATAGTTTCACCCGCTTTTAACGGTATCAGCGCGGTATCGCCCATGCTGAGCTGGGCTGGAATTTGCCATGCCGTTTTGCGCAGCGTAACAGTGCCGACATTACGTGGTAGCTGGTAAAAATCTGCGCCAAAAAAACTCGCAAAGCCCTCGAGTTGATGCAGCGCCGAGGCGCGTTCAAACGCTTCGGCATAAAATTCTAAAGCTGTGTGAGCGGTATAGGCGCCAGCACAGCCGCAGGCAGACTCTTTGCTGCCTTGGCTATGTGGTGCCGAGTCGGTACCCAAAAAAAACTGCTGGTTACCGCTTGTCGCTGCTGCAATTAACGCGTCTTGATGTTGCGATCGCTTGAGTATAGGAAGGCAGTAGTAATGCGGGCGAATATTGCCGGCCAGCATATGGTTGCGATTGAAGAGCAGGTGGTGGGCGGTAATGGTAGCGGCAATATTGGCTGGCGCTGATTGCACGAAGTCGACTGCATCACTGGTGGTTATGTGCTCTAAAATAATGCGCAGCTGGGGAAAGTCTTTCGCGATGCGCATTAACGTGCGATCGATAAAGCAGGCTTCGCGATCAAAGATATCAATGTCGCTATCGGTCACTTCGCCATGAATAGAAAGCACCATGTCGTGTTTTTGCATAGCTTCTAAAGCTGGGTAGATATTGTCGATATTGGTTACGCCTGAGTCCGAGTTGGTGGTGGCTCCCGCTGGGTACCACTTAACGGCTTTGACAAAGTTTGTTTGTTTGGCGCTGGCGATAATTTCTGGTGTGGTGCTATCGGTGAGGTATAAGACCATTAACGGTTCGAGGGTGGCACCGGGCTCAAGTGCTTGCAAAATGCGCTGCCGGTAGGCATCGGCTTGCTCGGCATCGCGCACGGGCGGCAGCAAGTTGGGCATGACAATAACGCGGCCAAACTGGCGGGCAGCATCGTTGACGGTGCGCGGTAAAGCGTCGCCATCGCGGAGGTGAATGTGCCAGTCGTCGGGTTGAGTAAGCGTGAGAGAATCTGTGGGAATTGTCAGCATCGGAAACCTGTGGTGTTTGGCGAAGAATACCATATTAGGCTTAGAGATGCTGCTGTAAAGGTGTAAAAACCTTTGCTCAGCATGGCTTTCTGGGCCATGAGAACTGCAGTGCGGCGCCTTGATTAGCGTGATGTTTTTGGCTGCCCCCAATGCATGCAAAGCGTTGCATGCGGCTAAAGAAATTTGCTCAGAGGCCGTTAAACTCCACAGGTGATGCCATTAGTGGGCAATATTTCCAGGCCTGTATTGGGCTTGGTTTTGAGCGAGCACGTTCACAGGGTATTAAAAAACAGACGTATCAACGGAGTTCAGAAAAGATCGTGACTGGTAGAGGCTTTTTGAGTGCCCACATCGGCATGCGTCATGCGGTATGCCCAGCGCGCTGGTTGGTGGCCTGCCTCGTCTTGCTGTTAAGTAGTTATACGCTGGCGGTGACCTTTCATCCGCGCATGGATGAGGCGCTGTGGGAAACCGACTCGGCCGTTTTACGTTGCCAGTTAAGCCAGCCGATCCCAGCATTTGGTAGTGCAGTCTTCGAACAGAATGCCGGTCAGGCGCTGCGTTTTTATTTGTATAGTCCGGCCAATCCATTGGCTAAGGGTCAGGCGGTTTTGACCTCGCAGGCTCCGCGATGGAATCCTGATTTAGCCGACGATGAGTTAGGTCTGGTGAATGTTTTGGAAGGCTCCCAGCCTATTGAGCTGGAGTCCGCAATGGCTAATCGCTTGGTGGCGGAGCTCTATGCCGGTAAATCGCCACGTTTTTTGCGCCGCGCTTGGTATGCCCAAGGGCAAGCGGTCGAGGTGGCGATGTCTTCGGTGGCCTTTCGTTCAGCGTACGTCGAATATCAACAATGCTTATCTGCGCTTTCTCCGGTTGGCTTTGATCAGCTAGAGCGCTCGCGCGTGCAGTTTGATAGTGACAAAGCAGCCATTACCTCTAAGGCGCAAGAGTGGCTCAATACCATGGCCGATTATTTATCGCGCGCTACCGATGTCGAGCAGCTGTTTATCGACGGACATACCGATAATACCCACAATACCTCCTACAACAGCGAGCTGTCGCGCCGGCGTGCAGAGGCTGTTGCGGATTACCTTGCGAGTAAGGGTATTTCTCGCAATCAGCTGACCGTTCGCTTTCATGGCGAGCGCTTTCCTGTCTCCCCAAATACCAGCGTGGCCGGTAAAGCCGATAACCGGCGCGTGACGCTACGAGTAGAGCGGGTGCCTCAACCCATTGCCCGGCGCTAAAGCGGCGTATTTTTCTGCCTAGGCCATTCCCACGGTGTGATGGGCCGCATGACCTGTTTTTCTGCGGTTTATGTGCAAGTTTGCGTATATTCAGTCCATGCTAACAGTCTCTTTTTTCGGTAAACTGCTTCGCTTTAAGCAAGGCGCTAGTTTGTAGCCTCAGCTTGGCGCTTATACTCTGTCTGCGAGATAGAGAGAACGGCGGGCTGGGTAATTGTTTAGGCAATGTTTAGACAATGTTTAGCGCAGATCTTCGCAGCAACGACTTCAACTGTCTTTAACGCTGGATTACGGTATGTCGATGTAGAGTCGATAACGTTCTGGCAGGAAACGTTTCATGAGCAAAATTAAAAAAGTGGTACTCGCCTATTCAGGTGGCCTAGATACATCAGTAATCGCTAAGTGGTTACAGCAGACCTATGATTGCGAAGTGGTGACTTTCACCGCTGATATTGGCCAAGGGGAAGAAGTTGAGCCGGCGAGAAGTAAGGCGCAGGCATTGGGCATCAAAGAAATCTATATTGACGACTTACGTGAAGAATTTGTGCGCGATTATGTTTTTCCGATGTTTCGCGCCAACACTATTTATGAAGGCGAATATTTGTTGGGTACCTCAATCGCGCGACCACTGATTGCCAAGCGGATGATTGAAATTGCCAACGAAACTGGCGCTGATGCTATTTCACATGGTGCAACCGGCAAAGGTAATGATCAGGTTCGGTTTGAGTTGGGCGCGTATGCATTAAAGCCCGGTGTACAGGTCATTGCCCCATGGCGTGAATGGGACCTTAACTCTCGCGATAAACTTATGTCTTACTGCGAGCAGCATAAGATTCCAGTTGAGATGAAGCGCGGTAAAAAATCGCCGTATTCGATGGACGCTAACTTGCTGCATATCTCCTATGAGGGTGGCAATCTCGAGGATCCTTGGAACGAGCCCGACGAAGACATGTGGCGCTGGTCAGTATCCCCCGAGGCTGCGCCAGAGCAAGCTCAATATATTGAATTGGATTATCAGTCAGGCGATATCATTGCGGTTGACGGCATCCGCAAAACCCCGGCGACTATTTTGGCTGAGCTAAATGAAATAGGTGGTAAGCACGGTATTGGCCGGCTGGATATTGTTGAAAACCGGTATGTAGGCATGAAGGCGCGCGGTTGTTACGAAACGCCAGGTGGCACCATTATGCTGCGAGCGCATCGAGCCATTGAGTCGCTGACCTTGGACCGAGAAGTGGCTCATTTAAAAGATGAGTTGATGCCTCGCTATGCCTCATTAATTTACAATGGCTACTGGTGGTCACCCGAGCGTAAAATGTTGCAAATGGCTATCGATGAATCACAAAAAATGGTTAACGGCACGGTGCGTCTCAAGTTGTACAAAGGTAACGTGACCGTCGTTGGCCGACAGTCTGCCGATAGTCTGTTTGATGAGTCTATAGCCACCTTTGATGAAGATGAAGGTGCTTACAATCAGCAAGATGCCGAGGGCTTTATTAAGCTTAATGCACTGCGTATGCGTATCGCGGCGAACAAAGGCCGTAAGTTCGATTAGGCAGTATTTAAGTCCGGAGCAAGCTCACTCATGGTTTTGCAAGCTATGAGTGAGACCTTAAACGAATAATTAATAGTGCACCAACCTCGCGCTTGGTCGTTAGTTGATTTTAAAAGTGTGTGTTAGGAGAGGGTTTTTTGATGCCGCTTATCAATATTCAGGCTCCCTTAGCCTGACACCTATGTATGACGCGGCGCGTCTTCCCAGCTTAATGATCTGGAGCTGCCTATGAAACTACTAACCCTGTGGCCTTGGCAAAGGACGCGCGCTGTGCAGCCAGCTTCGCAGATTAAGCGCTGTCAAGACTCTGCGCTAACGCGCTTTTTTACTCGTCTTGCTACTCGTCTTCCTCATTGCCTTGCTCATAGCCTTTCTCTTGTGCCGCTGTGGCTTTCGCTGCATCTGCTGTTTGTCAGCACGGTCACTGTAGCGAACACGCCTGCGACAGATGTTGTTGCCATGGATGTTGTTCCCCTAAATAGTGCAGTTGATGATCCTTCTCTTGACGACGCTTCTCTTGATGATGCCGCTGATGGGCAGGCTGAGGAGTCTGTTGAGGCTGTGGCTGACAATTCGGTGCTTGATCAATCCCATAGTTATGTGACCGCTCGGTTTGACTCCTTGGCGCGCTGGATTGATGGTTATTTTGGCGTTGCTCGGACGGACATCGAAACGGCTCATTCTTTTGTGCGTGTGCGTTATGACAACCTTTGGGAAGAATCTGGTGAAACTGCCAATAACATACGCGTGCGTGGCAAAGTTAATTTGCCGCTACTTGATGAGCGTTTGAAATTGGTATTTTTTGATGAAGATGAGGATTTGCTTGCGCAAGAAAGCTTGGAAGAACTGGGTGAGGAGCAAGACAATTCAGGAGGCGTAGGCTTACAATATAATATTGCCGAGCGGCAAAAGTTTCGCATCGATTATCGGCTAGGTTTGCGCTCTGGCAGTCAGCTGCGCACAGGCGTGCGTGGGCGCTACACCTTGCCCATTAACGACCGCGCCTTGCTGCGCCTAACTGAAAACATATACTGGCAAGATACCCGGGGTTTTGGTTCTACAACAACCATCGAAGCCGATTATTCAATCAATGAGCGCCAGTTAATTCGCTGGACTAACCGCTTAGATTTTGGCGAAGAGTCACCGGGCCTGCCTTGGCAATCGGTGTTGTCACTCAGCCACGTCTTTAAAGAAAACCATGCGGTGGCTTATTATATTCGTGCCAGTGGTGATACGCGGCCTGATTACATAACGACCGACTATGGCCCTGGTTTTTTGTATCGAATTAATCTTTGGAAAAAATGGTTTTATGTGGAATTCGAGCCTAACTATTTATGGCGGCGTCTACCCGAAACGAATAAGCACGAGGGCGTGCTAGGCGCCACGATACGATTTGAGGTTTTATTTAGCGAAGATTATCGTCAGGTCGTGCATCCCGACTAGCCTGTCTATTATATTTCGTCAAGCCTCCTTACAGTTTTGCTGGTGGCTTTGGCTTTTGATGACGCCGGTTTTTGATAACTATCGTCTTTGATAACTATGGCCTAAGCCGTCTTTAGGCTAACTATTTTTAGTCAATATCTAACGGAAGCCATATGCCTGTAATTAATGAATTTATAAATAGCCTTAATTCGCTGGTTTGGGGAGTGCCGATGTTGGTGCTTATTTTGGGCACGGGTATTTATTTAACGGTTATTTTGAAATTTTTGCCTTGGCGAAAACTCGGCGAGGCCTTTCGTCAATTGTTCGCTAAACCTGCGGGGCATAACGGCGAAATTACTCCGTTTGGCGCCTTAATGACATCCCTATCGGCGACAATTGGTACGGGTAATATCGCCGGTGTGGCAACGGCTATAGCGCTGGGTGGGCCCGGTGCTTTGTTTTGGATGTGGTTAACGGCTCTATTTGGTATGGCCACCAAATATGCAGAAGCCGTATTGGCTATTCGTTTTCGTGAGACTAATGAGCAGGGCGAGCATCGCGGCGGGCCGATGTACTACATTAAAAATGGGCTCGGTCAAAAATGGAGTTGGCTGGGTACGGCCTTTGCGGTATTTGGCGCGATAGCCGGTTTTGGTATTGGTAACACCGTACAAAGTAATTCTGTTGCTAGTGGGCTTGCGGCGAATTATGGGATCAGTTCATGGGTCACAGGGCTGCTAATGTTTGTGATGGTGGGCTTGGTGCTGCTTGGCGGTATTCGCCGTATTGCTGCGGTAGCTACATGGTTAGTGCCCTTTATGGCGCTCGCCTATTTGAGTTGTGGATTGTGGATTATTGGCACCAACCTTGAGGCGGTGCCCGCGGCGCTGAGTTTAATTATTAACAGCGCCTTTACAGGCCACGCTGCCACTGGAGGCTTTGCAGGCGCAGCCATGATTGCGGCTATTCGATTTGGTGTGGCCCGAGGCATTTTTTCTAACGAGGCTGGTCTGGGTAGCGCGCCTATTACCCATGCCCACGCCAACACCGATCAACCGGTAAAGCAGGGTTTGGTGGCTATGCTGGGTACTTTTATCGATACGCTTTTGGTGTGTAGTGTAACGGGATTGGTCATTGTAATGATGGGGTCTTGGACCACCGGAGAGTCTTCGGCCGCGCTTACCTCTATGGCGTTTGACACGGCGTTGCCGGGCATCGGTGCACATGTGGTTGGCGTAGGTTTGGCGTTATTTGCATTTACTACCGTCTTGGGATGGAGTATTTACGGTGAGCGCTGTGCTGGTTTCTTGTTAGGTGAGCGAGCTATTATTCCGTTTAGAATATTGTGGACACTCGCCGTGCCATTGGGTGCGGTGGCCGATTTAGAGTTTATATGGTTGTTAGCTGACACGTTAAATGCGCTTATGGCACTGCCTAATTTGGTGGCGTTGTTATTGCTCAGCCCCGTGGTGGTGAGCTTGACGCGAGAATACTTCAGTGAGCAGAATACCTAGCCATAGGTTCACCGTAGCTGCCTGACGATAGCTGCTGCGCTTGATTGATGCAGGCGCCCAGGCCTTGGCTTGGTTAATGCTGGCGGAACACCAGCGTGACATTCAGTCCGGGATCGTTGTTGGCCACCAGAATCGCTCCTTGGTGTAAATTCATGGTTGCGTACACCATGCTCAAGCCCAATCCGTTGCCAGGTTTTAGTCCTCGGCTTTTTTCTTCGCGATAAAAGCGCTGAAACATTTTTTTGTAGTTTTCTGTTTGAACCCCCGGCCCAGAGTCCGAAATCGAAAGACTGATAAAGGAGTGCGCTGAACTCGCATCGCTTGGGCTGAGTTCGTCTGTTGAGTGGCTGTCACTTGAGTTGGGCATGTTCTGTAAGACTGGGTAGCCGCTGTCTACCCAATAATCCATAAGCTTGAAGCAAATAGTGCCACCTGTGGGAGTGTATTTAATAGCGTTATCAACTAGGTTGGCGATTGCTTGAAAGAGTAAATTGCGATCGCCCATGATGACCGGATGCCCAGCAAGCTCGACTTTTATATTGATGCCGGCGTCGGCTGCAAGTGGCTCATAAAGCTCTATTACATCGCTAATTAAGGGTCTCAATGTTGTGGGTGTCATCGGTGTGCTTACATTACCCGATTCGATTTTTGCTATGCGAAGCAGGGCGTTAAATGTTGCTAGCAGCTGATCAGTTTCAATGATTAATTGTTGTATGGCTTCGCTGTGTACTTCATCGACGGCGTTTTTAACCGTAACCAAGTTGTTGCGGTGGCGTGTTAATGGCGTGCGTAAATCATGGGCAACATTGTCAGATACGCGCTTAACATCGTTAATTAACGAAGTGATCATGTTCAGCATTTTGTTGAGATTACGCGCAAGTTGTTCGGTTTCAGCTTTGGATTTTTTTACCGCAAAGCGTTCGGATAAGTCGCCACTCATAATGTGGTTGATACCGACGTTGAATTTTTCAAGCCTACTGAGTGAGAGTATCGAAAATATTAATGCTATCAATATTGATAAAGTGACCGAGACAATAAAAAATAATAGTAAGACGGATTTATAATTTTGAAGAAAAATCTGCACGATTCTGAGGTTTCGAGCAACTAATAGCGTGCTTCCGTCAGCCATCTCGCGGGCCAATCCTGTCAAATCAATCGTTTTGGTTTGACTTCTATCTATACTCTGCCGCTCGATAGAGAAGGCGATGGGCTTTTTTGTTCTGGGGATGACGGCAGGCCACTGGTTGAGGTCGCCAGCTACTTTTTCTCCTGAGGTGTTGATGAGCAAGTAGTAAAAGTTTGAGATCGTATATTCTGTGTTGAGATGATTGGTAGCGTCGATAAATTGCGCCGTGCCCATATCGTTATACACCTGCTCAACACGATCTAATTCGTTTTTAATCGATCGTTGTAAGTCGATGCTTTGCTGTCGCGTAAAATAGGCAAATAGTAGGGCAAATATTAAAGTGCTTACAACGACGAAGATTAGGGATGTACTGAGAAAAAATTGAAATGAATAGCTTTTTAGTACGCGTTGTAGTTGAGCGAACATTTCGGTTCCTAATATTATCGTTGTGCCTGTGGATAGAAGTTTATGCCAAGTCTTGCAAGGTTCGCTGTTGCGAACCATTAGCGCGGATCGCGAGGCTGTATAGGGAGTTTACCCTATGCCATGGTGGTTCGGCGTGGGCTGCGCTCGCCAGACTATGAAAAAACACAGGATTCGGTGCTCCTTTTGCAGGGTCGATCCAGTAAAATAGTGCTCCAAGCTAAGTCAGCGAGGTCAATGCTGCTCAATTATTTTCAGCCTGAATAATTCTCCTGCAGCGAAAATTCATTGTTGGGCAGGCACAATGATGGTGCCAGCGTGTGAGCGTAGCCTGACTTTCACACACGTTTAATGCGATTTTTACGATCAATCTATGAGTCAATTAATTATACAAGCAGGGCCGGATGCCTATGCAAAAATTCAGCGTGATGGCTTGCAAGCGGAAGACATTGCGGCCGTATTTGGGGCCTCGGGTGCGGCTAAGTGGCTTGGAATTTATGGTTTAGATAGCGCTATTTTTAGCCGATGGTTAGTCAACGCCAAACAAAAAATATTTTTATACGGCACCTCGGTAGGGGCATTTAAGTTGGCTGCTGCAGCGCAGTGCGATTCGGCATTGGCCTTCAAGCGTTTGGCCGATGGATACATTTCGCAAGATTATTCTACAGACTTTTCTACTGCAGCCATTGCGCGCGAGACTCAACGAATTATTGATAAGGTGCTGCCTGATGAGGCGGTGACTCAAGTCCTCAACAGTGAGAAGTACCTGTTTGGTTGCGGCGCCGTGCAGTGTACTGGGCTGTTGGGGAGTGAATCGCTCATGCAGCAGCGCTTAGGGATGGTGCGCGCCACTGTGCAAAATGCATTGCCATGGATGGGGAGGCCGGAATTTACGCGGGTTATTTGCGCGGGTGAAGCCGCTCGGCCACTCATAAAGTCGGATGCAGGTAGATTTATCAGCTTGCAAGAAGATACATTTAAATCCGCCATACTGGCTTCTGGTTCATTGCCCGTTTATATGAGCGGTGTGCGAGGTTTAGATGGACAAGCGGACGCGGTTTATCGCGATGGTGGATTACTTGATTATCACCCTCTACCTGGAAATTTGCTGTCTGATCACACAGGTTTAGTACTGTATCCACATTTTTACCCGCACTTGGTAGAGCAGTGGTTCGACAAGTTTTATCCGTGGCGTAAAGTTTCGGGGGATCGTTTGGCCAATGTGGTGTTGATTTCACCATCAGAGTCGTTTGTACAAACATTGCCGCAGCAGCGTATACCCGATCGTAAAGATTTTAGTTTGTATAGGGGGCGTGATCAGCAGCGCATTGCATTGTGGCAGCGTGCTGCAGAGCAAAGTTTTGAACTAGGTGAGGCGTTTCTTACCTTGCAGAAAACTGGCGATATTGCTCGGATGGTTAAACCCCTGCCGGTATAAATTACGTAAAGATACTGCTGCTCTTTAGTATAAATGATTGTCAGCTGCGTTTAGATGTTGAGAAAGTCAAACTAATAGAAATGTAGATTGACGCTGCGGTGAAGACATTGTTTTATGTATTGAAGGAAGTATTGTTGAGTAACAGTGTTGAGTGATATTGCTCAGTAAGGTTTTTGTTAACAAGAGGGTAAGATGATGGCCGCACAAAAAACC
Organism: uncultured Pseudomonadales bacterium; assembly: GCA_905478995.1. GTDB lineage: Bacteria > Pseudomonadota > Gammaproteobacteria > Pseudomonadales > UBA7434 > UBA7434. Next base: position 5,368 of record CAJQKT010000039.1, on the reverse strand, counting down.
ACAGCGAAGAAAGTCGCTACAAAGAAGCCTGTTGTAAAGAAAACGAGTGGAAAGAAAGCGACTGCAAAAAAAACAGCCGTGAAAAGGGCAGCAGTGAAGAAAAAATTAGTTAAAAAGCCGGCAGCGAAAAAACTTATGCCTAAAAAGGCTGCGCCTAAAAAAGCGACACGTAAAAAAGTTGTGAGTAAACCATCGCTTTCAATAGAGAAAATTTCAGCCGGTGCGCGTAAATTGATGCTGGCTAATCTTGGCTTGTACGGCACGGTTATGGATGAGTTAGAGGCGCAAGCTGCGAAGGCGCGTGATGCAATTGAGCGGGCTCGTCGAGAAGCGCCAGAGGTCAACAGCGATTTGATTCACCGTGGTGAAGCATTGGTGAGCGATATTCGCTCGATCCTTGATAAGGCTGATATGCCCTCCACCCCTAAACTAGACAAGCAAATCGATAAGCTGCGCGGCTCCATTAAGAAGCTTCGCAAGCGTCTTTCCTAAGTTGGATTGAAGCTCATTGTGAGACCCTGACAGCCAGTGATTAGCGGCGTTCATGGCGAGTTGACAGGCGAAGTTAGCGTTTGTATTCATGCCGGCTCGATTGGGCTAATCAATCTAAATGCAAATAAGAATGAATTGCATTTAGATTGATTTGATGATCCAATAGTCAGACTTTCTGAGTGGGCTGTTGTCGAGGTTTGGCTCAGTCTATAAGTCTATTTTGAGGTTCATTGTTACTATGATGTTGTCTACCCGTCGTCGCCATAGGCACCTATTGAGTGCGAACTGCAGCCGCCATTGGTTGGCGGTTCTTCTGGTTGCACTGTGCCTGTCGGCCTGTGGTAAGGGTGTTTCTGAGGCTGACTCGCCTGCCAAGGCGACGGCTCAAGAGGCACTTCACTCGGAGCCTAGTGGTTCTTTAATCGTTTATTCATCACGTAATGAGCAACTAATCCAGCCAGTTTTTGAGCGTTACCGCGAGATAACGGGTGTGACGATTGAGTATGCAACGGACAAAGCGGGTGTCTTGATAGAGCGTTTAAAGGCCGAGGGTGAGAATACCCGCGCCGATTTGTTGCTGACGGTCGATGCCGGTACGCTGGGCTTTGCGGCCTCCCAAGGATTGTTTCAGCGTATCAATTCGCCGGTTGTCAATGAAGTTGTGCCGGCGCATTTACGCGATACCGATGACTTGTGGACAGGCCTTTCGCTCCGTGCACGAACGATTGTTTACAGCAAAGAGCGGGTTGATCCGGCGCAGTTGTCGACCTATGCGGCTCTAGGTGATCCCTCTTGGCAAGGGCGCTTGTGTCTGCGAACCTCTAAAAAAGTGTATAACCAATCTCTGGTGGCTATGCTCATTAGTGAATTTGGTGAGCAAGAGACAGAGCAAATAGTGCAAAGCTGGGTAGCTAATTTAGCTATTGCGCCCACTTCAAACGATACGCAAGTGATGCAGGCCATTATTAATGGGCAATGCGATGTCGGCCTGGTGAACACGTATTACTTTGGCCGCATGCAAGTTAAGCAACCTGATTTACCACTGGCGCTGTATTGGCCAAACCAAGGTGAGGCTGAGGGCGGGGTGCATATCAATCTTTCTGGTATTGGGCTGCTCAAGCACAGCAAAAATGTGGCGGCCGCTAAAGCCCTCGTCGACTGGTTAGTTTCGGATGAGGCCCAAGCCATCTTTGCAGGCGTCAATCAGGAGTATCCCATTAGTAGTTCTACCACTGTCGACCCAACGGTTGTTGCTTGGGGCGGCTTTAAGGCCAGCGAGCAGCCGCTTAGCGATGCTTATAAGCTGCAGCCCACCGCTGTGATGTTGTTTGATCGTGTGGGCTATCGCTAATTATGTGGCTCCGTTAAACCATTGCGCGCGTTCATATCAAAATATGTTTGGCAGCTAGCTTTACTGCTGATTGTGCTTCCCGTGCTGATTACGCTTATGAGTATTGTCAGTTCCTATGGGACGGACGACCAAGGCGCTCTAGCGCACATCATTCGCTATGTTTTACCTAACAGCTTGCTCAACTCGCTGGCGCTCACCGCTGGGGTCTGTCTGCTGGCCGGTGCGATCGGGGTCACACTGGCATGGTTGACGGTGAGTTGCGAATTCCCTCTGCGTCGTTTTTTTGCTTGGGTGTTGTTTTTACCTTTAGCAGTGCCGGGCTATGTGATGGCTTTTGCGTTTGTTGGTTTGTTTGAATATGGTGGGTCGCTGCACAGTATGCTCAGGCATTATCGGGCAGATTCGGGTTGGCTACTGAATGTTTATTCTTATGGTGCAATTGTTTTAGTGCTGTCGCTCGTTTTATACCCCTATGTTTATTTACTCGCACGCAATGCGTTTCAAACGTTGGGTCAGCGCAGTATTGAGGTGGGCCAATCATTGGGTTTGTCTGTGCGGCAAAGCTTTTTTAAAGTGGCGTTGCCGATGGCGCGACCCTGGATTGCGGGCGGCATTTTATTAGTCGCTATGGAAACGCTGGCAGACTTTGGGACTGTTGCCGTATTCAATTACGACACATTAACAACCGCCATTTACCAAGCGTGGTTTAGCTTGTTTTCATTATCGGCCGCATTAAAAATTGCCGGCATCCTGCTGTTGCTTGTGGTTGTGGTCACTGTGTTAGAGCGGCATAGTCGTCGTCAGCGCCAGTATGCCGAGGGCCGAAATGCGGCGCGCAACACTAAACGTTTGCAGCTTGGTTTCGGTGCGCAGACAGCGGCACTATTATTTTGCAGCTCGATCTTTATGTTGGCGTTTGTGTTGCCGCTTGGGCAGCTGCTTTATTGGGCCCTACCGAATTTATCGCAAGAGCTCACGGTGCGATTTTGGTCTTATGTTTCAGGCACCGTGTTGTTAGCAACATTGGCCATGTTCGTGGTGGTTTCTATGGCCGTGGCGCTGGCCTTTATTGCACGACAAAAGAAAGGCTTGGTGGTAACTTCAGCCGTGCGGCTGGCTACGTTAGGTTATGCTTTGCCCGGCACCGTGTTGGCAATAGGTATTTTTGTGCCTATCGGTTATGTTGATCATTGGCTGCAAAGTAAAGGCCTGAGCAGCGGCCTACTGCAGGGCTCTTTGTTAGTTATGATGATGGCCTATAGCGTGCGTTTTTTAGCTGTGGCGTACACGCCTTTAGAAAATAACTTGCTAAGAGTGACCCCTTCCATCGACCTTGCCTCGCAGAGCCTAGGTGTTGCGGGTATGGCTATGCTGCGACGCGTTCATTTGCCGTTGTTAGGCCCGGGCATAGTGACTGCGATGGTGCTGGTCTTTGTTGACGTAATGAAAGAGTTGCCTATTACGCTTATGACGCGCCCCTTTGGTTTTAATACGTTGGCAGTCAGAGTGTTTGAGCTGACTTCTGAAGGTATGTGGGAGCGCGCGGCGTTGCCAGCACTGGCTATTGTTGTGGTGGGATTTTTGCCCGTATATTTGTTGATTCGCTCAACTGAAGTCTCGCCATCGGTGCGTGCCTCAAAATAATTGATGGCGGTCATCAATAATAGATAGCGGTCATCAACAATAGATAGTGCTTTTAGAGGTTTATAACGCAAGCAATTGTTATTAAGAATAGCGTGCGCAAAGAGAGCGTCTCTTAAGATTGCACAGAGAATACTTATGAAAGACGATAACTTGATAATGCTAACAATGGATGACTACCATGATACATTCTGAACATGTGTTAGCGTCAAAAGCTAAAAATTATTTCTCAGTTGAGCAGCTTAGCGTGGGCTATGAAAGCCGCATTTTGCTTGCTGATGTTAACTTCCACCTCAGCAAAGGCAGCATTGGTTGTCTGTTAGGGCCCAGTGGGTGTGGTAAATCAACGCTACTGCGCGCTATTGCGGGGTTTGAGCAATCCTTGCAAGGCCGCATTTATCTCGATGACAATTGGCTGAATCGCCCTGGTCGAACAGTGGCAGCCGAGCATCGCAATATTGGCATGGTATTTCAGGATTACTCTTTGTTCCCGCATTTAAGCGCGCTAGAGAATGTTCGTTTTGGCTTGTATGGTCTGAGCAGACCCAACGCGATAGCAAAGGCGCGTCACTGGTTGGGGCAGGTGGGATTGGCCAATAAAGAGAAAGCGATGCCACACGAGCTTTCAGGAGGAGAACAGCAGCGCGTAGCTCTCGCTCGAGCTTTGGCGCCAGAGCCGGAGCTAGTGTTACTCGATGAGCCTTTTTCTAGCCTTGATTTGGAATTTCGTGAGAAGCTGAGCCGTGAAGTTAGAGAGTTGTTTAAGGCCAGTAATACTACTGCACTGATGGTTACGCATGATCAGCACGAGGCATTTGCAATGGCTGACTATATTGGAGTGATTAATAATAATAGGCTCGAACAATGGGACGACGCCTATCATGTCTATCACCAGCCAGTGAATCAAAGCGTGGCTGATTTTGTTGGCCAAGGTGTTTTTTTGAAAGGGGAAATTGTCGCTGATAATGCGGTTAAAACGGCGCTGGGTGAGCTGTCAATAGGCGATGATTATTTGCAAGCCAGTGTTTTTAGTGTGGGCGATATTGTACAAGTGCTCATGCGCCCCGACGATATTATTCATGACGATGCCAGCGCTATGCAGGCGCGTGTGGTAGCGCGATATTTTCGTGGTGCGGATTTTATTTATACCTTGGCGATATCTGGTGGTGAAGAAGTTTTGGCGCTTGTGCCTAGTCATCATGATCATGCAATTGGCGAAAATATTGGTATATGCCTTGAGATCGATCACGTCGTGGTGTTTCCCAATGTCTAATGCTCGCGGTGATTTGCTGCGTGGCGTTAGTGACGGCCAAAGGAGTCCTACTGCAAGAGATGGCTATGATGCCCCGACTAGCTATGAAGGCTACCAGCTTGTCTGGAGCGATGAGTTCGATGGTGGTGCGCTTGATCTTGACAGTTGGCAGCATGAGTTAGGCACTGGCTGGAAGGGCTGGGGAAACAATGAGCTACAGTACTATCGCGCTAAAAATACCCAAGTAGCTAACGGCTTGCTAATTATTGAGGCTAAAGCCGAACGTTTTGCCGGTAAAAAATACACCTCGTCGAGGATTAGGACTAAAGGTCAGCGCTTCTTTCGTTATGGCAGAGTTGATATTCGTGCGCGACTGCCTAGTGGCCGAGGGCTATGGCCGGCGCTGTGGATGTTAGGCGAGAGCATCGATGATGTGGGTTGGCCTGCCTGTGGTGAGATCGATATTATGGAAATGAGGGGCAATGATCCGAGCACCGTGTTAGGCACCGCGCACTGGCAGGAAAATAACGGTGACACAAGCAGTACGTCTTGCAGCAGCGAGGATGTGGAACCTGCTCAAAGCGATAGTATTCCATCGCTTAGTGTGGGTACATTTGCCGATGAGTTTCATG
>CAJQKT010000038.1 GCA_905478995.1 uncultured Pseudomonadales bacterium | reverse complement strand
CACCCCGATGCGGGTAAAACCACGATCACAGAAAAACTGTTGCTGCTGGGTCAGCTTATTCAGGTGGCAGGTTCAGTCAAGGGCAAGAAGGCTGATCGTCATGCCACCTCAGATTGGATGAGCATGGAGCAAGAGCGTGGGATTTCGGTAACCTCTTCGGTCATGCAATTCCCTTATAAAGGTAGAGTGGTTAATTTACTTGATACGCCTGGCCACGAAGATTTCTCGGAAGATACGTACCGAACACTAACAGCGGTCGACTCTGCTCTTATGGTGGTGGACGGTGCTAAAGGCGTTGAGGCCAGAACGATAAAGTTAATGGATGTTTGTCGTCTGCGTGATACGCCTATTGTTAGCTTTGTTAATAAGCTTGACCGAGATATTCGTGAGTCGGTCGATTTGCTTGATGAAATTGAAGACGTATTAAAAATAAAGGCCGCGCCTATTAATTGGCCAATAGGGATGGGCAAAGAATTTAAAGGCGTTTATAACCTCTACACGGACACGATCCATGTTTTTGAATCGGGCCATAACTTTAAAATGCATGACGATCAAACCATACAGGGTTTGGAGAGCGATGCCGCTAAAGAATTATTAGATGTTTACTATAGCGATTATGTTGAAGAAATCGAGTTGGTGCGCGGTGCGAGTCATCAGTTTGATCTTGAGCAGTATCTTGCCGGTCAGCTGACGCCTGTTTTTTTTGGTACTGCTCTTGCTAACTTCGGTGTGCGTGAAATGTTAGATGGCTTTGTCGAGTGGGCACCTCCGCCGATTCCAAGGCCGACGGAAACGCGTGATGTTGATCCATTGGAAGAAAAGTTTTCTGGTTTTGTTTTTAAAATTCAGGCCAATATGGACCCTAAACATCGCGACAGAATTGCTTTTATGCGAATTTGCTCGGGGACTTACAGCAAGGGTATGCGTATGCGGCACGTGCGGCTTGATAAAAACATTAAAATTGCTGATGCCGTGAATTTCAAAGCAGGCGATCGATCTGCTGTAGATACAGCTACATCGGGTGATATTATCGGCTTGCATAATCACGGCACAATCCAAATTGGCGATGCGTTCACTGAAGGTGAAAATTTAAAATTTACCGGTATACCGCATTTTGCCCCCGAGCTGTTCAAGCGCATACGTTTAAGAGATCCGCTAAAAACAAAACAGCTTCAGAAAGGTTTAAAGCAGCTAGCTGAAGAGGGCTCTACTCAGGTATTTATGCCGCTCAACAATAACGATTTAATTGTAGGTGCAGTGGGTAACTTGCAGTTTGAAGTGGTTTCTTATCGACTGAAGGATGAGTATAAGGTGGAGGCAATATACGAGCCTATTAATGTTTATACGGCGCACTGGGTCGATTGTGAAGATGAGAAAATGCTGGCCGATTTTCGCAAAAAACAAGCCGATAATTTAGCCTTAGATGGTGGCGGGCACCTAAGCTACTTGGCGCCTACTCGAGTTAATTTGAGTCTAACTCAAGAGCGCTGGCCCGATATTCGCTTTAGATCAACGCGAGAGCATTGATTTTTTTACTTAAATTGACTTTCAGCAAATCACAAGCGCGCTGTAAAAAAAGTTGCCGTTAAGGCTGCGGTTGTTCTGTCCAGCTTATTCCTTTGCCTAAAAAAATTTTGGAGTGTGGGGCAATGTTGGCGGGCGGAGAAATTCTAGGAAGAGCAGCTAATTTGTAGCGCATGACTCCATGCAGGGGCTGCAGCAGCGTATTTTTCTTGATTGGGCTGCTCGGTATAGGGCGCGGCCAATAATTGCATGAGGTTGTGCAACTCTGTGTAATCGCCATTTTCTGCGCATTCAATTGCTTCTTGGGCCAGATGGTTACGTGCAATGTAGAGTGGGTTCACGCCATTCATGTGCTGCTGCCTTTGCGCTTTACTGAGGTTGTTATTTTGCAGGCGGGTGCGGTAGGTGCCAAGCCATGCTTGCAGGCCGGCTTGATCGGTAAAGTGTTCTATCAAGGCGCTTCTTTCAATATTGGTGTCTATAGTGGTGTCTATATGGGCTAACCCTCTGAAAGTGAGCGTATAGTCGGCATCATTAGCTTGCATTAAGCTTAATAAGCTATTGATGAGCAGCGCGTCATCAGGCTGCTGCTCTACAAGCCCTAACTTGCTCAGCATGAGCGCGCTGTAACGATTAATTAACTTCGGTTCATATTCGGCGAGTGCCGCCTGCAGGTCGGCTGTTTCAATCAGTGATGATAGCGCGTGGCCCAACGCATTGAGATTCCATAAGCCAATGCCAGGCTGGGCATTAAATGCATAGCGCCCTTGGTGATCAGAATGATTACACACGTAGGCTTCGTCGTACCGATCCATGAAACCATAAGGGCCAAAATCAAAGGTATCGCCCACAATAGACATATTGTCGGTATTCATCACGCCATGGGCAAAACCAACGGCTTGCCACTTAGCGATTAAGATTGCAGTGCGCTCGATAACAGATTTAAAAAAACTGATATAACGTTGGCAGGGTTTTTCAACGGTTATTTCAGGATAATACTTTTCGATGCAGTAATCGGCTAATTCTTTTACTCGCTCATGTTGGCCCGAGTAATGAAAAAATTCGAAGCTACCAAAGCGTACGTGACTTTTCGCTACGCGCACAAGCATGGCTGCAGGTTCGAGTGTTTCACGCCAAACGGTATCAGTGCCACTAGTGACGCACAGTGCCCGAGTGCCGGGTACGTCAAGCGCAGCGAGCGCCTCACTGGCAATGTATTCGCGCAGGCTTGAGCGCAGCACTGCGCGGCCGTCACCGCCTCTTGAGTATGGAGTGAGTCCGGCACCTTTAAGATGCAGATCCCATTGGCTTGCTGAAGTTTTTAACTCGCCCAGTAGTACGCCGCGTCCGTCGCCGAGCTGAGAGACATATTGACCAAATTGATGCCCCGCATAAACCATTGCTAGTGGTTGGCTGCCGGGCAGTGGTTGCCCGCCACTAAATGCGTGCAGTAATTTTTTTTCAGGGTCATCGTTTAGGCTGATTGCTAGATCGGAGGCAAGGGCATGATTTTTTATAATCCAGCTAGGGCTGTGCAGTGACGTGGTCACATTGTGCGTATAAAAATTACTGTCTAGGCGTGCAAAACTATTATCAAAAAAAAGCATGGTGGATGTGCCTAGGCATTGAGTAAGCCATCGATTGGTAAATTAATATTCGGTAGTATACCGCGTCAGTGTTTGTTCTAGCTTATGCTGCAGTTTTAGTGAATTGAAAGGCGACCACTTTGCCAGCGACGCTGCCAGGCTACTAATACTTTTTCTGAGTAAATCGTACGGCCAAGGCTGCCGTTGTAGCGCGCTAATGCCTCACTTAAATCGCCCTTGGATTTTTGCAGGTAAAATTGCAAAATTTTGCAGCCATAACGAATGTTTACCGCTATATCCGTGAGGTTGTCACTGTTGCGGCCAATTTCTTTTTTCCAGAAAGGCATCACTTGCATCAGCCCTTGTGCGCCTACCGGCGAGATGGCAAAGCGGTCGAAGGAACTTTCAATAGCAATAACAGCTAGCACTAGGTCGGGTTCGATGTCACTGAGTTTAGCTTCTTGATAAACAGCTCTCAGAATGCTCATCGCTTCATCGCGTTCAATCTTGTATCGTTGCATGCGGCTTAGCATGCTTTCCAGCCAAACTTCTGCATCGTATTTATCTAAAGTAATTTGTTGCTCGCGCAAGCTGTGCTGTAAGAATTGTTTGAGCTCGATATCGTTGATTTGTGCGCTGCGGTTGCTTGCTTGACTGGTTGGTTGATTGTCGTTGATGGGGGGATTGTTGGCATGAGCTGAGCAGCTCATGCTCAGCGCTAAATATGTGGCAAGAGCAACGAAGAAATGATACATGGCAGATATGTTAGCTACATGGTTGCGAGCCAGCAAATACTGGCTCTTTGGCATTACAATTTTAGCCCAGTTTGAGCGGCGCGCAGTGGCCAATTTGCAAGTAGGGCATAGCTCTTTGGCGAGTTGTACTTGGACCTGCCTTATTGCGCAACAAGTTGAAGGATGTCTTTTAGCGCATTATCAAGTGGTATTTCGGCCGCCTCGGGTTGGTTGCGAGCACGGTATTCTAAGATGCCTCGCTGTAAGCTTTTTTCACCCACGACAATCCGATGCGGAATACCAATTAATTCCATATCGGCAAATTTTACGCCGGGTCTGTCTTTGCGGTCGTCGAGTAAGACATCGATTCCGGCTTTTAGGAGGTCGTCGTACAGTTGTTCGGTAACCTGTTTTACGAGCTCTGACTTTTGCATGTTGACCGGGATCAGCACCAAGGCAAACGGAGCGATAGAGGCGGGCCAGATAATTCCTCTATCGTCATGATTTTGCTCAATGGTGGCGGCCATTACGCGCGATACGCCAATGCCATAGCAGCCCATTAAGAGGGTTTGCGTTTTGCCTTGCTCATTCAATACGGTTGCCTGCATGGCCTCGCTGTACTTATCGCCTAGCTGAAAAATATGGCCCACTTCAATGCCGCGTTTAATCGCCAGCGTGCCTTGTCCATCGGGGCTGGCATCGCCTGCTATTACCGAGCGAATATCAGCAATTTGATCGGGGCTTGTGTCGCGCTGCCAATTAACGCCCGTTAAGTGCCAGCCCTCTTTGTTGGCACCGCAAACAAAGTTAGTTTGAACCGCTGCCGTTCGGTCGGCAATAATGGGCATGCCTAATTCCACCGGGCCAATAGAACCTGCCGTGCAATGCAGCTGTTGTTCTATATCTTGCTCGCCGGCCATCTCCAAAGGCGCTAATACCCAGTCGAGTTTTTCTGCTTTAACCGCATTGAGTTGGTGGTCTCCGCGCACAACCAGACCAACAAATGGCGACTCACAGGTCGCAGGATCGGCTTTGACAATGAGTGTTTTTAGCGTATCTGATGGTTCTATTTTAAGTTGAGCGGCAATTTCTGTAATAGTTTTTGCATTCGGAGTAGCCACTTTATTCAGTGTTTTCAGCGTCTCGGGCTTGTCGGCAGCTTGAACCGGAGGAGCCAGCGCCTCAGCCAGCTCGACGTTTGCTGCGTAATTGCTGCTGTCACTAAACGCAATATCATCTTCGCCTGAGTCCGCTAGCACATGAAACTCATGGCTGGCGCTGCCACCAATAGAGCCAGTATCGGCGAGTACTGCGCGAAAGTTTAAGCCAATCCTAGAAAAGATAGTGCTGTAGGCGTCGTACATTGAGGTATAGCTTTGTTCCAGGCAAGCTTGACTGGCATGAAATGAATAAGCATCTTTCATAGTGAATTCGCGCGCCCGCATCACGCCGAATCGAGGTCTTATTTCATCGCGAAATTTGGTTTGTATTTGATAGAGGTTCAATGGAAGTTGCTTATAACTTTGAACTTCATTACGCACGAGATCAGTGACGACTTCTTCATGGGTGGGGCCTAAACAAAATGCTCGCTGGTGCCGATCATTGATACGAAGCAACTCGGCGCCGTATTGGTTCCAGCGCCCCGATTCTTCCCATAGTTCGGCGGGCTGAACCACGGGCATTAGAACTTCTTGTGCTCCGCTACGATTCATTTCTTCACGTACGATAGCCTCAATTTTACGCAGTACTCTCAGCCCCATGGGTAGCCATGTATACAGGCCAGAGGCTAGCTTTCTAATCATCCCAGCGCGCAGCATGAGTTGATGGCTGACAACTTCAGCGTCGGCAGGGACTTCTTTGAGCGTGGAGAGCAGCATCTTACTGGTACGCATATTCGGTACATCCGGCAATGGTTCTAAATAAGGGGTACTTCAGATAAATAAAAGCCGAGGCTGAATAACTTCGGCCCCGGCTCTTTGTGCTTTAAAAGCGTGCGGTATAACTTAGCCAGCCATTTCTTTGAGCTTTTTCAGCGGACGTACTTTAACTGCAATGCTCGCAGGCTTCGCTTTAAAGACAGTTTCTTCGCCAGTGAATGGGTTAATGCCTTTACGTGCTTTTTTAGCAGGCTTTTTCACTGTGTTGACTTTAAGTAAGCCAGGCAGAACGAATTCACCACAAGCGCCTTTTTTAACGTGTCTTTCGATAATATCTGAAAGATCATCGATAATGCTGCTAACTTGCTTCCGAGTTAGGTCATTGCTCTCTGCAAGCTCAGTGAGAATTTGAGTTTTGCTAAAGCGTGCTTTTACAGCGGTTAATTTTTTAGTTGCTGGTGCTTTTTTAGCTGGTGCTTTTTTTGCAGCTTTCTTTTTAGCGGGTGCTTTTTTTGCAGATTTTTTAGCAGCCATGGTGATAATTCCTCGTGAGGTTAGAAAACAGTAGTTTTTAAATCGATTCCTGCTTGTGCAATGCCAATTGGTTTTTTTTCAGCGCCCCTTAGTAAAGAACTCTAGTATTACAGAGCCATTTTACCTTCAGTGCGGCGTTGCTCATCGGTCAGCGCATTCAGCAGATGTATATATAGCGAAAAGATTGGGCGCAAGCAATCAAAAAAACACTTATTTTTACGGCTTTTATGCGAATTAAATGATTTTTTGTCTGTTTGATGAAAATAAATAAGCTAATTTAACGATTGCTGTTAGTTTATCTTTGCTGCCGTTAGATTTATAAAGCACTTGGTTCTTTAGGTAGCGGTGATCTGAACTGGCTTGGGTAGAGTGGGTGAGGCTTGAAAGTGTGGGTCAATTTGACTAGATAGCTAGTAGCCGCTAATGCGTAATTCCTTTGTCGGGCTGCTTAATTGTGTGCTTTTATTGCATGCCCAGTATGAAGCAGGCAGTTAAATTAGTTTATAATCGCCGCCATTATGCGCAGTGCATTGAGATTTCCCGGTTGTTCATAGGCCAAAAGGGCTTGTGGGTAGTAAACGGGTTGGCAAGAGCCGCGCACCCGATTGGTTTAGGCGGTGTCTTCAGGCCTGGCGATTGAATTGAGGTTATTTGAGAGGGTGGCAACGTTTTATGCCTATTTATGAGTATCAGTGCAAAGCCTGCGAGCATTATTTTGATGCGCTGCAAAAAATGGCTGATGCACCTTTGCTGGATTGCCCGCAATGCAGCAAGCCAGAGTTAACTAAGCTCGTTTCGGCGGCTTCCTTCAAATTGAAAGGCAGTGGCTGGTACGAAACAGACTTTAAAAATAACGGGCGTGCCCCTGCTGATAGCGGGGCACAAGCAAAGCGCGATACGGCGGACAAGGGCGGCCGAGCAGATAGCAAGGGGGCCACAAGCGCGGCTGATAAAGCTCCTGCTAAGCCAGCCACTGCAAATAAGTCGGTTGGTAGCTGAGCAGAGCTAACCCTTGAGGTGTTGTTATTCCAATAGTGTGCGGCAATTTAGGTTTATGCTTTCGATATAAGCAGCACTGTCTGGAATGGCTTTTTGTTCAAAAGCTATCTGCACAAGGCGGGTAGTGTTGGAGCGAGCATCGTTAAATATATGCAGTTAGATGCGCTTAGTTAGATACGCTTAATTAGATACAATGCAGGGTCAAGAGGCTACTTTGGTTAGTCGCGACCAGGTAATAATTGCGACCTAGATGCTATGTGATATGGCTACGGGGCGTGCCAATAAGTCAATAAAGCAGAGGTATTTTTGGCCAACTTAACAAATTCTATTCCCATGCGTGATAGTTACTGCGGTGATGTTGCTCGTACCCATATCGACAAACCGATCACTTTATGTGGCTGGGTTGATCGTCGCCGTGATCACGGTGGTGTTATTTTTATCGATTTGCGTGACCGCAGCGGTATTGTTCAAGTGGTTTTCGATCCCGATGCCGGTGAGCATTTCACACTGGCCGATAAAGTACGCGGTGAATACGTGCTACAGGTTAAAGGTGTGGTGCGTGCACGCAGCGAGGCTACGATAAACTCCGACATGGCAACAGGCGAAATTGAAGTGTATGCGCAGGCGCTCCAGGTGCTCAATCAGTCAGAGACGCCGCCATTTCAGCTCGATAATCATACCGAGGTGGGCGAAGATATTCGCCTGAAGTATCGTTACTTAGATTTACGTCGACAGGAAATGCAGGCTAAGTTGCTATTGCGTGGCCGGGTTACATCAGCCATACGAAGTTTTCTCGATCGCGAAGGCTTTTTAGATATTGAAACGCCTATCCTCACACGTGCTACGCCAGAGGGCGCTCGCGACTATCTGGTGCCTAGTCGCACTCACGATGGCAGCTTTTTTGCTCTGCCGCAATCGCCACAACTATTTAAGCAGCTATTGATGGTGGCGGGCTTTGATCGCTATTATCAAATAGCTAAATGTTTTCGCGATGAAGATTTACGTGCCGACCGGCAGCCTGAATTTACCCAAGTAGATATTGAAACTTCGTTTATGGGGCAAGATGAAATCATGGCCTCGGCAGAGCGACTTATTTGTGAGGTTTTTAGCAACAGCTTAGATGTTGAGCTGACTCAATTTCCTCGTATCGATTACGCCACGGCTATGCGCGATTATGGCAGTGATAAGCCGGACTTGCGTATTCCATTGACGCTAGTTGATGTGAACGATCTTATGGCCAGTGTCGACTTTAAAGTATTCAACGGTCCAGCCAATGATCCTGATGGGCGAGTCGCTGCGCTCAAAGTGCCAGGCGGGGCTAGCATTAGCCGCAAAGAAATTGATGGTTACACTAAATTTGTAAGCATTTATGGCGCCAAAGGATTGGCTTGGGTGAAGGTCAACGATATTGGGCAGGGGTTGGCCGGTTTACAATCGCCCATCCTAAAGTTTATGCCCGACGATACCGTATTGGCGCTCATGAAGCGCCTCGAAGTGGCCGATGGCGATATTGTATTCTTTGGCGCCGACAAATCGCCTATCGTGAACGAAGCGCTTGGTGCACTGCGCTGTAAGTTAGGTCAAGATTTAGATTTATACACCTGCCAGTGGGCGCCATTGTGGGTGGTTGATTTCCCAATGTTCGAAAAGGACGATCGAGGCGGTTGGACGGCCTTACATCATCCGTTCACAGCCCCGTCTTGTTCGCTACAAGAATTGCAGGCCGATCCCGGTGCGGCGCTGTCGCAAGCCTATGACATGGTGTTAAACGGCACCGAGTTAGGTGGTGGTTCTTTGCGTATTCACAACGCTGACATGCAGTCAGCGGTATTTCGCTTGTTGGATATTAGCGAGGTTGAGGCCAACGAAAAATTTGGCTTCTTGCTCGACGCGCTCAAGTATGGTGCACCACCGCATGGCGGCTTGGCATTTGGTTTAGATCGCCTGATCATGCTAATGACAGGTGCTAGTTCAATTCGCGACGTTATTGCATTTCCTAAAACGCAAACAGCGGCTTGTGTGTTGACCGAGGCACCTGGTGAGGTCGATGCAAAGCAACTGCGTGAACTGCATATTAAATTGCGCAACAACGAGAAAAAAGATCCGGCTGCCTAGCAAAGCAGCTTGCTTGGCGCGCGTAAAAAAAGCAGCGAGCAATAGCTTGCTGCAATGTCTTTTTTGCGTTGCGCAATAGTACGCTACGGCCGCCTTGTTGCGGCTTTCGCCAATGGATACGAACCACTATGTTTTGGTCCTTATGAGTATTATTCTTGGTATCGATCCGGGGTCGCGTAAGACGGGTTATGGCATTATTGAATCGGTCCGTGGCAAGCCACATTATATTGCCAGCGGTTGTATTCGGTTAACTAGCGAAACGGGTTTGCCAGCGCGGCTGACGCGCTTATTTACCAGTTTACAAACACTCATCGATGATTATCAGCCAACCGATGCGGCTGTTGAGCAAGTGTTTGTGGGCAAGAGTGCGGGCTCGGCGTTAACCTTGGGTCATGCCCGCGGTGTGGCGCTATTAGTGCCTAGCATGGCTGGGCTTGAAGTCTTTGAATATGCTGCTCGATCGGTCAAACAAGCCGTAGCAGGCACTGGCGCGGCCGATAAGGCTCAAGTACAAAGTATGGTGGTTCGACTCCTCAAGCTAAATGCCACACCTACAGAGGATGCCGCCGATGCACTAGCTGTGGCTCTTTGTCATATGTACAGTGTTAAATTGAGCAGGCTTGTGCAGACTACAGTCGAGACAGCATCATGATAAGTTTTCTAGTGGGTGAGTTGGTTGTTAAGTCGGCCCCTGCATTAGTGTTAGATGTCAACGGCGTTGGCTATGAAGTTCAGGCGTCGCTCACTACGTTTGCCACCCTTCCTGCGCTAGGCGCACGCGTTAAACTCTTAACTCATTTTGTGGTGCGAGAAGATGCCCAGCTGCTCTATGGCTTTGCCGACCACGCTGAGCGAAAATTATTTTGTGCGCTGATTAAAGTCAATGGTGTTGGCCCTAAGTTGGCGTTAGCTATTCTTTCGGGCATGGATGTTAGGGGCTTTGCGCGTTGTATCCTTGCTAACGATCTCAAGTCTCTCACCTGCTTGCCTGGCGTTGGTAAAAAAACGGCTGAGCGGTTGGTGATTGAAATGAAAGACCGTATGCACGATTGGCAGGCTGGTGATGTGAGCGACCATGAGCTTGACACAGCAGATGACAATCGCTCAGGCGGCGGGCACAATATATTGGTGGCTGAAGCTGAAACCGCATTGATTGCACTGGGTTATAAACCCGTTGAGGCGAGCAAAGCCATCGCGCAACTCGATTTTGATCAGCTTAATACGGCGGAAGACGCGATAAGGGCAGCATTACAAGCCACGCTGAGGCGTTAGTGGTGTTATTGTGCAGAGGCGCAAAAGCTGTATGGCCTAGTACAAAAAACGTAGGCAGAAATTTTGAGCATTAATCGTTGGCGTTAGATAGCGATGATAGGTAGAAGCACTGAACTGAGTTCGACTAAGTCCGTTGTACGGCAGATTAAATTTTATGATAGAACCCGATAAACTCGTCTCAATTAAGGAAGGCCAAGTACCACGCGATAGTGGCGTAGAGGTCGATCAAGATCGAGCCCTGCGCCCTAAAAAGCTGGTCGATTATTGCGGGCAGCCGGCAGTACGTGAGCAAATGGACGTTTTTATTGCTGCAGCGCGCAATCGCAAAGAGGCGCTGGATCATACGCTGGTATTCGGCCCGCCTGGCTTGGGTAAAACAACGTTGGCACATATTATTGCTAATGAATTGGGTGTCGAGCTGCACTCGACGTCGGGGCCTGTATTAGAAAAAGCAGGCGACTTGGCTGCATTGCTAACCAATATGCAAAGTGGTGATGTGCTTTTTATCGACGAGATTCATCGCCTCTCTCCCGTGGTTGAAGAGGTGCTGTATCCAGCGATGGAGGATTACCAACTAGATATTATTATTGGTGAAGGTCCGTCGGCGCGCTCGATAAAGTTAGACTTACCGCCGTTTACGCTAGTTGGCGCCACCACTCGAGCCGGCTCGTTAACATCACCTCTGCGTGATCGATTTGGCATTGTGCAACGCTTAGAGTTTTATTCACTGATCGATCTAACCAGCATCATTACGCGTGCAGCTAAGTTGTTGGGCGTCGACATCGAGCCTGCGGGTGCTACCGAAATAGCGCGTCGCTCTCGAGGTACACCTCGCATTGCTAACCGATTGCTGCGCCGGGTGCGCGATTTTGCTGAGGTTAAACACGCCGGTGTGGTTAGCAAAGACGTGGCTGATGGCGCATTAAATACCCTAAATATCGATCCGCAGGGTTTTGATCATATGGATCGTCGACTGTTATTGGCTATTATAGAAAAGTTTGATGGTGGCCCGGTAGGAGTTGATAACCTTGCCACGGCCATCAGTGAAGAGCGAGGCACGATTGAAGAAGTGTTAGAGCCTTTTTTAATTCAGCAGGGCTTTGTACAGCGCACGCAGCGCGGCCGCGTCGCCACTAAAAGAGCCTATGAGCATTTTGGCATTATCCCGCCCGACAACGGTTATTTTGATTAGTTGGAGTGAGGGTCTTGTCGGTTTCATTTTTCTCGCAGTGACTCATTAAGTGTGTGCAGGGCTACCTGCTGCGATGTGAGTTGATGTGTGCCCATACTTGTGAATTGTAACCATGCCGATAGAATTGTTTCACATACCCGTGCGGGTCTACATAGAAGATACTGACGCCGGCGGCATTGTGTATTACGTGAATTATTTAAAATATATGGAGCGGGCTCGCACCGATATGTTCCGTGCCATGGGTTATTCAAAGCCGGCTCTATTTGCTGCTGAAAAAATGTTTGTTGTGCATTCTTTGTCGTGTGATTATCTGGCATCAGCAAATTTAGATGATGCGCTTACCATCACGGCTAGCATTAAAAAATTCGGCCGCACCTACGTTTTGTTTGAGCAGCGTGTGGAGCGTGGCGATGAACTGCTTTGCAAAGGCGAGGTCAAAGTTGCCTGCGTGTTGAAGAGTACGGGCAAGCCGGCGGCAATGCCGAGCGAAATGATCGATAAGATTGTAGCGGCGCAGCATCATTAAGCAGGGTTTGGCGGCGACGAACGAGTAAACAGTATTGATGGCCGCAGTATTGGCGATTTTTTTAGGCGGGAGCACAAGTGAACGAACAATTACCTATTTGGCAGCTAATTAGTGAAGCCACTATATTAGTGCAAGCCGTCATGTTGCTGTTGATGTTGGCATCCATTATTTCATGGGTGATGATTTTTCAGCGTGCGGCAGTCTATCGCCGAGCGCGCAAGCAGTTGTTGGATTTTGAAGATGAATTCTGGTCGGGCATCGATTTAGGCCAGTTATACCGCTCCGGAAGTGTTCGTGCAGAGCAAGAGACCATTACCGGTGTTGAATCTATTTTTCGCGCAGGCTTTAAGGAGTTTTCACGACTGAGGCAGCAAAGTGGAATGGAGTTTGAGGCCGTTATGGCCGGTTCCGAGCGCGCTATGCGCGTGGCATTAGCCCGCGAAGATGAAGAGCTAGGGCGGCATCTTCCGTTTCTTGCTAATGTCGGTTCAGCTAGCCCCTATGTAGGCTTGTTAGGTACTGTCTGGGGTATTATGAATTCGTTTAGAGGTCTGGCTAATACGCATCAGGCAACGTTAGCCTCAGTGGCGCCGGGTATATCTGAAGCGTTAATTGCAACCGCTATGGGGCTTTTTGCAGCGATCCCGGCGGTCATTGCTTACAATCGCTTCTCGGCGCGAGTCGATATGCTGATGTCTCGTTATGAAACCTTTGCCGAGGAGTTTTCTGGCATATTGCATCGTCAGGCACATAACAACGATCGCTAATGGCGAGCCACCAGTGGCAGCACCAATTAAAAGTATTGAGGCAGTGAGAAGGTATGCAGGGTCAAAGTCGGTATAAAAAACGACGCAAGTTGATTGCTGAAATCAATGTGGTGCCGTATATCGATGTGACATTGGTGCTGCTGATCGTATTTATGGTGACTGCACCGTTGCTGATGCAAGGTGTTGAGGTGGAGTTGCCGCAGGCCCCGTCGACGCCTATCGATGCGGTTAAAGATGAGCCGTTAATTGTTTCGATCAAGGCGGACGGCAGTCTATATCTTAATTTAGGTGCCAAGCCAGATAGCCCGGTAACACTGGCTAGCGTGACCGATAGAGTGGCTAAGGTCCTTGTGCAGAAGCCTGAAACAGCTGTACTTGTTTGGGGCGATAAAAATATTCCTTATGGCGAGGTGGTCAGCTTGATGACATCTTTGCAGGGTGCGGGCGCGCCTGCCGTAGGTTTGGTTACCGAGACGCCATAAAAGTGATTAGTATGTCGGCGACAGCCGCAGTAGGACATAAAACTTGTTGAGTAGAGTGGCGATGACAGGTGGGCATTGGCAGAGCTATGTTGTGCCGTGTTTAGCTGCTTTTTTTATCCATTTATTGCTGGCTTTTTTTGTCATGGGGGGCTTTGCTGGAAGCCCTGAACCCAAGCAGCGGGTAAAGCCACAAAAAGTCATTAGCGCCTCGCTTGTTGAGCTAAAAAAAGTTAAACCCGCCGTTAAACCTCGACAAAAAATCAAACCGAAAAAGTCGGCGCCCATCGCGCAAAAAAAACCTGTGTCGGTGGTCAAGCCAAAGAAAGCGGTGACTAAAGAAAAGTTAGCAGCGGTGAATCCTCCTAAAAAAGCGCCACTAAATAGCGCGCCAGCTGTGGTCGAGCGCCAGTTACTCGATGCATTGCTAGATGATGAAGATCGGCAATTAGCACAAGACCGAGAGCAAGATGAAGTGGCGCGTTATGTAGCCGCCATGAGTACTGAAATCATTGGGCGCTGGAATCGGCCGCCTTCGGCGCGTAACCATATGCAGGTGCTGCTTTCGATTAAGTTAGTACCCAATGGTGATGTGGTGAGTGTCAATATCAAAGAGGGCAGCGGCAATGCGGCGCTCGATCGTTCGGCCTCGCTGGCCGTTCAAAAAGTGGGTCGTTTTGACATGTTGCAAGGCATGCCCCGTCAGTTGTTCGAAAAACACTTCCGTAATATTGAAATTGCTTTTAGACCCGAGGATTTAAGATTGTGAGATTGGCTGTAGTGTTGCGTCGCGTTGTTCTTTTTATCAGTGCAGTTATGTTAGCTGTATCAAGTTATGCCGACTTAACCATTGAAATTACTGAGGGCGTTGATAACCCTACTAAAATTGCAATCGTTCCGTTTGAGCATCGCGGCAAACCTCTGGGGGCCGATCTTGCTGGCATTATTGCCGCAGACTTGGCACGTACCGGTCAATTTGAAGTGCTGCCGCGTGCCGGTATGTTGGGGTTGCCGCGTTCGGAGGAGGAGGTTTTTTATCGTGACTGGCGCTCGTTGGGTGTTGAATATTTATTAATTGGCCGCACCTCGCTGCAAAATCAGCGCTTAGAGCTGGCGTTCGACCTTTTTGATGTGCATCGGCAGCAGCGTGTCTTGGGTCAGCGACATGCCAATACGGTTTTGGAATTGCGCGCCTTGGCGCATGGCGTGAGTGATAGTGTTTACGAGAAATTGACCGGTATCGAAGGCGTCTTTGCTACGCGCATGGCGTATGTGTCGGTCAATGGTGATCCAGCAAGTGGGCGCTCACATCGTCTTATTGTGGCGGATGCGGATGGCGCTCGTCCGCGTGAAATATTGAAAAGTGATGAGCCTATTTTGTCGCCCGACTGGTCTCCCGATGGTCGACACATTGCCTACGTTTCATTTGAGACCAACCGGCCGGCTATTTATAGGCAGGAAATTGCCAGCGGTATTCGGCAGCAGCTCACCGCATTTCGCGGGCTTAACGGCGCGCCAGCTTGGTCTCCCGATGGTCGGCGCATGGCAATGGTATTGTCTCGCGATGGCAACCCTGAGATTTACGTAATGGATTTGGCCACTAAAAAGCTCACTCGTATTACGAACCACTATGCCATCGACACCGAGCCTGATTGGACGCCCGATGGTCTGTCATTGGTATTTACCTCCGATCGTGGCGGTAAGCCTCAAATTTATCAAGTTGCCTTAGATTCGGGCGCGGTTAAAAGGCTTACTCACAGAGGCAGTTACAATGCCGCGGCGCAGGTGCTCGCCGACGGCAAGAGCATGGTTATGGTGCATCGCGATAATGGTGCCTACCATATCGCATGGCAGGAATTTGCTACTGAGCGTCTTATTGTGCTGACTCGCTCCGATCTCGATGAGTCGCCAAGCATTGCACCAAACGGCAGCATGTTGCTGTTTGCTACTAAATATAAGCAGCGGGGCGTGTTGGCCGCAGTGGCTCTTGATGGTGGTTTTAAGTATCGTCTGCCCTCGCCCAATAGTGATGTTCAAGAGCCTGCCTGGTCGCCAAAAATGTAATTTCGCTCAGCGCTCAAAACTGCTGCCTCAGGCAAAGTTAGATGTTTAATTTGCGGGTGTTGATTTTGCCGCATTTTAGTGGTGCGCAGCCGTAGTATTGTGTTCGCATTGTCATTAAACTACGGAACGTATGCAGTACGATTACCGCACGACTTCCCACCATCACTAGAGAGTACGATAGACATGATTACTTCACACGCTATAGCATCTTCACTCAAAAGCATTATTTTTCTGGCGCTTTTCGGCAGCTTACTGACCGCCTGTGCGTCAAATTCAACTCAGGATCAAGATACCGATATTCAAGAGCCAACTGTTGTTGCTACGCCTATTGATCAGGCGCCAACTGAAGTGGTTGACGAGCCGATTGCCGATTTGCTAGAAACGGTGTTTTACTTTGATTTTGATCAATCAACGTTGAAAGCAGCTACACGTGCAGCGCTAGATGCACAGGCCGCGCGGTTGCGCACAACAGATAGTAGTGTTCGCCTCGAAGGTCATGCCGATGAGCGCGGCACTCGCGAGTACAACCTTGCATTAGGTGAGCGCCGTGCTAAAGCAGTCGCTGATTACCTTGCGATTCAAGGCGTCTCTCGCGCACGCATGGAAGTGGTTAGCTATGGCGAAGAACGTCCGATTTCATTGCGTAGCGATGACAATGGCTGGTCTTTGAATCGTCGCGTAGAATTGAAGTAACTATACTTTTTGCATGAACAGCGTCGCCTGTAAGGTGGTTTTTATGGGCGATGCTTTACCGCATCTTTAAATTTATGTCAGGTGGCTCTATGCGTAACCTAGTAGGCGGGGTGTTGGCAGGTTATTGCCTGGTGGCTATCTTTTTTGCCTCCGCCCAGGTGGTTGCCGTTGAAGTGGTTGAGGGGTTGCCCACTGTTTCAGCCGGCTCTGCTGCGGGCGCGTCTAACGATAATTCCATGCAGCAAGCTGATGCTCGTGGGCCGACAGCTACCTATGCAACGGCAGCTCAGCGCAATGAGTCGGTTTCGGCAGAGCTGTATGTGCAGCTGCAGGCTTTGCAGGTTGAGATGAGTGAGTTGCGCGGCATGTTGGAGCAGCAATCTTATTTAATTGAACAAATCAGTCAGCGTCGTATGGACGATTACCTCGATTTAGATCAGAGAATAAGCGGATTGCAGACCACTGGTTCGGTGGCGGTCAATAAAGCTGATTCTGCAGCAGGTCAGCCCCCGACGGCGCGCTCAACGCCTAAGTCGTCAAAAAAAGTAGGCGCAGTAGCTGTTGCGCAGAACACTAATAAGGGGGGCGCCAATGGCAGCTCCACTGCTGAAGCATCAGCTATGCAGTTGGTGCCTAGTGTACAGGGCGTTGTTGATACGGATGAGGCGCGCAGTGTCTATAGTGCTGCTTACCAGCAAGTTAAAGATCGTGATTTTTCTGAGGCTAAAGTGTCACTAAGCGCCTTCATCAGCAATTATCCGACTAGTCGCTACGTGCCTAACGCTTATTTTTGGTTGGGTGAACTGTATTATTTAGAGTCTAGTTTGAAAAAGTCGCGCGATGCTTTTCTTGCGCTGGTAACTCAGTATGGCGATCATCGTAAGGTGGCTGAGGCAAAGTTTAAGCTGGGCAAAATTTACCATCAACTGGGTAACGATGCTGATGCTAAAGCGATGCTTGAGTCGGTGCTTGTTGATCACCCCAAGAGTAAAGCGGTGAATCCTGCGCGCGAGTATTTGAAAAATAGTTTATAAACTCGCATAAATTCTTTCTATTTTATTAAATTTTTTCTTCATGTACTCTTCTAAAAATCCGTTAATTGATTTGATTAAAGCCTATGCTTGCCAGTGATAGTACGCTGCGCTTAACTGAAGTGTTTTGCTCGTTACAGGGTGAATCATCTTGGGTGGGCGAGCGCACCGTGTTTGTTCGTTTAACCGGTTGTCCGTTGCGTTGCACATACTGCGATACGGCGTATGCGTTTCATGGCGGCGATATAGTGGCGATCGATGAGGTCCTTGGGCAAGTAAAAAAACATGCGGCTAAGTATGTTTGTGTGACCGGTGGTGAGCCGCTAGCGCAGCCAAACTGCGTGCACTTGTTGCGGCATTTATGTGACATGGGGTTCAACGTTTCACTGGAAACTAGCGGTGCTATTGATATTGCGTCGGTTGATTCGCGCGTTAAACGGATTGTCGATTTGAAAACACCTTCATCAGGTGAGCAACAAAAAAATCTGATGGCAAATATGCAGCACTTAACTGCTAGGGATGAAGTTAAATTTGTTATTGGTGATCGTCAAGATTACGATTGGTCCAAGGCGACACTGGCGCAATATTCATTGCAAGACACAGTCGCTCACGTTTTGTTTTCGCCTGTTTTTCCTCTTGAGCCTAATGCCAAGGCGTTTAATTATCGCGATTTGGCCGATTGGATTGTTGCCGATAACTTGCCAGTGAGAATGCAGTTGCAACAACATAAGCTGATATGGGGCGATCAACCGGGTTACTAATTTATGTCAAACAAAAACAAAACGGCTGTGGTCTTGTTGTCGGGTGGGCTTGATTCAGCAACGGTTTTGGCTATGGCCGCCGCCGAAGGCTACAACTGTCATACGTTAAGTTTTGACTATGGCCAGCGTCACATAGCTGAGTTGAAGGCGGCTCAAGCGATTGCTCAGGCTAGTGGCGCTAGCGATCACCAGGTCATTCGCTTTGATATGAGTGGCATTGGTGGCTCGGCTCTCACAGATGCAGCGATTGCTGTTCCTGAAATGCCTACCGAAGGCATTCCTGTGACTTATGTGCCCGCTCGCAACACCATTTTTTTGAGTTTTGCGCTGGGTTATGCCGAGGTATTGCAGGCCGAGGCGATCTTTGTCGGTGTTAATGCAGTCGATTATTCCGGATACCCAGATTGCCGGCCAGATTACATAGAGGCTTTTCAAGCTATGGCTAATCAAGCTACTAAGGCAGGGGTGGAGGGTCACGGTTCTAAAATTGTCGCGCCGCTGCTGCACCTGACTAAGGCGGATATTATTCGAGCGGGCAGTGCGCTGGGTGTTGATTACAGCCAAACAGTCTCGTGTTATCAGGCCGACGAGCTCGGCAGGGCTTGCGGCAGGTGCGATAGTTGCCGACTGCGCAAGGAAGGATTTGCTCAAGCCGGGCTGAATGATCCTACACGTTATGTATAGCTGTGAGTTGTATGTGGGAATTGTTGGTTCGCAGGAGCGAAAACGCTTGTATTTTGAAGTTTGGGAAGTACTATACGCGCTCCGGAAATGGCGCAATGCCATAAGGATGCTCTGGCAAAGCTTTGAGTAGGTGTGACTGAAAAGCACCGCGATGCAAGCCAAGGCATTACGAGTAAGTTCAGTTTAGGGTCGTTAGCTCAGTTGGTAGAGCAGTTGGCTTTTAACCAATTGGTCGCGCGTTCGAATCGCGCACGACCCACCAATAAAAAAGGCCACCCATGAGGGTGGCCTTTTTTATTGGTGTTGTTAAAAGGTAAATCTAACAGCCAGTAGGGTGAGCCAACGTCTGAAAATTTGCTAGCCAAGCGTTATTGATTAAAGTGGCTATCATTAGAACTTTAGTCGTGTCATATCAGAACTTATTTAGGCCAATTTTCGCGCAAGTGTTTGATTCGCATATGGGCCTGAGCCCCTAGCCTTCATTTCTACTGCTAGAATCATTATTACTGCTTTGCTTGTCGCTCCTGTAGCCATTAAAAAGAGAGGCTGGCCTACTGCGTTTTTGTTTGTTTAATGTTTTGATTGGCTCGCATAGCTTGGGGTTTGTATGGACTGCTTTTACCGGAGTCCTGAGATTACTAGGTGCAGAGTGATTTGATAAGATTACGGCGGTTGGCTGCCTCAGAGAGCCACCGGCTCATCGCAAGCGTAAAGACTTACCTATGCCGAGTAAGGCATAATTCTTCGGTGTGCATTTTTTGTACTAGTTGCAGCGCTATTGACAGACCTTATAGAATAATAGCGTCGAATAAAAGCCTTTGTCAGGCTGCATTAAATAGGATAATTAGCTAATGGTTGCAAAAATAAAAATGATCGGAATGCTGCTTCTGGCCCTTGTCGCCGGCAGTGTCTCGCAGGTCCAAGCCTTTGATTTAACTGCTAATAGTGCTGATAACGAGGTTTTTTTATTGCTGCTCAATGAAAACCCAGGTGGGGTTTTCCACTCTATTTCTGTCAACGTGGACGCCCCTGCGTTTATAAGCAACACCATCGAGGTAACAAACACCCCGGGTGCAATAAATGGCGGCGGCAGCGACTTAGTAGTTTTGCAGTTCGATGTTGGTAATGCGGCGTTTAATACCAGTGGCGACTTGATAGTGACCGTATCGGGAATGGTCGCGGGCAATGCCGTGAGTGTAGATTTTACAGTCCCCCTGCGTGTTTGGTTTTCGGCTCCTCCGGCCCAAGGATTTGTGGGCACCGGCGAGCCCTCGCCTAATCCAGGGGGTACAGACACCGATGGTGATGGCGTCCCGGATTCGTTGGAGGTGGCTTATGGAAGCGATCCTAGCTTAGCAAGCTCCATACCAGGGCAAATTGATAGCGACGGTGACGGCATAGAGGACGGCAGTGATCCAGCGCCTAGTGACCCATGTAACCCCTCCACATTTGTCACCGTCTGTGATTTTGACACCGATAGTGACGGCAAATTTGACCGTATCGAGGGTCAGTCGACAGATACAGACAGCGACGGAGCAGCTGACTACATTGAATCCTCTTTGATAGATGATGACGGCGATGGTGTTTCTAATGAGCTCGATGCCAACAACAGCGATCCATGTATCCCCTCTCCGTTTGGCACAAACTGCACGGTGGATACAGATGGCGATGGAGTGAGCGATGCTGTGGAGGGTGAATTTACCGATACCGACAGCGATGGTGCTCCCGATTACACCGAATCTGCCCTGTTGGACGATGACGGCGATGGTGTTTCTAATGAGCTCGATGCCAACAACAGCGATCCATGTATCCCCTCTACGTTTGGCACAAACTGCACAGTGGATACAGATGGCGACGGGGCAAGCGACGCTGCCGAGGGCGAGTTCACTGATACGGACAGTGATGGCATTTACGATTATCAAGAATCTTCTCTTATTGACTCCGACAGCGACGGTGTAGCCGATGAGCTGGATCCGGCCAATGGTGATCCGTGTAACCCTGATCCACTAGCTCCCGGCTGTAGCGTGCCCGAGGCAGACGTTCCCCTCTTTGGGTTGTCGGCATCATTGCTCCTGGCAGCTTTATTAGCAATTTTTGGTGTTGTGCAAGTTCAGCGCCGTTCACAAGAAGGCGTTGAGTAATGAAGGCTTTTACCTTGATACGTATTGCTGCAGCTGGCCTGTTGCTGGTTTCATCAGTTGCAACTTGGGCCGGCCCGCCCACGAACATCCAGTTAGTCGGCTCTATTGTGCCGGTGCAAGGTGTGCAGCCTATTTCGGTTGTTTCAGCATCGGCAAGCTCTGGTCAATCGGGGGAGTACGGTGCCGATAAAGCAATAGATGGTGATGGTACAACCCGCTGGGGCTCGGCATTCGATCAGCCTGAATGGATAACATTCGATCTGGGTGCTGCTTACGCGCTCAGTAGTATCGTTATTGATTGGGAGGCGGCGAATGCCGAGTCCTATGAGATGCGTGGCTCTAATGACAACAATACCTGGGTGACATTGGCTGCCGAGAGCGGCGGAAGTTTTGGCGATCGAACTGATACGGTTTCTTTGAGTGGGACTTATCGTTACTTGCGCATGTACGGTATTAATCGCAGTAGTCAGTATGGCTTTTCTATTTGGGAAGTGGCCGTATATGGCGAAGGTACACTAACCAATGACGCGGACAACGATGGCGTCGCCGATAGCGTTGATCAATGCCCGGCAACTCCGGCTAATACAGCAGTGGAAAGCGATGGTTGTCCGATTGGGCAATATGGAGGCTATGATGCCCCCACTTCCTATCCAGGGTACTCGCTGGTTTGGAGCGACGAGTTTAATGGCACCTCGCTTAATACCTCGGATTGGACGAGTGAAATTGGCACCGGTAGTGGGGGGTGGGGCAATAATGAACTGCAATATTATCGCTCTCAGAACACCACGGTTGGTAATGGCTTCCTCACAATTGAGGCGAGAAAAGAGAATTTTGGCGGAAAGCAGTACACATCCTCTAGGCTCAAAACGCAGGGTAAGCAGTCTTTCCAATACGGTCGAATAGATGTGCGCGCTGTGTTGCCCGAAGGTCAGGGATTATGGCCTGCGATATGGCTGTTGGGTGATTCTATAAGCTCTGTTAGCTGGCCGGCGTGTGGTGAAATTGACATGATGGAACTCAGAGGGAATGAGCCTGAAACCGTCTCAGGTACTGCGCACTGGCAGCAGAATCCTGGTGATGGTTACAGCAGCTATTACAGTAGTGATCAAGCGGGCACCTCGCCTGTATTGTCGTCGGGTACTTTTGCTGACAATTGGCATGTGTTCAGCATCGTCTGGAATGCTTCGGAAATAAAGTGGTACCTGGACGGGGCGTCAACTCCTTTTCATGTTATCGATATTACACCGAATCAGTTAAGCGAGCTTCGGTCTAGTTTTTTCCTTCTGCTAAATGTGGCCGTTGGAGGGAATTTTTTACCTAATCCTCCCTCTAATCCCAACTACTTTCCGCAGAGAATGCTTGTCGACTATGTGCGCGTGTATCAATAACGACTTGAAAGCAATTGAAATTTAAGTGATCAAAACCAAAAGCGGCGATAAAATTTATCGCCGCTTTTGGTTGCGAATCGAACAAAACTCTCCTTACCAAATAATCTCCCCACAAGCCAGCACTAGCACCTTGCTTACTTGCGCAGTTAGCCGCAAAGTATAGGCTTTTTGTGGTGGTTGCCCTGCTTGTGTTTTGTTCAATCTAGCAGGTGCAAATAATAGCCAGCATTGTTTCTGATGAACCGACTCGATTGTGAGATAAGCGCCCCCCATCCTCGTGGTTTTCTACGGCTCTAACATGATAAAGTTACGGGTTAAAGTTAGTCGAATAACACATATAAGAAGCGGCCTTGCAGTGCATAGTTCGGCTGCTGCTTCCAATTGATAACGATAAGGTTTTGTCCATTATGGGATCTCGCATTCAAAAAAATGTATCGGCCCGAGTAAGTGTTGGGGTGCAAGCGCCGTGTAAAAGTACGCTCGCCAGTGCGATAAAATCTGTTAATGAGGGGCTGCGTAGCAGTGCTTATTCCGTTGCTTTAGGTGCGGTTGTTGGCGGTGCGATGCTGGGTTCTCCAGTCATAATGGCGCAATCAGAAGCGATTGAAGAAGTCACCGTAATGGGTATTCGTGCGAGCTTGAAGCGCGCAATGGACACTAAGCGCGATGCGAAAGGTATTGTGGATGCCATTAGTGCCGATGATATTGGTAAGTTCCCTGACACTAACTTAGCAGAATCTCTTCAGCGCATAACGGGCGTGTCAATTGATCGCTCTCGCGGTGAAGGTAGCCGTATTACAGTGCGAGGCCTAGGGCCTGATTTTAACCTAGTGACATTTAATGGCCGTCAGCTGCCCACGCAAAGTGGTGCTGGGCGTTCTTTTGACTTTGCCAACATCGCATCTGAAGGTATTGCCGGTGTAGAGGTTTTCAAATCAGGCAATGCAACATTGCCCACAGGCGGTATTGGCGCCACGGTTAACGTCATCACCACCAAGCCTTTAGACAACCCGGGTTTACGAGCTACAGCGGGCGTTAAATTGGTGCACGATACGTCAACAGAAGAAGGTGATTCGGTCACGCCTGAGTATTCAGGGCTCTTTAGTACAACTTTGTTAGACGACACGTTGGGCATTGCCGTAAGCGCCAGTTTCCAGCGTCGCGACAGCGGTGAAAACTCCGGCGGCACCGCAGGTTGGTTTCAGTTTCCTGCCACGGCTGTTAAAGGCGGCCAGATTTATGCCGATGACGGTTTTGCACTTAATGACCGGCTCGATCAACAGATTAATGACCCAACACAGCATATTAATAGGCCGTCAGGTGGTGATTTTTATGCTGTGCCAAGAAACACCACTTATAACATCGCCGAGTTTGAGCGAGAGCGTATTAATGGCCAGCTGACCTTGCAGTGGCAGCCTATTGATAGCTTGCGAGGCACCATCGATTATACCTATGCCGAGCTCGATCTAACGCGCCGCTACACTAATATTGGTGGCTGGTATCAGTTCCCCGCAGAAGCTAGAAGCAGTTGGACCAATGGGCCGGATAATTCAAACGAATCCGCTCTATTTTATTCTGAACAAAATGCCGCGACCGACTTTGTAACCAGTATCGGTGAAGATGGCGGCACCAGCGAAAATAAATCACTCGGTTTTAATTTAAGTTGGCAGCCTAACGATCGACTCTCTATTGGCCTCGACTATCATGAGTCGACCGCCACCTTTGGCCCTAACAGTGAATACGGTACCTCGGCTAATGTCGGTTTACTACAAAATAACAGGCGAGGCACCACCACCTACTTTAATGCGGGTGATTTGCCCGTGCTAGAGCTCGATCTTGATCCAACACTTAACCGCAATGGCGAGTCGCTAGATCCAGATGCTTACTCAATAGGCGGAAGCGTCTTTTCTAACACACAAAACAAAATGGAAATTAATCAGGCCACGGTGTCGGCTGAATTTCAAATAGATGACATTTCGAGCATCGATTTTGGTGTGCAGTTAACTAAGGTGAACAATAAATCGGCGAGCACTAACGTGCAGCGCGGTACTTGGGCAGGTGTAGGTGACGAGGCTGATCTTACCGATATTCTTTACCCTGGCTCTATTGCCGGTGCATTCGACCAGATTTCAGGTGGTGATGATCCGCGCATGCAAACAGATTTTTTTACCAGTTCACTCGACGCCATTGTAGAGCGAGCTAACATCTTAATCGAGAGAGATGGCCTTGTTGCCATATCATCGGAGCCGAGTGCGGCGTTGTCTGGTGGGTATGGTGATTGCGGGACGGCATTTTGTGCAAACTCTGATTTCAATGGAGAGTTTGCTAATAGGCTAGAGGCGCAAGAAGACACTATTTCAGCTTATGTTCAGTACAATATTTCTTTCGATACGGCCATGCCGGTTAATCTTTATGCGGGCTTGCGCTACGAGGAAACCGAAGTAGACTCGCCGTTTTCTACGCTCACTCCGCTGTATTCAACGTGGGTGACCGATGGGGGTGACTTTGCGGTTACGTTTGGCGATGCGCTCGAGGGGCGTCAAACCGGTAGCTACGACCACCTGCTGCCCAATATTGATATTAATGTTGAGCCTATCGAGAATATAAAAACTCGCGTCTCATTTAGTAAAACAGTTACTCGCCCCAGTTATAGCGAAATTCAGGGTGGCTTGAGTATAGCCACACCGGCTCAGGAAAGCGGTGGTGCAGGCTCGCGTGGTAATCCTGCCTTGCTGCCTTACACCTCAACTAACTGGGATTTTTCGGTAGAATGGTACTTTACCGATGAGAGTTATTTTTCGGTCACCTATTTCACTAAAAATGTAGAAAACTATATCGGCTCGTTTACAGAGCAAAATCAATCACTAGATCTGCCTGTGGCTCCAGGAACCCCGATAGGCGGGGATCTTTACAATGAGGTGAAGAGTGCACTTGAGGCTGAAGGAAAACCTAGTGACTCGTTAAGTATTCGCACAGAAATATTGGCCAACTATTTTGGGCGAGACGAAGTTAATGCTGATGCAGGGACTATTCAAGGTGTTCCGGGTGAAGAAGAGCTTCTGTTCGATATTGCTACTCGGGTGAATACGGGTGAGGCCACCATTGATGGTTGGGAAATCGCTTTACAGCATCCCTTTGGTGACTCTGGATTTGGCATGATCACTAATATAACGTTTGTAGATGCTAATGTGGGTTACGATAACCGCGCTGATGTAAGAGATACACAGTTTGTGGTTACCGGTTTGAGCGATTCGGCGAATTTAATCGCTTATTACGACAAAGAAGGTTTGCAAGCACGGATAGCTTATAACTGGCGTGACTCGTTTTTGGCGGGCATTGGTCATAGTGCAGGCACTACTGAGCCAACTTACACAGAAGAGTACGGTCAGTGGGATTTTTCGGCCAGCTATGACGTCAGTGAGTTTCTGACCGTATTTGTTGAAGGTATTAACATTACCGATGAAACAACACGCGCGCATGGTCGTACTAAAATGCAGGTGTTGAACGCGGCGCAAACAGGTGCTCGCTATAACTTTGGCGCACGTATTAAGTACTAGTTAGTGAAAGGTTGCAAAAAGCCTTTTCATTAGAAAAGGCTTTTTTTTTATATGTCAAAAATGAATCCAAACGTTAAGCAGGTTGTCATTGCGGGTGGTGGCACGGCGGGATGGCTGTCTGCCGCCATTTTAGCCGCTGATCGCGCTGCAGTAGCCTCAGCTGATTTTCATATTACATTGATTGAGTCGCCTGATATTGCGCCCATTGGCGTGGGAGAGGGTACTTGGCCTTCAATGCGCGCGACCTTGAAGCGCATTGGTGTTTCCGAAACCGACTTTATTCGTGAGTGTTCTGCCAGTTTTAAGCAGGGTTCGAAGTTTGTCGGATGGACGCATGGCAAATCAGAGACCTACTATCACCCTTTCTCACTGCCTCAGGGCTACGATGATGTTAATTTGGCGGCCGCTTGGCAGGCATTTAGCGAGCAGGTTAGCTTTGCCGATGCGGTAAGCGCCCAAAGTAGCTTGTGTGAGCATGGTCTGGCGCCTAAACAAATTGCTACGCCTGAATATGCCCCAGTGGCAAACTATGGTTACCATCTTGATTCGGCTAAGTTTTCAAGTTTTTTGCAAAAGCATTGCGTAGAAAAACTGGGTGTCACTCATGTGCTGGCCAACATTAGTGAAATAAATTCACACCCCAATGGCGATATCGCTTCACTTAGCCTGCATTCGGGTGAGCCTATTCAAGGCGACTTATTTATCGATTGCACGGGCTTTGCTTCACTATTACTAGGCCAGCACTATCAAATTCCGTTAGTCAGCCAGCAAGATATTTTATTTAACGATACAGCGCTGGCCGCACAGGTGCCTTACGCTCGAGCCGACGATCCAGTAGCCTCAGCAACATTGGCCACTGCTCAAACGGCCGGCTGGATTTGGGATATTGGCTTACCTCATCGTCGTGGCGTGGGCTACGTATACTCTAGTGCGCACACTACCCGTGAAAAAGCTGAGCAGCAGCTGCGCGAATACATTGCCATTGGCTTGGGTGTACAGCAAGCCAGTGCGCTAGACGTTCGTGAGCTCAATATTAACCCCGGGTATCGACAAAAACTTTGGCACAAAAACTGTGTGGCCATCGGTATTGCGGCTGGTTTCATTGAACCGTTGGAAGCCTCGGCGCTTGTGTTGGTTGAGTTATCTGCCACCATGTTGAGCGACCAACTCCCTGTTAACCGCGAGGCAATGGATATACTAGCCAGGCGCTTTAACGAAAGATTCTTAACTCAATGGCAGCGTATTGTTGAGTTTTTAAAATTGCATTATATTTTGACACAGCGTAACGACTCCGACTATTGGCGCGATCATTGTGATCAAGGTACCATTCCTGAGCGGCTGCAGGAGCTAGTGACCCTTTGGCGCCACCAATGTCCGTGGCATCAGGATGGACGCTTCATTGATGACATGTTTCCTCCGGCCAGCTTTCAATATGTTTATTATGGTATGGGGGGCAAAACTCATCTGGCTGCTAACCGAAGCCAGCCCAAAGATGCCGCTGCGAAAGCGATGGGCGAGTTTCAAAACAACAGGCGTAAAATCGAGCAGCTGTTAGGCTCTTTGCCCAGCAATCGTGAGCTGATCAATAAAATAATGCAATATGGCTTGCCAAAAATTTAATTAATGTGAAGTGTGGTTGTGCGGCATTGCTGTCACCATAAGCGAACTGATAGGTGGAATGCCAATGCAAAATCATGCTGTACTCAACCCAGTTGATCACAAAGATATAAAAATTGTTACCCAGCGTTCGGAGCTCTATGGCGATTGTGTTATAGCAACGCTTGCATTTCCATTTGAGTTTAGAAATGTCCAATCGGATTATCCCATTCTTTTTCAAAAAGATAGCAATACTGGTAAATTGTTTCCGGTGGCGTTACTCGGTTTAAAGGCTAAAGAAAATCTTTTTTTGAATGAGGAAGGTTGGGATGCCTCGTACATCCCCGCTAGCATCTTGCGTCAACCGTTTATGGTGGGTTTTCAAGGTGAAAAGCCAATTGTCACAATAGATATGGATAGCCCGCGCGTTAATAAAGTAGAGGGCGAAGCATTATTTGATGAGATGGGTGAAGGTACCGATTTTTTAAAAAATGTCACAGCAATGCTTAATGAGCTGCATGGCGCCTATCAAGATACCGAAGTATTCATCGAGCAATTGCTGGAGTTGGAATTGCTTGAGTCGTTAGCTTTGAAGCTTATGTTGGCCGATGGTGTTGAGCATGAATTGACAGGGTTTTATACGATTAATGAAGATAAATTACGGGAGCTCAGTGCAGACGCTTTAGGCAAACTGCATAACCAGAATTTTTTGCAGCCGCTTTTTATGGCAGTAGCATCGCTTTCACGTTTAGCCAATTTGGTCGACAAAAAAAATAAGCTCCTTGTATGTTGAACATTGAAAAAAGCGTTAAAGTCTTAGAGGGATGTGACTCATCTAATCTGCCTATCGAAGTGATGCAGTCGACGCAGCCTATTTTATTAAAAGGCCTTGTTAAAGATTGGCCGGTGGTGAGCGCCGGGCAGCATTCCAAAGAAAAAGCGATTGAGTACCTATTGCAGTTTTATGATAGCAAACCGGTCGTTGCATTCTTAGCAGCACCCGAGAGCGAAGGCCGTTTGTTTTATAACGAAGACATGAGCGGCTTTAATTTTAAAGCGGTGCGGGGTAAGCTCGATGAGATTTTAGCGGAGCTGCTTAAATATGTTGGCAGCGAGTCTCATGCTCTAGGTGATGCTAAAGTCCCCACCTGTTATGTTGGCTCAACCAATATTGATCATTGGTTTCCAGCATTTAGGCAGCATAATGATCTTGCGCTTGAGGCGTATGATCCGCTGGCCAGTATTTGGCTGGGTAATCAAAGTAAAATTGCGGCACACTATGATTTCCCGAGTAATATTGCTTGCTGCGTTGCCGGTCATCGGCGTTTTACGTTATTTCCACCTGAGCAGTTGGGCAATTTATATGTGGGTCCAATCGATTTTACGCCAGCAGGGCAGGCGATTAGTTTGGTTGATTTTGATCATCCTGATTATGAAAAATACCCTAAGTTTCGCGACGCTATAAAAGCGGCTCAAGTGGCCGAGCTTGAGCCTGGCGATGCACTATATCTACCCAGCATGTGGTGGCACCATGTTGAGTCTTTCGATGCATTTAATATTTTGGTCAACTATTGGTGGCGTTCTACGCCAGAGTATACCGGTGCTCCGTCTGATGCATTGCTGCATGCTTTGTTGGCGTTTAAATCGTTGCCCGAAGAGCAGCGAGTCATTTGGCAGAACATGCTCAATTTTTATGTGTTTGATAGTGACGAAGAAAGTGTTGCGCATATACCTAAGGCGCGGCGTGGCGTGCTGGGTCCGTTGAATGAAAAGCTGGCTCAGTCTATTCGCCAGCAGTTAAGCAATAATTTAAAAGATTAAGCGGCCTGCCAATTAAAAGGTTTGATGATGAATAAAGTGAAAAAAGTAGTGGTTGTTGGAGGCGGCACGGCAGGCTGGATAACCGCTGCGTCGCTGGCAACGTTGCTAGGAAAAAACTTTGAACTTTGCTTAGTCGAATCGGAACAAATAGGTACGGTGGGGGTGGGTGAAGCGACTATTCCAACGCTATTTACTTTGCATCAACTGCTAAAAATCAATGAGCAGGATTTTTTGACGGCCGTAAACGCGACTTTTAAGTTGGGCATATCGTTTGAAAACTGGCGTAATGTTAGTGAGGATTACATTCATTCATTTGGCTGGACAGGTAAAGATTGTTGGGCCGCAGGTTTTCAACACTTTTGGCTTAAGGGGAAGGAGCGCGGACTAAGCACCGATTATGGCGATTACTGCCCTGAGCTTATTGCGGCCAAGCTTAATAAGTTTGCGATCACGAAAGGTGAGGGGCTTAATTATGCATACCATATTGACTCGGGGTTGTACGCTAAGTTTTTGCGAGGCCTAGCCGAGAAGGGCGGTTGTAAGCGTATTGAGGGAAAAATCAATCATGTGGCTACGAACGCCACTTCAGGTTTTATCGAGAGCGTAAAGCTTGAGTCAGGTGAGGTGGTGAGCGGCGACTTATTCATTGATTGCAGTGGCTTCCGGGCGTTACTGATGGAACAGACATTAAAAACAGGCTACGAAGATTGGACACATTGGTTGCCTTGCGATAGCGCAATTGCCATTCAAACAGAGTCGGTGCGCGCACCAGTGCCTTATACGCGCTCCATTGCGCGAGACAGCGGCTGGCAGTGGCGCATTCCGTTGCAGTCAAGAGTGGGTAACGGTTTGGTCTATAGCAGCCAATATCAGTCGGATGACAACGCATTGCAAACGTTACTGGGTAATATCGAAGGCCCCGTTCGCACCGAGCCTAACCCCATTAAGTTCACTACAGGCCAGCGCGCTCTGCATTGGAATAAAAACTGTGTGGCTATAGGTTTGTCGGGCGGGTTTATTGAGCCGTTAGAGTCAACCAGTATTCATTTGATTCAGCGTGCGGTTATACGGCTTATGCAAATGTTCCCCTACGATGGCATTCGCGATCCCGATGTTGCTGAGTTTAACCGTCAAATGAAGCAAGAGACAGAGCATATTCGTGACTTTATTATTCTTCATTATCATGTGACTAATCGCAGAGACACCGACTTTTGGCGATATGTTAGCAGTATGTCATTACCAGACTCACTAGAGCATCGGATAGATTTATTTAAGCAGACCGGGCGAGTATTTCAAATGCCGGACGAGTTATTTTCTGAGAATTCCTGGGTGCAAGTGATGTTGGGGCAGGGCATTACGCCGGAACAATACCACCCGATTGTTAATATGATGAGTGATCGCGAGTTAGAAGGTTTTTTAAGCGAAATTAAACGCAATGTAAAAGCGAAGGTGGGTCAGTTGCCTAGCCACAGCGACTTCATTAATCATTATTGTCGTGGCGCGTCCTAAAGTGTCATAAGGCTGAGCAAGAGAGCTCGGCAAGAGGCGTCGGCGAGGCGCGGTTGCTTACGGTGGGTCATTGCGCTTATTGGTTTTAGCGCCGTAGACCGATGTTTGCTTTCATTTTGTCCTCTGCTGGGCAGGTTTATTGACGACTACGACTACTACTACTAGGGCTTCATTTGCGCTTTATTATCACGCTTAGCCTGCAAATAGTGCTAAGGGTGTTTTCTATAACAACAAAAAAGCCAAGCTAATGCTTGGCTTTTTTGTTGTAGGTTACTAGGCAGTAACCTTATGGTTTATCTCCGCTTACTAAGGAGCTGGGGGTGGAGCCGGAGCGATATGGATATTATCGATCTGAATTACCCCGCCCTGAGCCGACTGCCAGCGTGGGAAGATCATGAGCTTGTCCCAGCGGGTTTTATTTAGGCCGGCGAGCGGCCCTTCAAGTTTGAACGAATAATGGGCCCATTGCCCTTCTGGCTTGTTCACGCCGCCTAGGCCTGCTGACAATGGAAGCTCTACGCCTGGGCCTTCAACTTTCATTAACCATGGCGCACAGGAGTCGGGGTTTGACACTATCTTGGCATCAAACTCCAGCGAACCGCCTGCATAGCTGCTGATGTCAATGCCAACATTCAAAGGTAGTGTGTTCAAGCCAGTGACTGTACCTTGGTTGGTAGTGTAGCTAAGCTGCAACACATCGCCATAGCCTGGGTAGTCAGGGTCATTAGCGACTACATCTTCTTGTATGGCGCCGCCGCCACAGCAGTTAAAGAAGGTCCACGGAGCAGCAGGTGTGCTTTCGTAGACTATTTCAGTGCCTGCAGGCGCAAAGGTTGGTGGCTGACTACCAAGCGGTGGTGGCGGTGGTGGTGGTTCGCCACCGTCTATCGTCCACTTAATGTTATCCAGCTGTATCGTTGTGCCTTGTTGGCCAGGTGTGCCAAATGATGGGAATAAGACTAATGGCGTGTTGACCTTGCCGATGTCTAGCCCTTTGAGAATCGCCTCGGAAACTAAAATTTCAAAGGTTTGCCATTCACCATCGGGCTCTACACCCAGCAGAGTTTGATCACCCGTGCCACACGGATAGCGGCAGTCTATTTTCCAAGTGAAGTCGGTGGTATCGCCTTCTGTCACGCGCATATCAAAGACTAGTTTACCAGCAATGTAGCTCCTCAAATCGTTGGTGACATTCGACTGAATATAGAAAAGGCCATCAGTGTTTTTGCCGTCATCGGCAAACTCAACCTCTAGCACTTTGGCTCGAGGTGCGCCGTCGGCATCTAAACCGTCTGCGAATACCTCTCTCCAGCGCACATGGTTGTCGGTCTCGCCGTCAATGTAATCCGTTTGAATGGTTGTATCCCAAGCGCGGATTCCATTGGTCCAGATAGGCGGTACGCCATCGCCTGCCTCATATTTAGCGGTTGCCTCGTAGGGGCCAAAAACAACGAAAGCATCGCCAAAATCATTGGCCGCCGGTGGTGCTATACCACAACCATCTTCTGATGGGTTGGCACAAATGATCTCTACGTTATCCAGTTGAATGTGAGCCTTGCCCTCTACCATTAGGCCAAAAAGCTTGGTGACCTCATCGGCTTTAAGACCTGGAGCAATTTCATTGAGCTGCACGCTCAAGGTGGTCCATTGGTCATGCGGAAGCTCGTCAAACGCGATTTCTTTTGAGCTAATACCGGTTGCAGCGCATCGATCATCCGAAGGAGCTGACTCGGCCAGCAGTGCTGCTGTATCTTCCATAAAAATACTGAAAGTGGCTGGATTCTCAGCAGTCCCAAGCTCCGTGTTGGCGCTATCGATATAAATGTCCATTTTCAGTTCAGCGTTACCCTGGCCGTCGTCACCCATGCCCACAAGTGTCAGTGACTTGACGGGTAGGCAATCAGGATTGTCTGTCAGTTCGTCGTCATCACAGTTAGGGATCTGATCGGGCTGCGTAGGCTCAAAAGCAAAGCCGGCAGGTTCTGAGGTTTCGGTAACAACAATATCCAACACGTTGCCGTGACCGTCAGAGTTATCGCTGGCAGTCGCTGCTGCATTAACTGAAACAACACCGTCAGGGTCAATGACGGTTAGGTTTATTTCATGCGCTAAGGGGTTGAGCCCATCACAAAAAAGGAGATCGTTAACACCGCTATCAAACAGCATTTGTGAGGCTACAAAAGCATCTTTGGCTGCGGGCATTTCAACATCGGGGTTAATTGTATTGGAGCCAGTCATTAAACCCCCGGCATCCAGCGTACCTGCACAGCCAGCGCCCGTTGGGCTTTCTTCGCCATTCACCATGCACTTGAATACGCGCACGAAGTCGACTTTCATTTCAGCTGGCCATACATTGCTGTTGTCCGGTGAATAGGTCGGACCGTTGCCGCCAATAGCGAGGTTCAATAAAATATGGAAATTTGTGTCGTAAGGTGCGCCAGGAGCTGCTCTAACATAGCCCGTATCTTGACCGCCCCAGTAGTAGCTGTAGTAGTGATCGGCACCAATGGTTTGATAGTGCTCGCCATCTAAATACCAGCGGATTTGATTGGCTTCCCACTCAATGGCATAAGTGTGCGGCTGGGTGGCATCATTCTTGACGACCGCTCCTCTTGACTGCTGGCTGGGGAATAGCATGCCATGCCAGATGGTGCCGCCACTCTCGTCGGAGGCGAAAACATTATCGCCCGCGCCAGGGTTGAACGCTTCAAAAATATCGATTTCGCCGGTGCCGCCCCAGCCATTACCTTCGGCATCTTCGGCAATGTACGGCGAATCATCAGGCAACATCCAAAATGCTGGCCAGAGGCCTAATCCTGCCGGCGCTTGAATTTGTGCTTCGACGCGACCATAAGTGAACGACATTTTTTCGATGCTGCGCATGCGCGCTGAAAAATAATTGCTGCCGCTTTTAGTGCCGGTAATGATAAGTTGCCCGTTAGCCACCTTGGCATTTTCTGCCCGATAGTTTTGTAATTCAGAATTACCCCAACCACCGCCAAGGCCAGTTTGGAATGACCACTTGTTGGTGTCGACCGAAGTTCCGTCAAATTCATCGCTTAACTGTGGCTGCAAAACCCATTCGCCGGCAATGTTTAGGTCTGGGCCGGGAAATCCGTCTTCTTGAGTGGGAATAGGTTGTCCGGGGACATTTTTGCAACGGTTAGTCGTAGCTTGAGGTTCGCCTACTGCTGCAATAACGGGATCGCTACCACCGCCACCGCCACCGCAACTAGAAAGGGTGCTCAGCATAATCAATGCTGGTGCCGTGGCAAAAAGGTGAAGGGGACGTTTAAAAAACTTCTTATACATAGTGACTTACCGCCTTAGGGTATTTCCAGTAATCAACTCATAACTGGTCAATACGGATTAAATGACTACCAAGATCACAGTTTTTCTTGGCATCAGTTTTCAAGATTATATTTTTTGCAAAACGAATGAAGCGTGGTTTGTGGCTCAATGAAACTGGCTATCTAATAACCGATGGGAGAGCCGACAATCGCTGTTTAGGTATCAAGCGATCTAACCTTGGTATTAAGCACTTGATTGGCCTTAATTTGAATGGCACGCAAGACAAACGTGCCTGTAAGAGCGATAAACGGTGCGCCAGATAATAAAAAGCGCAGAATATAGGCGCGCTGTGCGCAAGGCGCCTTTTTCCAAGATTTAAAGCGCTGATTTTTTAGAGCACTGCGGCAAAAGTAGGGGCGAGGCCGGTTAATTGAGGGGCCTGCCGCAGTTCGATCCATTGGGGCTGGTTTTCGCCTCAGTTTGCGGCGCTACATGCCTCTAAGGCTGATCAAAAAACATCCGGTTAGGGCGTGTGATAGGGGAGGCTTTTTCGGACTTTCTGCTGGATCTTCCGGGTCTCCGCGTTTTCGTTTGCCGTACATATAATTAACTTGTAGTGGGTTAGTAACAGCGGTTATCCTCCAAAAAGTCATTTAACAATTAATTCTCCAGGAGTATGGTATGAATGCCCCCGCTCAGATCCAATCGCAGGAAGATATTGCTGGCCCAATGAATGCGGTGCTCAGTATGCAACGCGAGGATTATTTAAAAGAAGGCGCAGTGAGCGCAGAAGTCCGCATTGACCGGCTGGAGCGCGGTATTGATGTCACTCTCAAGTATCAGGACAAGCTAGTAGAGGCGCTCAACACCGATTTTAGCTGCCGCTCTCGCGAAGTTTCGCTACTTACTGATGTTGCCTCATCGGTCTTGCCTATGCAGCATGCGAAGAAGCACTTGCGCAGTTGGATGAAGGCAGAAAAGCGTCCTACTATGTTTCCGCTCAACTTGCTGGGTGGACGTTCTAGCATTGAGTATCAGCCACTCGGTGTGGTGGGCGTCATTTCACCGTGGAATTTCCCAGTCAACCTCACCATGGGGCCTTTGGCCAATATTTTGGCAGCGGGTAACCGTGCCATGATTAAACCGTCTGAGTTTACGCCAGCCACTTCTGCTGTTATGGCTGAAATGGTTAAGGAGGCCTGGGATGAAAAAGAAGTGGCCATTTTTGATGGTGGCCCCGAGGTCGGTCAGGCGTTTTCAGGTTTAGCGTTCGATCACTTGCTGTTTACCGGAGCAACCTCCGTGGCACGACATATTATGGCGGCTGCGGCGCGCAATTTAGTGCCGGTAACCCTCGAGTTGGGCGGCAAGTCGCCGGTGATTATTTCGCGTACTGCTGACATTGAAAAAAGCATTGGCCGCATCATGATGGGTAAAACGCTCAATGCGGGGCAGATATGTTTAGCTCCCGATTACTTGTTAGTGCCTGAAGAGAAGCTATCTGAGGTGATCGTTGCGTGCGAGCAAGCAGTTGCTCAGATGTACCCCTCCATGCTAACTAATGCCGATTACACGTCTATGATCAACGATCGCCATTTTGATCGGCTCAATGGCTATTTAGATGAAGCTGTCGAGCGCGGAAATAAGGTGATGGCGCTGCAGCCGGCCGGTGAGGACTTTACCCAGCAGCAAGGCACTCGAAAAATACCGCCTACGCTCATTATCGAGCCGGCTGATGACTCCAAAGTGATGCAAGAAGAATTATTTGGGCCGCTGTTGCCAATCAAGACTTATAAGCAGTTTGATGAGACGATTAATTTTGTTAATGCTAATCCTCGGCCGCTAGCGGCTTACTACTTTGGCAAAGATCAGGAAGAGGAAACGGCGGTGTTGACGCGTACCACCTCAGGCGGCGTCTGTATCAACGATGTGATTATGCATATCGCGCAAGAGGAGTTACCGTTTGGTGGTGTGGGCCCTAGTGGCATGGGGGCTTATCATGGTCACACAGGTTTTAAGACCTTCAGTCATGCTAAATCTATTTATAGGCAATCCAAGTTAAACGTAGCCAAGTTGGCTGGCATGTTACCGCCCTACGGAAAGGCCACCGAAAGTACAATTAAAATGCAGCTAAAAAAATAGTTTTTACCGAGCAAGAAAAGGAGCCTAGGGCTCCTTTTTTTGTGACCGTCAGTAAAGTGAGATGATCATGAGTGCGTTAGGTAATTATTTGTAGGTTGGGTAAGAAAATAATACGGCCAATTTATTTTTAATGCCCTTAGTATGAAAAGCGGTAGTGAGCATATGTTTCCATTGATGAAAGCTAATGGTTAATACATTATTAGTATGAATTTGTCCGCGGA
Source organism: uncultured Pseudomonadales bacterium (assembly GCA_905478995.1). GTDB lineage: Bacteria > Pseudomonadota > Gammaproteobacteria > Pseudomonadales > UBA7434 > UBA7434. The sequence goes on along the minus strand of CAJQKT010000038.1, from coordinate 34,578 downwards.
TACCGTAACGACAGGGATCGTTTGGGTCCTCGTCAACAAAGCTGCCAAATAGCCGGTCCCAGATAATGAGAACGCCACCAAAGTTTTTGTCGATATACTGGGTGTTTATTGAGTGATGTACGCGATGGTGCGATGGTGTGTTAAAAATTAGCTCAAGTTTGCCAAGCTTGCCGACTGCTTGCGTATGAACGAAAAATTGGTACGCAAGATTTAGTGCCACTACGGCAAATACAGTTATTGGATCGAACCCTAAAATAATCATAGGCATCCAAAATAACCACATGCCGGCAAGAGGGTAGGTAATGCTCTGCCTAAACGCGGTTGAAAAATTGAGTCGCGTTGAGCTGTGATGCACAACATGTGCTGCCCACATCCAATGGATATGGTGCGAGGCTTTATGAAACCAATAGTACAGGAAATCTTGCAAGACGAATGCAAGCAGTACGCTTTCAATGCCTATTTGAATATCGAATATACGATACTGGTAGAGCCAATAAAAAGCAGGCATTAAAATTAATAAGGCGATTGCGTCGGCGCCTTGATGCATTAAAGCTAGTACGCCGTTGGTGAGACTGTCTTTAACATCATAAAGGCGTCGGCGTCGGGCGAATTCGACGGCAACAAAAAGAAGAAAAACCGGGCTTAGAGCTAATAAAATAAGTTCAATATTCATAGTTTTAATGGAGCATAAAGTGCTTGTTAAGGTTGTGTTGCTTGGGTCTTGTTTGAGTTGTGAGTACCTTTTCAAGCCTGCTTGCGCAGCTCCCAAGCCCGCTTAAAATCTCTTGCTTATACTGACATACGATACTATACGATACGATATGCTGTGGCATAATGTCCACTCAATAAATAATTAGCGAGCAGTGCTATCGTGATCGAAGCCTGGCTGTACACCCATTTGCTGATTCTTGTCTACGCGGCACCAACTATCGCTGCGGTTTATCATATATTACTTTTTAAGCGGGATGCTCAATCGGCACTGGGTTGGATTATGGTGTGCGTTTTTGTGCCGTACGTGGGGGCGGTAGTTTATTTTTTGTTTGGGATTAATCGGGTCGGGGTTCGCGCGCGAAAGCTTGATCGAAATTTATTTTCCGTTGCTGTTGAAAGTGGCTCTCGTGAAGAACAGCGCGCTGCTGTAAATTCGCCGAATGATGGCAGAGGTTTGCGGAATATTGGCCAGCGAATTTCTGGGCACTTGCTTACGTCGGCTAATAAAGTGGTTCCGTTTTATAGTGGGAGCAGGGCTTATTCGGCGATGCTAGCAAGTGTTGATAATGCGCAGTGCTCGGTTTTTTTGTCTACCTATATTTTCAAGGATGATGCGGCAGGCGTCGCCTTTATCGATGCGTTAGAGCGCGCGGTCAATAGAGGGGTTGACGTGAAGGTTTTGCTAGACGGTATTGGTGAGTATTATTCCTTTCATAAGGCGTCTGTTTTGTTGAGAGCGCGCGGCGTTCCGGTGGCGCGATTTTTACCACCGCGCATTTTTCCGCCGAGCCTGCTGGTGAATTTGCGCAATCACCGAAAGCTCTTAATTATTGATAATAACTTTGCTTATGCTGGCGGTATGAATATTGGCGACAATCATACCGAGCTTGCCAGCAGGCGTCGTAGTGTTACTGATATGCATTTTTCATTTGATGGCGCCATTGTCGATGATTTGGTTCAGCTGTTTTATTACGATTGGAATTTCACAACAGGGGACTCCTGCGCGCCTTTGCGGCGTAAGGTGGTCACATCGCAAGGCGATATGTCATGTCGCTTGATTCCTGATGGGCCAAGTGAAGAGTTGGATGCGCTGGCGTTAACCATTCAAACCGTCATTAGTGCAGCCGCTCAGTCCGTGTATATTATGACGCCCTATTTTTTACCAAGCCGAGAGTTAATTGCCGCCTTAGAATCGGCTGCGCTGAGGGGTGTTAGAGTGACGGTGGTTTTGCCGCAAAAAAATAACATGCCTATTGTTCATTGGGCTAATCGCAATATTTTGCTTGAGTTGTTGCAAGCTGGCGTCAACATTTTTTATCAGCCGGCGCCTTTTTGCCATTCCAAGCTGCTCTGTATTGATAAAAGTTATGCATTAATAGGCTCCGCTAATCTTGATCCGCGCAGCCTTAGACTGAACTTTGAGTTGGGTGTGGAGGTATTTTCTGAGTCGTTTAATCGCGAGTTGCGCAACCATTTTAGCCAGATAGTAGCGGTCAGTCAGGAGTTGCCGCTGTCGGCTCTGGCCCGCCGTGGTGTGGCTACTCGTTTGCGCGATTCAATAGCGGCGCTGTTTGCCCCTTATCTCTAACCGGCCTCGACCTTACCGGGTTGGTGGATTAGAGATCCTGCCTGGCCGTCCAAGGGCTATTTCAAGATCTTGGCCTTATTACGGTGTACCTCGCAGGGTTAAAAGGCAGTATTTTGGCTGCAAATCACAGTAGTTCTTGCCTCAGGGCTAACATTCTCGTAGACTTCGCCCTCTTTTTTGCCCGACACCAAGTTCGGGCATTCACTCCTTGCTTCATCCCGCTGGCCACATGTCAGTATGGCGAGAAGCATTAACCCGTAAGGAGCAGCAATGCGACACTACGAAATTGTGTTCATGGTCCACCCTGACCAGAGCGAGCAAGTACCCAGCATGATTGAGCGCTATACCGCGGCAATCACCAAAGACGGCGGCAAAATGCATCGTCTAGAAGACTGGGGTCGACGCCAGCTCGCGTATCCCATCAATAAACTCCATAAAGCGCACTATGTGTTAATGAACGTTGAGGCTACTCAAGAAGCCGTCGACGAATTGACTACCAACTTCCGGTACAACGATGCAGTGTTACGTAATCTTGTGATACGCACCAATGCTGCTGAAACTGCTGAATCGCCGATTATGAAGTCCGAGCAAGAACAACGCGACCGCAAAGCACGCTACGACGCCCGTTCAGACTCAAACGCTAACGCGGCTCCAGCTGCTGCCGCGCCAGCCGCCGCTGAAGCTAAAAGCTAGCGGCTCGGGGTTTATTAAGCTCCGTTTGGCTATGTGACGTGCGAATTTTTTGAAAAATCAGCAAATTAAGCTGTTTGTTAACAGCAATACCCAGTAAGTAGGAGAGCATTATGGCTCGTTTTTTTCGTCGACGTAAGTTCTGTAAATTCACCGCAGAGGGCATCGACTACATTGATTACAAAGACCTCGATATCCTTAAAGAGTACATTTCGGAAACAGGTAAAATTGTGCCTAGCCGAATCACCGGTACTAAAGCGAAGTATCAGCGCCAGTTAGCGACTGCAATTAAGCGCGCTCGATTTTTGGCTTTGGTTCCTTACACCGATAGCCACGAATAGAGTATGTTTGCAGGGCTGAATTTGCCCCGCAAATATTTGATATTGTTTATAAAATGGTGTTCACAGCTAATGTGGCCGATTCGGGGTTTGCTATTTCGAGGCTAGAAAAGCAGGTCGATTTATTCGGACGCAAGCTATGAAATCACTCGCCGACTTTATTATGCGCAGCCCATTGCAAGGTGCTTTAGTGGCTGCATTGGCTACGGCAAGTTTGTTTTTGGCTTGGATCGGTGCCGCGGCGGTTGCATTAATGGTGCTGAGGCACGGGGTCAATCGTGCAGCCATTGTGTTTTTGGCAGCGCTTGTTCCAGCCGCGTTTTGGATGTTTGCGGGAGATATTGGGCCGCTTACCACATTAGTTTGTGCGGTTATTTTAGCGGCGGCCTTGCGGGTTTCACAAAGCTGGTCGGTGGCTCTGTTAGCTACACCATTTGTTATTGGCACGTGGTGCATGTTAATTGTGTTGCTGGCACCGGAATACGTTGAAACGATCCGTTTGATTTTTGAACAGGTTTTACAAGGTTTTAAGGCTCGCGTGATGAGTTCGGCGAGTGATACTGAGCGAGAAGTACTTGATCGTATCAATGCCCCGAGTGGTATGCAGATTATGGGCATGTTAGCCATATTGCAGGCCTTAACGACGATTTTTAGCTTGTTGGTTGGGCGGTGGTGGCAGGCTCTGTTGTATAACCCCGGTGGTTTTCAACAAGAGTTCCATGCATTGAAATTAGATCGGTTGCACGGTTTGGTTCTGGTGGGCGGGTTTATTGTCGTCGCTTCGCAAGACTCTTACAGTACTTGGTCATGGATGTTTATTGTGCCTTTGTTGGTGGCCGGTATGGCTTTAGTTCATGGGCTGGTGGCAAAAAGTAAGCTGCCTGTGCGCTGGTTAGTGTTGTTTTACATGGCATTGTTTGTGTTTCGGCCGCTGGTGGCACTATTAGCCGCGGTGGCCGTTGCCGATAGCGCATTAGATTTTCGCTCGCGTGTTGGGCAAAAGAATCGGGATTAGGCCCACTAGGGCGCTAATTAATGATTGGCTGCGAATTAGCAGCGGTAGGAAGTTGGTAGTTGTCATCGTTTGGCTTCGACGCTGCAGAAATTAATATTTTGTTGAGGAATGTGAGATGGAAGTTATTTTATTAGAGAAAGTGGCCAAACTGGGTGAGCTTGGCGATAAGGTCAATGTGAAGGCCGGTTTTGGGCGTAATTTTTTGATACCGTATGGCAAGGCACTCCCAGCTACGGCCAATAATGTTGCTAACTTTGAGGAGCGCCGAGTTGAATTGCAGGCGGCGGCTGACGCGTTGTTCGCTGAAGCGCAGCAGCGTGCTGAGCAACTGGTAGACTTTTCAGTGACCATTGAAGCTAACGCTGGCGAAGAGGGCAAATTGTTTGGCTCTATCGGTACTCGTGATATTGCTGATGCGGTGAGTGCCAAAGGGCATGCTGTGAAAAAATCTGAAGTGACTCTACCCATGGGTGTGATTCGCGAAGTGGGCACTTATGACGTGTCTTTGCGTTTACACAGCGACCTTTCAATCACTGTTCAAGTGGTTGTAGAAGCTGAAGCTTAATCAGCCAGCTTTTTAGTTGAGGTTTAAGGGATTGGTGCTTATGGCTCGTTTCGCGAGCCATTGAATAATAATTAATGAGGCGCTGGGTTTTGAGTTCGGCCGCTTGCTAGAACGCAGCGCAATTATTTTGCTGTAGCCTGCGCATTTTCATTTCAGAAGGCCATTGTGGGCTATCATAGCGGTTCGGTTATGGAGCCAAGTATGGCGACGACCCGACAAGTATATTTCGCTGATTAAATAGTTGTACACAACGGCTGCTAAAAACGTGTCTGATACCGATAACTCCAAAGAACTGTCTGCAAGTACCCAGTCTGGTGCTGGCAATGCATCTGATGCTGTGCGCGATGATTCGATATTCGGTATGTCTAGCGAAGGCGACGCTGGCACCGCTGAATTCAGCGACTCGAACATGCTTAGCAGTTCAATGCTTGATTTTGATACTGAGGCTCCCGATGCTGGAGCTTTCTATGATGAGGCAGGCTATGGTGGGCAGGATGACCTTAGCGCCGCCTTGCCTTCGGGCCTTGATGCCGCTGCGCAATCTCCAGCTACATCGCCAAGTTATGCGAATGATGTTGGCAGTTTAAAAACTTTACCGCATTCTGCGCAGGCCGAGCGATCATTGCTCGGTGGTCTGATGTTATCGCATGAGGCTTGGGATGCTATAGCCGATATGGTGACGTCGCAGGATTTCTATTTTCAAAAACATACGCATATTTTTGCTGAGTTGGCGCGTTTGTCCGATGCAGCCGAGCCGCTTGATGTTGTGACGTTGTCAGGGGCGCTTGAAAAGAGAGATTTACTCGACGCTGCAGGCGGCCTGAGCTACCTCGTTGAGTTAGTGAAAAATACGCCTTCGGCGGCTAATATTCGCTCTTATGCGAGTATCGTTCACGATCGTGCAACCTTGCGCCGTATTATTACTACAGCCACGCATATTCAAAACACCGCGTTTAGCCCTGAGGGTCGCGATGCGACTGAGGTGCTTGATAGCGCTGAGCGATTGATTATGCAGGTGGGTGAAAACAGTCCTAAGCAAGGCGGGCCTATCGCTGTTAATGCCTTAATGAAAGACGCCCTCAATAAAATTGATGAGTTGTTTAACAAAAAAGGCGCAATTACCGGCCTCTCTACTGGATTCGCTGACCTTGATGCTAAAACCTCGGGCTTGCAGCCGGCAGACTTAGTGATTGTGGCGGGTCGACCATCAATGGGTAAAACCTCGTTTGCGATGAATTTGGTTGAGAATGCGGTATTGCATACGGAAAAACCCGTGCTGGTGTTCAGTATGGAAATGCCTGCGGGTTCATTGATGATGCGCCTGCTTTCCTCGGTTGGCAGAATTGATCAAACGCGCGTGCGTAACGGTCAGCTCGAAGATGAAGATTGGACCAAGCTTAGTGCGGCTATGCAGCAACTTAAAAATCGCCCCTTGCTAATCGATGACACGCCTGCCCTGACCCCCACTGAAGTGCGATCTCGTGCTCGCCGGGTAGCGCGCGAGCACGGCAGTATCGGTATGATCATGATCGATTACCTGCAGTTGATGCAAGTGGCAGGTAGCAACGAGGGGCGAACACAGGAAATCAGTGAGATTTCGCGCAACCTTAAAAGTATTGCCAAAGAATTTGATTGCCCGATGGTGGCACTCTCACAGCTTAATCGAAGCTTAGAGCAGCGCCCAAATAAACGGCCGGTCATGTCCGATCTGCGAGAGTCAGGTGCCATCGAGCAAGACGCAGATCTCATTATGTTTATTTACCGTGATGAAGTTTACAACGAAGAATCCGACGATAAGGGCACTGCTGAGATTATTATTGGTAAGCAGCGTAATGGCCCAATTGGCACATCGAGACTTGCGTTTATTGGTCAATATACTCGCTTTGAAAACCTTGCCCATGGCGATTATCACGGCTCGTCGCCACGCGAATAATCAGGTCAATTTAAGGCTGTCTAAAGCACTTTTTTAACGTTCCTCTGCCACTGTGTTTTATAACCCAATAGCTGTCTATGTGCGGCAATCCCCCGGGCATGCTTGCTGAGAGCAGGTCTATCTAACATAGAGGCCCCAATGCCTCGCTTGTGTTCGTTTTGGTGCTGCTTATCTTGAATGATGGGTCGGGTCTTTGCTCAGAACGGCCGGTTCGTATCCCTCGATAAACTCGCGCGGCATTCTTCTGGGCTTACCGCTGCTCAATTCTATACAGGCAAAGCGCATGGCTGCTCGTAGCAAAGTTATGCCGTCACTAGGGCGAATCACCTGGAATTCGCGATGCATGGTGAGTTTTCGGTCCCAGCTGGTAATCCAAGTGGCGGCGACGATTTTATCGCCCTCGACGGAGGCTTGCAGGTAGTGGAACTCGCTGTGAATGATTGCCATCGCTCGATCAAGCGACTGGTAGCTGATTAGGTCTAGTCCTAAGGCGTTGGAGTGCGCCCACGCCAGCTGCTGGCACCAGTTTACATAAACGGCGTTGTTGGTGTGGTTGAGCCCGTCAATATCTTCGGGCGCTACTTGGGTGCGCATAATATGAGGGTCGGGGTGATCCCAGAGTTTGTCTAGTTCGCTGATAGAGCCTCCGAATTTTTGCGTCCCGAATTTTGGGATTAGAGTAAAAATGCCTGAGCGATTTTTTTGGCCAATTAGCATTGAGCTTTTATGCACGCTGGCCAATGATTTAGATTTTGGCTCTTAATCTAATGCCAGTTGCTCGCGCAGTTTTGCTAGCCTTTTAATTTTTTCTTGTTGGTTTAGCGGCTCCGAAGGCGGTGTGGTTTCTGCCGCTTGCTCCGATCTAGTGGGCGGCAGTGCCAGTGCTTGCCCCTCACGTAGCTGCCTGGCCAGGCGATCGTAGTGTCCAGAAAAAACGCTGAAGGTTTTTGCCTCAGGTTGTCCGCGCAAAAAACTCCATCCGGCCGCTTTGCCCGCGTGATAAGCCAAGTTGTGCGACCAATTGTTATTTTCATAGGGCGCGCGCGCCGTACAGGCTTCCAAAAAAGCATCGCGCACGGTGGGTAGTGCGAAGGCAAATTGGTCACAAAAGCCTAAAAACCGATGTAGGGTAGGTAAATATTCTGAGTCTTCAATGACTGTTTTAGCTGCCTTTAAGATGGTTTGTGCATCAAAGGGCGCGAGTGATTGTAGCCATAATCGCTTGGCTTGGTTGAGCGTGTCACTATCAGAATAGGCCGCATAAAACTGATTGTGGTAGTTGATTCTAAAAAGCGAAAATACCTGATTAATAGCATCAACTTGTAATGCGTCGGTTTTTTTCTGGGTGTTAGTTTGCCCAGCTTCGGTCGGTGAGATCTTCGAGGAGTGAGCGATCTCGCGTGCGGCGTTTTTCGTCAGTTTGTCCATGTTTTCCATTAGCATTGTGCTCTTTAGCTTGATGGGTTCTTGACCATTGGTGTTTTACATACTGTAGAAATTTAGTATTCCATGAGTGATGTAATTCGTTTTTGTCACGCCAGTACATCATGAACTCTGGCACAAGTTCTTTAGCAAACTGTTCTTCAATATTGGCAATGGCTAATACATCAAATACCTCATGATCCGGTTGCCAGTTTTCATACATAGGGACCGGCTCAGTATCGTGTTTGAGCGTGTGCGTGTAGCGCGCCCACTGTCTTTTTACATGCGTGACAAACTTTGAGTTCCAGGTGGCTTGGGCATCGCCGCGCTCTTGCCAGTACAGCACGAACTCGGCTATGGCGTCATCCAGAAAGTTTTGATGGATGCCCATCCGCAATAATATTTCAACTGCATCGATGCTAGGTTGCCAGCTAGGCTGCATACCTTGAGGGTTGCTGGCAGATAGTTGTGTTAGGCGCGCAGTGCGGTCATGCTGATGTTGTTTATCTTGTTGCCAGCGCCGGTTTACATGCTGTAAAAATTTGCTCGACCAGCTGTGTGAGATCTCATTGCGCTCGCGCCAGTACAAAACGAATTCGTCGACAGCGCTCAAAATAAAGGAGGGCGCTACGCCTTGTTGTTGTAGCTGGGTAATTACGGCTGCATCAGGTTGCCACTGAGCATCAATTTTTTGTCCGCCCAAACCGGGTTGGTGAGCTGAGCGCCTTGGCGCTGCTATAGGCTCTGCCGCTGATTGCTGATTGATGGCAAAGGCAAATGAATGACTTTCGCTTGATGGTAGTGTATCGATAATGAGCATGCCTAAATCGACAAGGCTTTGCAGAATACGGCGCACCGATGCGGGAGTCCAAAAAGGCAGCTGCTCGGCAAGTGCAGACAGGGAAAGATGCGCCCATTGATACCCCTGGGGTAAATGACTTTTCCCATAGGCCGATTGGCTGTTGCCATTCGCTGTTGCCGAAGTGCTATTAGGATGGCCATTACTGAACTGGCAGCAAGCTTCTAGGTGCTGAAGCAAAATGGCTTCTTCCAGACCAATAGACGCCGCTAATGAGGGCGATACCAGAACGGGTCTTTCAGGGATGAGCGAGTGGCTCATGATCTTGCCAGGCCATCGCTGTTTGCTAATAATTGCATCCAGGAATGTAGGTTCTGGGCAGGTTTTACAGGGATTACCGCTGCTGTTGTCGGCGCAGCCAGATCAATGGATATTTGCATAAGATAAAGGGTTCTTGCACGGTGAGTACGGCATCGTATCGCGGCTTAGTTTAAAGCACGAAGCTGCGAAACTCTACCAAAGCCAGAAAAAACAATTCGCTTTAATACGCAGCGCGAGCAAAGGTTTAGCGGCAGGTTGCGTCCACAACCGTTGCTTTGCCGCGTACAATAGCGTGCAAAATTGGGCGGCTGGTCAAAAGCCATATTGATCGCTAAATTTCTATTCGGGTTGGCTTCGTTATGTGCTTGAAAGTGCACGATAAAACACTGTCAGAAGTGACCGGCCAGCCTGGGATGTATATTGTTAAGAGGTAGTTAATGGCAAAAACAAAAACTGCATTTGTATGCGGAGACTGCGGCTCCGATTACCGCAAGTGGCAAGGCCAATGTGACGACTGCGGTGCCTGGAATACGCTCTCGCAAGTGAATTTAGGGAGTGCTTCGGCAGGGCAGCATCGCGCCGTAGGTTTTGCGGGAGCTGCTGCGCAGATTCAAACGTTGAATAATATCGATTTAGCTGAAGTGCCACGTATCACCAGTGGCTTGGGAGAATTTGATCGTGTGTTGGGCGGTGGTCTCGTCGCCGGCTCTGCTATTTTAATCGGCGGTAGTCCAGGCGCGGGTAAAAGTACTTTGTTGTTACAAGTCATGAGCATATTGGCGCGCAATTATGCAGCCTTGTATGTCACCGGAGAGGAGTCTTTGCAGCAGGTCGCTCTGCGTGCGCGTCGCCTAGGCTTGGTTGCTGACAATTTACAGTTGATGACTGAAACCAGCATTGAGACTATTTTAGCTACGGCTAGCTTGCAAAAGCCTCGGGTCATGGTCATTGACTCCATTCAAGTTATGCATAGCGATGAGCTGCCCGCAGCGCCCGGTAGCGTTTCGCAAGTAAGAGAGTGCGCGGCCGCCATTACGCGCTTTGCCAAGCAATCCAATACTATTGTATTTTTAGTCGGCCATGTCACAAAGGATGGCAGTCTTGCGGGGCCAAAAGTTTTAGAGCATATGATTGACTGTTCGGTGCTGTTAGAGGGTTCGGCGGATAGCCGCTACCGCATGTTGCGAGGCCAAAAAAATCGCTTTGGCGCGGCTAACGAATTGGGTGTTTTTGCGATGACCGAAGAAGGCATGCGTGAAGTTAAAAACCCGTCGGCTATTTTTCTCAGCCGAGCCCAAGCTGACTCGCCCGGTAGTGTGGTAGTTGTTTTGTGGGAGGGCACTCGGCCGCTGCTGGTTGAGATTCAGGCGCTGGTCGATGATACGCAGGCGGGAAATCCTCGCCGCGTGGCCGTTGGCCTCGATCAAAATAGGCTGGCTATGTTGCTAGCTGTTTTGCATAGGCATGGAGGCTTGGCAGTGGGTTCGTCCGACGTTTTTGTTAATGCTGTGGGTGGAGTTAAAGTGTTAGAAACTGGTGCTGATTTAGCATTGTTGCTGGCTGTAGTGTCTAGCTTTCGCGATCAAAGCTTTCCTAAAAGTTTGGTGGTTTTTGGTGAGGTGGGTCTGTCTGGCGAAATACGCCCAGTGACGAGTGGGCAGGAACGAATTTTTGAAGCTGCAAAGCATGGGTTCGACCGCGCGATCGTACCGATGGCAAACAAGCCTAAGCAGGCTATTGAAGGTATGCAGGTTCATGGAGTGAATTGGTTGAGCGAGGCGCTTGAATTAATTTAGTGCGCTGCGAGTTGCAGGCGGCTAAGCGTGCTTAGCCGCCTGTTTTTTCAAATGCTGGCTATTGAAAACCGCGGCTTCAACAGGTCGCCCGTAGTAGTATCCTTGTGCCTGAATGCAACCCATCTTCATAAGCTCACGAGCTTGCTCTTTAGTTTCGACACCTTCTGCAATAATTTCAAGGCCTAGACTCTTGCCTAACGATACTACCGCCGATGCTATCGTAACGGCATTTTGGTCATACTCAATCTTTTCGACAAAAGAGCGATCTATTTTGAGGCGGTCAAGCGGTAGCGTTTGCAAGTTAGAAAGCGATGAGTAGCCGGTTCCGAAGTCGTCGATTGCAATTTTACAACCCATTTTTCGTAGCGCATCTAAGTTCTTTATCATGATTTTTTCAGAGCTAGTAAACGCATTTTCAGTGACTTCAATCTCGATCTGGGATCCGGCGATTTTGTGTTTGTCAAAACATGCGACTACGTTTTTAACGAAATCAGGTTTTTCCAGCTGCAATCGAGACGCATTCACGGACATAATACATGGGGTGCTCGAGAATTTTTTCCACACGCTTATTTGTTGGCAGACATTGTCGAGTACCCAGTAACCGACTTCTTCAATCAAGCCCATCGTTTCACATATAGGGATAAAAACTGCAGGAGAGATGGGTCCAAGCTCTTTGCTATTCCAGCGCAAAAGCACTTCGGCTCCAATAACTAAGCCTGTTTGCATGTCGTACTGTGGTTGGTAGTTCAGTGATAATTCTTTATTTCTAATCGCGCTACGTAAATGCTTTTCAATCAAAAAAAGTCGGGTGGTCTCTTTTGTGAAGTCGGAGTCGAAAAGTTGGAAGTTGTTTTTGCCACCGGCTTTCGCAGCGTACATTGCAGTATCGGCTTGCTTGATAAGCTGGGTGGTGTTGGCATTTTCATGAGGAAACAGGCAAATACCGATACTACATTGCACTTCAATTTCGTCATCTTCTATTTGAAAAGGTACTGATAGTTCTTGCAAAATACGCTGGGCAATGAGAGCGGCATTACTTTGGCTTTGTACGTCCTCTGCGATGAGGGTGAACTCATCGCCGCCAACTCGAGAAATTAATTCGCCATTTCGAAATATCTTTTTCAGCCGAGTGGCAACCATTAATAGCACTACATCACCAACCAAGTGTCCTTGGATGTCGTTGATCATTTTGAAATTATCGAGGTCGATGAAAAGCAATGCCCCCGATGTTTTTTGTCGCTTGGCGCGCTCGGAGGATTTTTCCAGATGGTTGAGAAAAACTCCACGGTTAGGTAGGCCGGTGAGCTGGTCGTGTGCTGCGTGATGCTCTAGTGCGGCCTGTGTGTCTTTGAGTTCGGAAATATCTCGCAGAGAGAAAAGATAATGCGTGGCGATATTGTCACCATGATTAAGTGAGTCAACCGTTAGCCAAAAAGGAATTCTCGCCCTGCCTTTTTTTAGAGTATAAACTTCACCGCTCCAATGGCCTTCATAAAAAAGAGTCTGCCATATTTGATTGTCTAGACTTTTTTCATGCATATCAAAAAATTCAATATCACTGGCGCAATGCAGTTCTTCGATATCTTTAGAAATGAGCTTTTGAAAAGCGGGATTAGTAAGTTTTACTTTTTGTTTTCCATCAAAGACCACAATGGCATCGCTGGATATTTCAATCATGTCGTACATCAATTGCGCGTTGGAGATGTATTCGTAATCTTTGGGTGCGCTGATTCTTATCGGAGATGCAGACTGACGAATGTGAAGTACGCATTCGTCAGTAGCGACTTGGCTTCCGTCAAGTGGCTGAATATAAATTTCATATTGTGTGTGCTGATGGCCTTGTTCACATTGGACTTGAATGTTTGCGGGTTTGCCGCCGAGGCGAGTTTTTCTTGCTAGATATTGCAATTCATTGAGCGATTGTTCACTCAAACTGTGCAGAAATTCACGAAATACGACCGTGGCAGTTGGTGCGATGTCGGCCCCTTCGGATTGCAGCAACTCAATATTTACTTGAGCTACTAACTCCAGTGATCGATTAACTGTTATTACTGCGTCAATAGCAGTGCGCATCATTTTTGCGAGTTGGGCGTCGTCCGTCTGCTTAGGAGTGTTAAGCGCTTCGTTCCCATAGTTGTGTGGCATTTTCAGTATCTCTAAGCTCATTTTTTTCTGACATTGTGGCGCAGCGCTATGTAATACTTGTTTTGACGCTGCTCTATAAGAGTAGCTCTTAGTGGCTTATATGCGAGTTTTAAGGCTGATTATATTGAGTAGCGGTAGTGCGGGGAGTCGAGGTGGATATAGGTCAAAAAGGCAAGCTAGTTGTGGTTAGTTGCCTTAAATAATGCTTTGTTGCTGCGCCGGTGTTTAGCCGGCATATTTAAAGAAGTGCAAACTGTGATGCGCGTCACAAAGCCGCGCGGCATGTTTTCGTAAGAGTTTGTGCAATTAAGATTTTATTTATCTTTCAAAAGACGGTTCATCAGGCAAGTTTCTTATACCGGACTCGCGTAGGTTGCGCATCTGCGCCTTTTCGAGCAACAAAATCCTCATGGTACTCGGTGTAGTTTCCTTCAAAAAAGATAGTTTCGGAATTTCCTTCGTAAGCTAAAATATGGGTGCACACTCTATCAAGAAACCAGCGATCGTGAGAGATGATTAGTGCGCTGCCAGGAAAGGTGAGTAGCGCCTCTTCAAGTGCCCTGAGCGTTTCAACATCGAGATCGTTCGAGGGCTCGTCAAGCAGTAAAACATTGCCCCCTTGTTTGAGCGTGCAGGCCAGTTGCAGTCGCCCACGCTCACCGCCAGATAAATCGCCCACCCGTTTTTGTTGGTCGCTACCTTTGAAGTTAAAGCGACCCACGTAAGCGCGCGAGGAAACTTCGTAGCCGCCAATTTGTATATTTTCATGGCCGCTAGAAACAGCTTCCCAGACAGTTTTATCGTTTTGCAGTTCATCGCGCATTTGCTCAACGTGGGCTATCTTGACCGTCTCGCCGATTTTTATTTCACCGCTATCGGGTTTTTCTTGGCCGGTTATCATTCTAAATAAAGTTGATTTGCCTGCACCATTGCCACCAATAATTCCAACGATAGCGCCCTTCGGTACGTTAAAAGAAAGCTGCTCAAATAATTCTTTTCCTGCATAGGCTTTGGCAACGTCGACAAGTTCAATGACGCTGTCTCCGAGTCTGTCGCCCGGTGGAATATAGATTTCATTGGTTTCGCTGCGGCGTTGGAATTCTTGTGAATTCATTTCGTCAAAGCGTTGCAGGCGAGCCTTGTTTTTTGCATGCCGCCCTTTAGGGTTGGCACGAACCCACTCGAGCTCAGCTTTGATACTCTTCTGTCGTGATGCTTCTTGTTTTTCTTCCATGGCTAGGCGCTGTTCTTTTTGCTCAAGCCATGCGGAATAATTTCCTTCGTATGGGATTCCGCGACCTCGGTCAAGCTCTAGAATCCAGCCTGCGGCATTGTCGAGAAAGTAGCGGTCGTGCGTGATCGCTACGACGGTTCCAGGGTAGTCTTCCAGAAAGTGCTCTAGCCAGTGCACACTCTCAGCATCGAGATGGTTGGTGGGCTCGTCGAGCAATAGCATGTCGGGGTTTGACATGAGTAGGCGACACAAAGCCACGCGGCGTCGCTCACCTCCTGAGAGATTGCTGATATCGGCGTCCCATGCGGGTAAGCGCAGTGCATCGGCCGCTACTTCAAGTTTGTGTTCGAGGTTGTGTGCGTCATTGGCCTGCAAAATATTTTCTAGCCGCTGCTGCTCTTTGGCAAGCGCATCAAAGTCAGCGTCTGGCTCGGCATAGGCTGAGTACACAGCATCAAGCTTCTGCTGAGCCTCGGCTATTTCGCCCAAGCCGTCTTCCACATTGCCGCGCACATCCTTGTTGGGATCCAGCTCTGGTTCTTGCGCCAGGTAGCCAATATTCAAGTCGGGTTGAGGCCGCGCTTCACCAAGGTAGTCAGTATCAATGCCGGCCATAATGCGAAGCAAGCTGGATTTGCCTGAGCCATTGAGACCCAGAACGCCAATTTTTGCGCCAGGGAAAAAAGATAGCGAAATATCTTTAAGTATTTCACGCTTAGGCGGCACTATTTTGCCAACGCGGTTCATGGTGTATACGTATTGAGCCATAGTTTTATCAGTGCTGTTATTCAAGGGTATGATGTCATATGAATACTATCATTGCTTGCCATGTCTTACTAAGTCTCAAGCGTTGTAGTGGATTAAAAAGCTAGAAGTTGCCTCTCGTCATTGGAGCAAAATAATTGACCATGCGCGGCCAAGGCGAAGTTGATTTATATTGAGCAATAAGTGGCGTTAATACTATGCATAGTCGAAGGTTTTCAATGGGCTTGCGCCGCGCATACTGTGTTCGGGTGGCTCGATTGTTTGGTTTGGTTGGTCTGCAGCTTGTCTCATTGGCTCATGCTGATCGGGGCGAGCTCGCTATTTGGGAGGTCTCGTTGCTGGCCGGAGTGGCAGCGAATAGCAGCAACATTAGCAGCGCTGAGGCGGATGAATTTGATCTCGCCATTAGCAGTGGTGAGAGTTTTGCACTCATCGTTAACCATCTGCAAGAGTATCGAGGTGATGATCGGCTGCATTATGAATATTATGCGGCTAAAACAGACTCGCAGCTCGAAATCCACACGCTTGCAGAGGGCCTGCGCACTGTGGTTAACATGCCCGTTTATTATTTACACGTGGGCGGCACCTATGAGCTGGCGCAGGCTGGCACGACTTTGGCTCCCTATGTCGGCGCCACCGCTGGCTTGGCTCGATTTGAGCCGGACGGGCTCGATGCCTTGAATAAGTTTTCAATGGCTATTGCGGGTGGTTTTCGCTGGCCGATCACCTCCAGTGTGGGTTTGCGCCTAGATGCACGAGCCCTAGCTACTTTCTTAGGCCCTCAAGCGAGTATTTTTTGTGCAGATGGATGTGTAGCTAGGGTAAATAGTGATATTTGGTGGCAATATGAGGTGATGGCGGGGCTGGTTTTTGTTTTTTAGCCGTCCCCAGGCAGCTTTGGAGGTTAATACGGCGCGATAAACCTTATTGCCACAGCTTTGTAGTCCTTTCGGAGGTGCCAAACGTAATAATTCTGCCCAGTATTAGCATAGTTTTCCGTGAGCGCTTTGGGTAAAATGCGCGCTCTTTTTTGACCCGCCGTGCCTGTTCTTGGCTCACGGGGGGGCGCGTTTGATCACGTTAATCTTCTCATTGCTGCGCCAACCTGCGCAGCTGACCATACGGAGTAAGTAAATGTTCGACAAAAGTATGACTGTCGCCGGTTTTGACCCTGAGTTGGCTGATGCTATAGCTGCTGAAGAGCAGCGGCAGGAAGACCATATTGAGCTGATCGCATCAGAGAATTATTGCAGCCCGCGCGTTATGGAAGCCCAAGGTACGGCTCTTACTAACAAATATGCCGAAGGTTATTCGGGTAAGCGCTACTACGGTGGCTGTGAGCACGTGGACAAAGCCGAAGACCTCGCTTGCGCGCGCGCTAAGCAGCTGTTTGGTGCAGACTATGCCAACGTACAGCCTCACTCAGGTTCGCAGGCTAATTCGGCTGTTTATATGGCGCTGCTTGATGCCGGCGATACGGTACTGGGTATGAGCCTTGATGCTGGCGGGCACCTTACCCATGGGGCCAAGCCAAACTTTTCAGGTAAAACATACAATGCCGTACAGTACGGGTTGAATGCTGCAACCGGTGAAATTGACTATGAAGAGGTTGAGGCGCTGGCGCTTGAGCATAAGCCCAAAATGATCATTGCTGGTTTTTCTGCCTACTCGGGCATAGTTGATTGGGCGCGCTTTAGAGAGATAGCCGATAAAGTGGGCGCTTATTTGTTGGTTGATATGGCCCACGTTGCAGGACTCGTTGCGGGCGGCGCATACCCTAGTCCGGTGCCGTATGCTGATGTGGTCACATCAACTACGCACAAAACATTGCGCGGACCTCGCGGCGGCATTATTTTGGCCAAAGCCAACCCAGAGCTAGAAAAGAAATTCAATTCAGCAGTTTTTCCTGGCGGTCAGGGAGGCCCTTTAATGCATGTTATTGCTGCTAAGGCAGTCAGCTTTAAAGAAGCAATGGGCGATGATTTTAAAGAGTACCAAAAACAAGTTGTTGTCAATGCGAAGGCCATGGCTAACACGTTTATCCAGCGGGGCATAAATATTGTGTCTGGTGGCACAGAAAATCATCTAATGCTGGTTGACCTTGTTGGTAAAGATTACACCGGTAAAGACGCCGATGCGGCATTGGGAGCGGCGCACATTACCGTGAACAAAAATGCAGTGCCCAATGATCCTCGCTCACCATTTATCACCAGTGGTTTACGAGTGGGAACGCCGGCCATAACCACGCGCGGATTTAAAGAAGCCGAGGTGATCGAGCTTACTGGTTGGATGTGTGACATCCTTGAGGATGTTAATAACCAGCAGGTCATCGATCGTGTACGTGGTCAAGTCGCAGAGCTATGTGCTCGCTTTCCAGTTTATGGTTAAGGCAGGAGTCATTTGGGCCGCTTTTTCAGAGGTCTGTTCGCAAGCAAACTAGCTAACCCTAAGAGCCAAACGATATGCGTTGTCCGTTTTGTGCCATCGAAGATACCAAAGTTATTGACTCGCGCCTGGTTGCCGAGGGTGATCAGGTGCGTCGTAGGCGGGAGTGCCAGGCTTGTTCGGAGCGTTTCACCACCTATGAAACGGCTGAACTTTTATTGCCTAAAGTCATAAAACAAAATGATGTGCGCGAGCCATTTGATGAAGGTAAGATGCGCGCAGGTATTTTACGAGCCCTAGAGCGTCGGCCCGTGAGTGTTGAGCAAATTGAAGCGTCGATCCATCATATTAAGCATAGCCTGATGGCAACGGGTGAGCGCGAAGTCAGTTCACTAAAAATTGGTGAGGCGGTTATGCAGCAGTTGCGTGAGCTTGATCACGTTGCTTATGTTCGCTTTGCTTCAGTCTACAGAAGCTTTCAAGACCTCGAAGAGTTTCGCCAAGAGATTGATAGGTTGTCGGCTGAGTCTTCGACCTTGAGCAACGTGTCAGATGCAAGACTCGCCGATGCACTCAATGAAGTGTCAGCCGGTGCCGATGACGACTAACGTGGAATTTTCCGAGTATGATCGGCAAATGATGATGGCAGCCTTAGCGCTAGCTGAGCGGGGGCGTTATACCTGTATGCCTAATCCGCGCGTTGGCTGTGTGATTGTTAAGGGTGATGACATTGTTGGTCGCGGTGCGCACTTGCATGCGGGACAGCCTCATGCTGAAGTGCTCGCGTTGCAAGAAGCCGGGGCCGCCTCTCACAATGCTACCGTCTACGTCACCTTAGAGCCTTGTGATTTTCATGGCCGAACTGGGCCATGTACACAGAGATTGATTGCGGCCGGCGTGTCTCGCGTAATTTATGCCTTGGATGATGCTAATCCCAAAGTATCTGGTCAAGGCCGTAAGGCACTCCTTGCGGCAGGTATCGTCGTTGATTTTGGCTTGCTTGCCTGCGAAGCGCAGCAACTCAATCGTGGTTTTTTTTCTCGAATGCAAACGCAGCGCCCTTTTGTGCATGCCAAGATGGCTATGAGCTTAGACGGGCGCACAGCCATGGCTTCAGGTGAAAGTCAGTGGATTACTGGCGGCCTAGCGCGAAGCCGCGTGCAGAAAATGCGTGCGCAAAGCTGTGTTATGGTCACAGGTATCGGAACAGTTTTGAGTGATGACCCCTCACTCACTGTGCGGTCAGCAGAGTTGGGTGTGGATATTGATCGGCAGCCGGCGCTGGTGGTTATAGACTCACACTTGAATATTCCGTTAGATTCGAAAGTTATTTGTGAAAGTACTTCAAGCGGGCGAGCTTTGCTAATAGCTTGTGCGAAAGATTTTGATATAGAGCGAAAAAAAGCATTAGTTGAATTGGGTGTTGAAGTGCAAGCATTCACTGGAATCGTTGCAAGCCCTAAACGTATTGATTTATCGGCTTTGTTAGATTTTCTTGGTGAGCGTGAATATAACGAGGTCATGCTTGAAGCGGGTGCGGAGTTGCTGGGTAGTTTTATTCAGCAGCAGTTGGTTGACGAGCTTTCACTATTCGTTGCGCCAAAATTAATTGGCGCTTCAGCAAAACCTTTGGCGCAATTACATATTGAAGCTATGAGCGATGCGCAGGCGTTGGATGTTATTGAAGTTGAATCGGTAGGCGATGATTGGTTATTTCGCTGTAAGCTTGTGCCGCAAGCTCTCACTCACTAGCGCTACTGAAATGGCAGTAATTAGAAAGCTCAAATACAGGGCTGGGCGGTATGGCTAGACGACATATCCAGATGAAACAGCCTGGCTAAAATATTTATTAGATAAGTGGTAAGAGTGCGATCATGTTTACAGGTATTATCCAAACTATTGGGGGTGTCGCTGATATACAAAGTGTTGGCGGTGACCAGAAGTTTTTAATTGAGGCTCCTGGGCTAGATTTTACGAGTGTAGGGGTCGGCGATAGTATTGCTGTAAATGGTGTTTGTTTGACTGCTGTTGAGCTTACTGGCCAAGGCTTCTGGGCGGATGTGTCGACTGAAACTTTGAGTTGCACCACATTGGGAGAGTTGCGCTTAAATAGCAGGGTGAATTTAGAGAAGTCTTTAACCCCTCAAACAGCGTTAGGCGGCCATCTGGTGAGCGGGCATGTTGACGGCGTTGGTAGTATTACATCTATTGAAAAAGATGCGCGGTCTGTTCGGTTCACCATTGCAGCGCCGCATGATTTGGCTAAATTTATCGCTATCAAGGGCTCTATCTGCATCGACGGCACTAGCCTTACTGTAAACGATGTGCAAGACAATTCGTTCACTATCAATATCATCCCTCACACATACACTAACACCCTATTTAGCGATTATTATGAAGGCGGGTTCGTCAATCTAGAGGTGGATGTTATTGCTCGCTATGTAGAACGAATGAGCGCCTATCAGCCACGTTAGATTCCAAAGGTGTTTTTTACACGCAGATAGCGTGAGCAATGTTGAAGGAAATGCTATCGCTTGTAGGGTGTATCGCTGGATTAGTTACACCGATTTATCAATAGTGTTTGAGTGTAAGCATGGTAAAAAATGTTGCAATATACTCGAGCGTACATACACAGTAAATGATTTAGGTGGACTATGGGTACGTTAAATACTACAGAAGAGCTGATCAGTGATATTCGTCAAGGTAAAATGGTTATTCTCATGGACGATGAAGATCGTGAGAATGAAGGCGATTTGGTCGTCGCTGCTGAATGTGTAACGCCAGAAATTATTAATTTTATGGCGCGTGAAGGCCGCGGGTTAATTTGTATGCCTATGAGTAGAGCTCGTTGTGCACAGCTCGACTTACCTTTAATGGTCGATAATAACAGAGCATCGCACGGCACGAATTTTACACTTTCCATCGAGGCCGCCACTGGCGTCACCACCGGAATATCGGCCGCTGATCGCGCTCGAACTGTTTTGTCAGCAGCTAAAAAAAATGCTCAGTCGACTGATATTGTTCAGCCCGGCCATATTTTTCCATTAATGGCGCAGCCCGGTGGAGTACTTGTAAGAGCCGGTCATACGGAGGCTAGTGTCGATTTGGCTCGGCTAGCAGGGTTTGACGAGTCGGCCGTGATTGTCGAAATCATTAATGATGATGGGCAGATGGCACGGCGTGATGACCTTGATAAGTTTGCACAAAAGCATAATTTAAAAATCGGCACCATCGCCGATTTGATTCACTACCGATTACTACACGACAAAACTATAGAGCGTCTCGATCGAGGAATGATCAATACTGATCATGGTGAATTCGAGATACATGCGTTTGGCGATATGATTACTGGCGATACGCATTTGGCTCTAGTTAAAGGTGAGGTGGCAAATAATGATCCAGTGCTAGTTCGAGTGCACACAGGTTCTGCTGTACGCGACTTATTTGGCGCGCAAATTGGCGACACGCCTGATTGGAATATGCAGCGTTGCTTGGCGCGCATCGCAGAGGAGGGTCGCGGTGTGTTGGTGCTTTTGGCAGGCTTTCAATTATCCGAGGGATGGTTGCAGGATGCGCAAATTGCGCTTGGCAAAAAGTCAAAACCTTCGCCTGCAGTGAGCAAGGGTACGAGTTCATTGAATGTAGGTGTGGGTTCACAAATATTACGCCAGCTTGGCGTATCTAAAATGCGACTATTGGGCCCTGAAAAACATTACAACGCGATTTCGGGATTCGATTTAGAAGTGGTTGAATGGGTGAGTCGCCCTTGAGCATTGTTAGTAAGGTATGAAGTCGATATGAGCACAGAAAGTATTGATCCACGCTATGCAAATTACAAGCGTCCATCTGCGTTGCAACAGCGGCTCGATGGCATGGCAACGGTTGAAGGTAATGCGGCTGGCAGCGAGCTAAGCGGCGTCAAAATAGCAATCATTGTGGGCCGTTGGCACAGTTATATTGTTGATCGCTTGTTACAGGGTGCCTTAGACACGGCTAACAATAGCGGTATTGCAGATGCAAATATTGACGTTATTCAGGCGCCTGGCGCCTATGAGATGCCGTTAGTGGCCAGGGCACTTGCTAAACGCAATACTTATGGTGCGTTAGTGACGCTAGGTGTGATTATCAAGGGTGATACACCGCATTTCGATTTTGTTGCAGGTGAGTGCGCGCGTGGTTTATCCGATGTATCGCGCGGTTTCGATCTGCCCATTGGGTTTGGCGTGTTAACGGTTAACAATGTTGAGCAGGCCATGGCTAGAGCAGCTGATGGCGAGGCAAATAAAGGGCGTGAGGCAATGCTAGCTGCGCTTGAAGTGGCTAGCCTACTTAAAACATTTGATTAGTCTAATGGCAGTCACACTAAGCGAACGAAAGAGCGATAACTAATGAGTAGTAAAAAAGTGAGCGATGAGCTGCACAACAAGCGCAAGCTTTCTAGCGAAAGGCACAAAGCGCGGCATTTTGCTATGCAGGGTTTATATCAATGGCAGCTTAATGCGACTACGGCAAGCGATATTGAAGCGCAGTTTCGCGTTGATTTTAATATGAAAGGTACGGATTTCGAATACTTTCGCGAGTTACTTGCCGGTGTGCAGCGTGAGGTCGAAGAAATCGACGAGCTTCTCATACCCATTGCTGATGCGAGAGAGCTTAGCGAGTGCGACCCCGTTACCAAGGCACTTCTGCGTATAGGTATCTATGAATTAAAAAATCGTATTGATGTGCCTTATAAAGTCGCAATCAATGAAGCGGTCAGTCTGGCTAAGAAATTTGGTCCTGAGGATGCGCATAAATTTGTTAATGGCTTGCTTGATCGAGCAGCAAAAAGTTTACGCGCCGTTGAGGTTAAGGCTCAGCGATCTGATTCGGCCTCGTCATGATTTTTAGTGCTGACATTAAGCGCTAATTTGGAATCAATTCCATGGCTTCTGAGTTCGAAATTATCGAGCAGTATTTTTCTTTTTCTAATAATAATGTGCTTGCCTCAGCGCCTGCCAGCTCAATAGTCGTGGGCGTCGGTGACGACGCTGCGTGGCTGAAATTAGGTAGTGAGCATTTGCTTGTTGCTACTGACACACTGGTTAGTGCCGTGCATTTTCCTGCTGATGCTGAACCTGCTGATGTTGCCAGTCGTGCGCTTAACGTGAACCTTAGCGATTTTGCTGCTATGGGGGCAGTGCCACAGTGGCTTACGTTGGCCTTAACTCTGCCCGATAATGATGAGCAGTGGCTCAGTAAATTCTCGGCTAGCTTGGCGCGTGGATGCGCCAAATATGGCGTCTCCTTAGTTGGTGGCGATACCACGCGAGGGCCACTTACTGTGACATTTACGGTGATGGGTGTTCCGGCAACCGCGCGCACTTCAGTAGCCAGTGATGATCCGTCTTTTACTGTGCCGTCCTTAGATGGTGCGCATTGTTTGTGCCGCAGCGGTGCACAAACAGGTGATGAGGTTTGGGTCAGCGGGTCGCTTGGTAAGGGCGCAGCGGCATTGCAAATGATTACACAAAATCATTCTGCACGGGCCGCCTGGCCATTAACCGACCGCCAGCGTGAAAATCTGCATGCTGCATTCTATGCGCCTGTCCCACAACTGGGATTGGGCAAGGCATTAGTGGGTGTGGCTAATGCAGCTATTGACGTGTCTGATGGCCTCTTGGCCGATGCCGGTCACCTTGCATCCCAAAGTAAGGTCATGCTCGAGCTTAATGGCGATGCGCTGCCGATGCATCCGGCGCTGGCGTCGTTGTCTGATGTTGCGCTGGCTAGAGAATGGATGTTATCTGGCGGTGATGACTACGAATTACTTTTTACCGTACCAAAAAAAGACCATGACAAAGTTGTTATGTTAGCTAGGACAGCCGGAGTAGCATGTACCTTAATTGGTAAGGTTGTCGATTGTGCTGAGTATGATGAAAAACATGGCGAGAGCGTTATATTGAATGGCGATGGCTGGGAAAAACCAAGCGCTTCAGGATTTAAGCATTTCTAGTAGACACTTTGTCATCAATAGGTAGCTGGTTTCATGAGTAAATCTCCCGATATTAATTTTATGCTGCAGCATCCGGCGCATATTTTTGCCCTTGGTTTAGGCAGTGGTTTGGCTCCGCGCGCGCCGGGTACATTCGGTACGTTAGCGGCCATTCCATTTTGGCTGTTGATGGCTCCGCTGCCCTTTTTCGCTAAAGTATTGATTATTTTTGCTTCCTTTATCATTGGTATTTGGTTGTGCGAAAAAACCAGCAATAGTTTAGGCGTGCACGATCATGGGAGTATTGTCTGGGATGAGTTTGTTGGCTTTTGGTTAACGATGTTGTTTGCACCAGCCGGTTTGATTTGGCTATTAGCGGGCTTTGGTCTGTTTCGTTTTTTTGATATTGTGAAGCCGTGGCCTATTAAGCTACTCGATCAAAAAGTGCATGGTGGCTTTGGCATTATGATTGACGATATATTAGCAGGCTTATTTGCTGGGCTGAGCCTTTTAGCTATTAGTGCCTGGGTATAAAATAATTCTGTATGACTGACTATAAAAATATTGTTGTGTTAACCGGTGCGGGTGTTTCGGCGGAATCGGGTTTGCAAACGTTTCGCGATAACGGGGGGTTATGGGAGGGTCAACGGGTTGAGGACGTTGCAACGCCAGAGGCATTTGCAGCTAATCCGGCTTTCGTACAAAAATTCTATAACTTGCGTCGACAGCAACTATTAACACCGTCGGTTACTCGCAATGCAGCGCACGATGCATTGGCAGCGTTTGAACAATCCTTTCTAGGTGAGTTTACGCTTGTCACTCAAAATGTAGACAACCTGCATCAGCAAGCGGGCAGCAAAAATATTTTTCCTATGCACGGTGAGCTACTTAAAGCGCGCTGTGTTAGCTGTGATTCTGTGTGTGAGTGGTCTGACGATATTCTTGCTGAAAGTGCTTGTGGTCATTGTGGCTGTCGGGCGAGCTTGCGCCCGCACATTGTTTGGTTTGGCGAAATGCCGTTATATATGTCGGGTATCGAAGAGGCTTTGGAGCGTTGCGACCTATTTGTGTCGATTGGTACATCGAGTGTTGTTTATCCTGCGGCGGGCTTTGCGCAGGTAGCGCATTATAACGGCGCCACAACAGTTGAGCTTAATCTTGAGCCCAGCGCTCACGGGTCAAAATTTGATAAAGCATATTATGGTTTGGCGACCCAGGTAGTGCCGAATTTTTTTGCCAAGCTATAGGGTCTTTATAGCCGAGTCGGCGCTCCGAACAGGCTTTATTTTATTGCCTATCAGGCCCATTACTATCGCGCATTCTTTAGTAGTTTGGTGCTAATTATGTATGGCGCTATGCTAAAATAGTGCTCTTTTATAGACTCTCAGGGGCTTTGTTGATAGTAAGTTCCGCTGGTGAGCGAAACTACAAGCCTTGACCGATAATCTTTTTGATGACCCCATGACCGAATCTAGCCACCCAATTATCGAAAAAAATCAAAGCCCTAGCAATAGCAGCTGTAGTTTTGATGCCATCGCCAGTACCGCTCATTTGCCTGAAGGGTATACCGGTTCGCCGGAAGATATTGTTAAGCGCCATTTATATGAACCGCCTGTTACGGCCTTTAATCAGGCTGAATATGATGCAGCACTAAAAAAAATTCAACCGCTGCTTGAGCGGCACAATGCGATTATTGTGGCGCATTATTATACTGATCCGGCCATTCAACATTTGGCTGAAGCTACCGGCGGCATTGTTTCAGACTCGCTGGAAATGGCGCGCTACGGCGCTCACAACGAGGCTCAAACGCTCGTTGTGGCTGGAGTAAAGTTTATGGGCGAGACGGCGAAAATTCTCAGCCCAGAAAAACGAGTGTTAATGCCTACACTCGAAGCTACCTGTTCACTCGATCTGGGCTGCCCCATTGATGAGTTTGCGGCGTTTTGTGATGCTCACCCCGAGCGTACGGTAGTGGTTTACGCTAATACCTCGGCGGCAGTGAAAGCGCGAGCCGATTGGGTGGTGACTTCTAGTATTGCGTTGGATGTAGTTGAGCATCTCGATGCGCAGGGCAAGAAAATTTTATGGGCGCCAGATAAACATTTAGGTAGTTATGTCCAGAAGCAAACGGGTGCCGACATGTTGTTGTGGGATGGCGCTTGTATCGTACATGACGAGTTTAAGGCCAAAGGCATTCTGGAGATGAAGTCGGTTTATCCAGACGCAGCCGTGCTGGCTCACCCAGAGTCTCCTGCATCTGTATTGGCTCTGGCCGATCACGTGGGCTCAACCTCGCAAATCATACAGGCCGCACGCGAATTGCCGCAGCAGCGTTTCATTGTTGCTACCGATCAGGGAATTTTTTATAAGCTTTGCCAAGCGGTCCCTGACAAAGAAATCTTTATAGCGCCTACTGGCGGCTCCGGAGCAACGTGCCGCAGTTGTGCAAACTGCCCTTGGATGGCCATGAATGCTCTAGATAACTTAGCCCAGGCACTTGAGCAAGGTAGTAACGAAGTGATGGTCAACCCGACTTTAGCTAATCGCGCATTGCTTCCTTTGCAGCGCATGCTCGACTTTAAAAATTCAGCGGGCGCGTAAAACAATTAAAGCTGTTCGGTGATTTGTCGGATGCGCTCCGTGTCGAGTAAGCGCTGTTTGATGCGAGCGGAAACTTTAAAATCGTTACCGGCAATTTTTAATGCATAATTGAGTTGTTTGCGCGCCTGCAAAAAATTTCCTCGCAGTAAAAAAAACTCAGCTCGTGATAAATGCAGATTGAGAATGTCACCCGCGAGTCCCTGAGTTTCCGCTAGTAAATACCAAACATCGGCCTGCTTGTGCCTCACTTTACTGAGTTTTTCCAGCACTTGCTGGGCGGTCACATAATTCTTGTTTTTTAATAGTGTGTCGGCTAGCAGCATGCTAATGGCGTAATTATTGGGTGTTATTGCATACAGGTCACGCAGACGTTTCTCGGCTAATTCAAGTTTACCTGCGGTTAAGTCAATTTCTATGTCCATCAGCGAATAGGCTATCCGTCCAGGCAATTGTTGTAACAAGGGCTGAAGTGTGGCTCGGGCTTTTTTCCATTGGCCATTTTTGTTGTAAGCCATAGCCAGCCCGTAACGGTCGGCATTCAGGCGTGCTTGCACAGTTGCTCTATTTTTATGAGAGTCAGCGAAAGGCTTGGTACTGTTAGTGGTTTTATTTATGCCGCTATTGGACTGATGTGTCACCGACTGTTCTAGTGCAAATTTAAATTTTTTGATGAGTTGCTTGGGTTCCTTGCCGCTTAAAACCGTAACGCGCGCGCGTATTATTTGATAATCAATATCACTGATAGGGTTAACTGCCCCAGCGGTGCGGGCACGATTTTCAGCGTCGGCAATACGCGATTCAGTCACCGGATGCGTGCGTAAGAATTCGGGTATGCCTTCGCCATACAGACGCGACGCGTCCTGCATCTGCCTAAACATATTAGCGGCCGCGTTGGCGGGGTAACCACCGTTGACGAGAGTTTGCATACCAATCCGATCAGCTTCGCGCTCATGGATGCGGCTGTAGCGCAGGCGTGAATCAATGGCCACGGCTTGAGAGGTGGCTATGGCTGCGGTGGCTGCATCGCCGCCTGCAGTGGCGGCCAATATAATCCCGGCTAGCATGCCGGCAATGCTAGCAACATTAGCTCGTTTGGCTGCCTCCACACTACGCGCAAAATGCCGCTGAGATAAATGCGCAAGCTCATGAGCAAGTACCGAGGCAAGCTGTGCTTCTGTTTGGGCGCTGGTGATCAGCCCTGTGTGCACTCCCACTACTCCGCCGGGTACTGCGAATGCGTTAATAGTCGGGTTATCAACTAGCACCAGATCAAGTCGGGGGTTGTCTATTTCACTCTGGCTTGCGAGTTGGAAGAGCAAATGTTCAAGATATTCAAATATCAACGGATCGCTATTGAGAGGAACGCCTGCACGAAACGAGCGCAACCATGCTTGCCCAAGTGCGCGCTCCTCGGCCGAGGACATTAGCCCTGCGCCACTATCACCCAGCACGGGTAGCGCAATGTCTTCAACTGCCAGTGCGAGTGAGCAGTTCAGTATGATCGTTAAAAGCACACCATAAAACATGTGGCGTGCGCCTCGTAGCCAAAGGGAGCAGCGGATTTTACTGAGCCTAGCCTTGGGGCGCGAGTGGTTGCTTGTCTTGAGTGTCTTAGTCATTCAATTTCCAGAGATGAAGCCACGCAGTGAGTAGTACGCCGGTTATATTGTATGAGCGCTGCGAAGTGGGTGCAGGCTCTAGCTTTTCAGATCTTAGGTTCTTAGAATTTAGGTTCTTAGAATTCAGGATCTCAATTTCCAGGGTTTTAGATTTTACGATCTTAGGTTTTGTGAGTGCTTTTCATTACATCGTGGCGACTCATTGTGTTGCGCTAAGCTGGCATGAATGAGGAATCACTTCGAGTTATACCCAATAAATTTGCCTGTAAATTGGATAGTGGTGGCGAAAAATCACCCCAGTATTTACTGGTTATTGGCGGTCGTGGGTGTCAGCATTATAAGCTAAGGTGATGACTGGCCCCGGCGAAGAACATGTTTAAACCATTATAATTGCCATTAGCATTTTTTTTGATCGTTTACGGTGCCATCAAGTTCCGTCAATTGTTACACTTTTAGGGCGTTAGCCCCATTTTTTGAATGGGTGCAGCGCTCTATACTTAAGGTATCGCACCAACGCCCACGTGCTAAGCTAAAGACGTGTGTCAGCAGTGTTGAAGCAAAGGTCTGCGTTAACACTTGTGATGTCTAAGTAGTAGTCGATCAAAGCTTCGGGCAGCTTTTATAGCACCGGCCAATCGCAGTAATTATTAGTTGAGAGTGAGTCTTATGTCCAGCGTTTTTAGAAAGTGGTACGAGCGCCGTTTTCATGATGAAGAAGCGATTTTATTGCTGATTATTATTAGTATTGGTGTGGCGCTTATATTATTTGTGGGTGAGATTTTTACACCGGTTATTGCTGCATTGGTGTTGGCTTTTTTGCTGCAAGGTATGGTGAGTCAGCTGGTCGCGAGAAAGATACCGCATATTTTCTCTGTTTTAATCGCCTTTATATTGCTGTTAGTTCTTGAGGTGACATCTGTTGGTGTGCTCTCAACATTAGTCTTTGTGCAGCTCGACAATTTCACTGAAGAACTGCCGAAGTTTTTAGCTTTGCTACAAGAGCTTTTATTTACCTTGCCAGAAAAATATCCTGCACTGATCTCTCAATCCCAAGTCGATGAGTGGCTTGCCACACTCAATAGAGAAATTGCCGGCTTCGGCCAGTGGGTTGTAACGTTTTCGCAGTCAAAGATCCCTAATTTAATTAACTTTTTGGTGTACCTAGTGCTGGTGCCCGTACTGGTTTTTTTCTTCTTAAAAGACAAGGAAAAAATACTCGGTTGGTTTGGCCGTTTGTTACCTAATGAGCGGCCGTTGCTTCAGCAAGTATGGAGCGATATGAACGACCAAATGGCCAACTATGTGCGTGGAAAATTTATCGAAATTTTTGTTGTGGGCGTTATTTCCTATGCTGTATTTGCATGGTTTGAGCTCCGCTATTCCGCGCTGTTGGCCATTTTGGTCGGCCTATCCGTTATCGTGCCGTATGTAGGTGCGTTTTTAGTGACAATTCCTGTGGCTTTGGTGGCTTATTTGCAATGGGGTTGGGGGCCGGAATTCATTCAGTTGATGATTGCCTACTTGGTGGTTCAGGTGCTCGATGGTAACGTGTTGGTGCCTTGGCTTTTTTCTGAAGCCGTTAATCTGCATCCGGTAGCCATTTTATTGGCCATCATGTTCTTCGGTGGGATTTGGGGTTTGTGGGGCGTGTTTTTTGCGATTCCATTAGCGACTCTTATTAATGCAGTACTTACGGTATGGCCCACCCTGCGTGTCAATACCGATTTGCCCGATGAACATCAAGCCTAAGCGACCAGTATTTTTCTTTTTGCCGTTCTTAAACAATAGTTAATATATGTTGCTGTCTTAGGTGGCAGTCGCGCTTACTTTTCTTTTTTTAAATTAATTTTTTCTTAGCTTATTTGATTGTAGGGCGTAATGTTGAATCAAGGTTTTGTTCGTGCATTAGTTTTATCAGTGTTGTTGCAAGGCGTCGCGGGTTGTTCAGCCTTATTTGACCATTTTCCAGGTGGTGCTGGTGTAACAATAAAGCAAAGCATTAGTGATGATCGTTCGTTTCGATACATCACGTTGTCCAATCAACTTAAAGTGTTGTTAATTAGTGATGCTGAAGCTGAACGTGCAGCAGCGTCACTAGATGTTCATGTGGGAAGTCGTGACGAACCCAATGGTTACGAAGGGTTGGCGCATTTTTTAGAGCATATGCTGTTTTTAGGTACGGCTCGATATCCCAGCCCAGATGAATATCAGCAATTTATTAGTCAGCATGGTGGCAGTCGCAATGCCTACACCAGCTTTGAACATACCAATTATTTTTTTGAAGTGAACAATGCAGCTTTTGAAGCGGCACTTGATCGCTTTGCGGATTTTTTTATTGCACCTACCTTCGACGCAGCTTATATCGAGCGTGAAACGAAAGCGGTTGACTCTGAATATTCGGCTAGTTTAGATAATGAAAAACGCCGTATATTGGATGCTACCCGACAAATCATTAATCCAGCGCATCCCTATGCAAAATTTAGCGGGGGCAATTTGCAAACGCTATCACGCCCTGATATTCGTCAAGCGTTACTCGATTTTTATGACACCTATTATTCAGCAAGTCGCATGAGTTTGGCAGTGACTGGCGCCTATTCACTCGATGCGCTTGAACAAATGGTGCGCGGACGATTTTCCGCCATAAAGAATAATAACTCTCAGACGCAATCTATCAGTCAGCCATTTTTTAGTGAAACGTCAGCGATTCAGCTTCCTGCAGTATTGGCGGTAAAAACTAAAAAGCCATTACGGCAGTTACACATGTCATTCCCTTTGCCAGACATCAAGCCGTACGAAGCGGCTAAGCCATTACATTACATCGGCAATATTCTTGGTCATGAAGGTCAAAACAGCTTGTTGTCGGCGCTTAAAAAAGCAGGGCTTGCAGAATCGTTAAGCACGGGGGTGGGTATTGAATACAGCGGTGGCGCGCTGTATCAGGTTAATCTTGTGTTAAGTGATAAAGGCATGAGTAATATCGATCAAGTGGCCGCTGCTTTATTTCAAACGATTGCAGCCATCCGCAATGAGTTAGTTGACAATTTAAGCGCAGCGCAAGAACGTTTTTCCGAGCAAAAGCAATTAGCTGATATTGGCTTTCGATTTTATGAGCACCGCGCTGCAACCAGTGCAGTGATTTCGGCGAGTTCCAATTTGCAGTACTACCCTCCCAAGGATGTATTGTTTGCGCCGTATAATTTTTCGCGGTTTGATGCCGAGCTAATTGATGCGTTGTTGCAACTGCTTAATCCCGACAATATTTTACTCACTATAGCTTCTAACCAGATTCCTGAGGCTATGCCGCCGGTGAATAAAACCCGCTGGTATGAGGTTGACTATAGCGTGCAGGCCGTAATACCTCAGTGGCAAGCTAGTTGGTGGCGTGCGGTAAATGGTGAAGCGTTAGACGGCATGCAGCCGGTATTGATGCCGGCGCCCAATCAATTTATTGCTGATGACTTTACGCTATATAACAGTCAATCTGAAGTTGATGAGCCGCCAGTGCTGATAACTCGGGTCCCAGGGCTTGAGCTGTGGAGTAAAACAGACGATAAGTTTGAATTGCCGCGGCTGGATTTACGCGTGGCTTATTTATCAGACTATGCAGCCGGATCGCCCCGTCGCCAAGCAATGGCCAGCCTTTATGCCTCAGTAGTAGGCGAGCAGCTCAAAGAATTTATTTATCCCGCTTATTTGGCGGGTATGCAGGCTTCGTTTTATCCAACGTTACGCGGGTTTTCACTGAACGTGAGTGGCTATAACGACAGCGTGTCTCCGTTGCTGGGCAGCATGCTGCAATCGCTGGGTGAGTTGATAATTAGTGAGTCGCGTTTTGATGAACTGCGTGCTGAGCTTAAGCGCAAATGGCAGCTCGCTATGCAGGTTACGCCTTATCATCGTTTGGGCGCTTACTTAGGCACGCAGTTGTACTCACAAAGTAGTGATTACCCCGCGTTGATTCAAGCAGTAGGGGCGCTGAGTTACGACGAACTACAAACGTATGTTAATGAGTTTTGGCCTACGACTTATGTGCAAGCTTTGCTGCATGGCAATACCGATGCTAAGCAAACTGGCGAGGTGCTGCGATTATTATCTGATGGCGGCTTGCCGCGTTGTAGCTGCGAGTCAGATGTGGCGCAGCAAGTGCAAATAAAGCATTTGGCCGCTGGTGCGGCCAGCGTTCCCATAGCTTTGCCTCATAGCGACAAGGCCATTATTTGGTATTTCCAGTCGCCCGACAATTCGTTGCAGTCTACGGCGCTGGCCATGTTGAGTGCTGCCATTGTTAAGCCCACATTGTTTAACGAGCTGCGCACCGAACAACAGCTGGGCTACATTGTCGATACCAGTTACTACCCATTGCATACATGGCCGGGTATAAGCGTCACAGTACAGTCACCGCAATTTACCGAGGCCGAGTTAGCTGCTGCCATCGAACAATTTTTTGCAGAGTTTATTCAGCAATCGGTATCTATTGACGAGTTTGAGCGTCATCGTAATGCGCTGCTTGATCAGTTGGTGCAAGACGATCGCAATTTGAGTGCTCGCACCGGGCGTTACTGGAGTGTATTGATGCGCAATCATGAGCATTTTGATTATCGCCAGCAGCTTGCTAGTGTTCTGTCTCAAATCGACTTGCCCACTTGGCAGGCTCATTTGGCTGCGCTGGTGGGTGAGGGGCGTCGCTCCCTGCAGGTCACGACCCAGCAGCGTTAGTGCGCTGCCTCGCCAATTTTTGGCTTATGCGCCAAGCTCAAGTTAGTTTGTAAGTTGGACGCTGATAGTGGCCTATTGCCCGATTATGTGGCAAACAGCCCTCTTATAGGGTCGTAGCGAGCTGTATTTGGCTGTTCTCTTTACGGCCAAAAACGTCTATTTTCTGTCGAAAATTTGTACAATCCAGTGTTCTTTTCTAGGTTAAAAATAATAAAAATAAATAAAAACAGCATGTTATGGCATTGGTTCAATTCTTGCACTGTTTACTTATTGATCGCCCGCGAAAGGCAAGATTAACCCTTGCGGGTTTGATGCATGCGTCTGTTGCGGGTAGGGCGGGTAAATTTGAGAAGCAATATGAACGACTCATTAACAACAAAGCGACTACGACGGGGGCTGGCTCTTTTGCTGCTGTGCTTGCTTGTATTTGCTATCCCTGTCGTTGATGGTTTTATTGGTGATGATGAGGTCGCACAGAATAGCCAAGGGCGGATTGTACCAGCGCACGATGTAAAACCGGGCGTTGGGCAAGCATCGATAAACACTAATACAGTCGTGGGCGCCTATTCTTACCAGGGCACCCCAGAAAGCACCGAACAAAGCGAAGAGAGCTTTTTCTTATTTGACGATGAGCAATCAACCAATGATTTGAGCCTCAACGGTCAACCAGTTGGAGGTTTCGCCGATGATGATTCAATGGGTGTTGATGACGGTTTTATGTTGGCCAGCCTGGCTAGCGGCGGCGCTGGGTACGACAAAGGAGGTGTTAGCACCTTTGCTGAAGAAGTCTTTGCCGACTCGGTAGAGTCGATAACTGGCGGCGAACAATGCGGTGGATTTTACTGTAGTACTGGCAACAGGCCGCAGCGGCAAGTGGCGAGCGTTGCTTCCAGCACATCACCAGAAGACCCTATCAACGATGGTGAGGGCGACCCAATAATCGACGGACCAATACCAATACTCGACGATGAAATAGTGGTTAGCGTGCCAGAACCCTCCAGTGTTTTGTTGGTGGGTTTTGGGTTAGTCATGTTACTGCTGACCCGAAAAAATAAACTACGCATCACTCAAGGTTAATGCTGAGTTAACTGGAGCTGAAAATTCAACCGAGCTACAAAAAACATGAGCTATAAAAAAACCGGCCAAGCAGTTAAGCATGGCCGGTTTTTTTTAACGCGTTTTTATAGGCTACGATCGTTTTATTACACCTGTAACCGCAGTCATAAAAGAGCCTTAGTTCATGATGTCGTACGAAACAGTCACACCATAGGTTCTAGGTTGGTTACGGTAACCAAAGTAACCGCCCGTGTTACCCACAGCTGGGAAGGCGGTAGTGACGCTTTCGTGGTCGGTGACGTTGCGGCCCCACACTGAAAAGGCCAGGCCTGCTTCGGTGCTGATGCCCGCACTCAAGTTAAGGTTTTTAAGGTCTTCAGTTGCCACAGATTTAGGTACGTTATCATTAGTTTGTACTTCGTCTTCGTATTGGTAGTCGCCGCGCACATAGCCGTCTAAGCCGTTAGACAAAGTAAAGCTATAGGTGGCCGATGCAGACAGGCTAACTTCATGAATGCCGGCAGGTGTTTCGCCGGTGAGCGAGCCTACGCTGTTATCTGGGATGCCATCGTTGGCATCAAGAGCGCTGCCAGGTGGCACAGCTGCGCCTTCAAACTCGTCATACTCAGGATCTAAAAGGGTTCCGGCTAAGGTTAAGCGCAATGCATCTACTGGATAGTAAGCTAAATCAAACTCAATACCTCTAGAGGATTGCTCTCCAGCATTGACTAGATTGAAGCCTGTGCCAAGAAAGACGTTTGATTGGAAGCCTTTAATGCTTTGATCGAAAATTGCTACGTTGAGCGAGCCTCGGTCAAAATTAGCCTTCAAGCCCAATTCATAAGCCTTAGCATCTTCTGGTCCCGCGAATCGCGTGCCCGGAGTGACATTGTTTACCGCATCAG